>NZ_CP114908.1:1646428-1975714 GCF_027497315.1 Solwaraspora sp. WMMA2059 | reverse complement strand
CCTGAAAGCGGTGCAGACATGGAGCTGAGCACCACCCCTCGCTGGCGCAAGTCGACCCGCAGCAACCCCGCTGGCGGTGACTGTGTCGAGGTCGCCGACAACCTCCCCGGCCGGGTCCACGTCCGCGACACCAAGGACCGCGACGGCGGCACCCTGACCTTCGCCCCCGCCGCTTGGTCCGCCTTCGTCACCCTGGCCAAGATCACGTCCGTACGCTGACCGGCTCCGCCAACGGTAAGCTGGGTCAGCCAGTGAGGTAGCGGCGGGCGTTTCCGCCGCGCAGGGCGACCCGCTGGTCGGCGGTGAGGAAGTCCGCCTTGTCGAGCACCGCGCCGACCGGCCGCTCCCCCAGCGGGTACGGGTAGTCGCTGCCCAGCAGCACCCGGTCGGCACCCATCGTGTCGACCAGCAGCCGCAGCGCCGCCGGGTCGAACACCACCGAGTCGACGTAGAACCGGTCGACGTAGTGGCTCGGCGGGTGCGCCGACCGACCGCGTACCACGTCGCCCCGGCGGTGCCAGGCGTTGTCGGCGCGGCCCAGCCAGAACGGGAAGCTGCCGCCGCCGTGGGCGAAGCAGATCCGCAGCGTACGGGGCAGCTGGTCGAAGCCGCCGCCGAGGATCAGCGCGAGAATCGACAGGTGGGTCTCGGCGGGCATGCCGGACAGCCAGCGGGCCATCCACCGGTCCAGCCGTGGCCCGTCCGGCATGTCCCACGGGTGGACAAACACGGGTGCCCCGACGTCGGCGCAGTGCCGCAGGAAGGCGACGACGCCGGCGTCGTCGAGGTCACGGTCACCGACGTGGTTGCCGATCTCCACCCCGGCGTGCCCGGCAGCGAGGCAGCGGTCCAGCTCGGCGCAGGCGGCGTCCGGGTCCTGCAACGGCACCTGGCAGAACGGGATCAGCCGACCGCCACCGGCGGCGGTGACCTCCAGGGTCAGGTCGTTGAAGATCCGGGCCACCTTCACCGCCTGGTCTGCCGGCCGGTCGTAGGCGAAGAACACCGGCGTCGGGGAGACCACCTGCATGTCGACCCCGTCGACATCCATGTCGGACATCCGGGTGGCCGGGTCCCAGGTCTGCGGGCCGACCGGCCGGAACTCCGTCTGACCCACCATGATCATGGCGGCGCGTTCGGAGTCGACCCGCAGCCACGGCCAGCCGGTCCCGCCACAGGCGGCGGCGAGATCCGGCCAGCCCTTGGGCACCAGGTGGGTGTGGACGTCGATGGTCTGCCCGGCGTCGGTCACGGTGAGGCTCAGCCCTTGCCCGGGTGCAGCGCGCCGCACTTGTCGCAGGTACGCGCGGACTCGTCACCGTAGAAGGCGGTGAAGACCGGCGGCAGGTCGGCGACGATGTCGCGGACCTGCAACTCCACCTCGTGCACCAGGTTTCCGCAGTCGAGGCAGTACCACTGGAACTTCTCCAGGGTGCCCTCCTCGCGGACCCGTTCGATGACGACACCGATCGAGCCGGCCTCCGGGCGTTGCGGCGAGTGCGGTACGAATCCGGGCAGCACCCACATCTGGCCTTCGCGGATGTGCACGGTCTGCGGCCCGTCGTCGGTCATCAGGTTGACGTGCATGTTGCCTTTGACCTGATAGAAGAATTCCTCGTACGGGTCGACGTGGAAGTCGGTGCGCTGGTTGGGGCCGCCGACGACCTGCACGATGAAATCGTCGCCGGTGGGGAACATCTGCTTGTTGTTCACCGGCGGCTTGAGCAGGTGCTCGTTCTCGCTGATCCAGTTGGGAAAGTTGACCGGTTCGGCGATGTCGCTCACGGGTGTCACTCCTTCCGGGTGGGGGCGTCGGCCGGTGCCACGGCGACGGCCTGGATCTCGATGAGCAGGTGCGGGTGGGGTAGTTGGTGGACGGCGACGGTGGTGCGGGTCGGTCCGGTGTGGTCGAAGTTCTCGGCCCAGACCTGGTTGTAGCCGCCGAAGTCGTTCATGTTGACCAGGTAGGTGGTGACGGAGACCAGGTCGGTGAGGCCGGCGCCGGCGGCGGCGAGCAGGTCGGCGATGTTGGCGATGACGGCGCGGGTCTGTTCCCGGATGTCGAGTTGGGTGGTGCCGTATTCGTCGACGGTGGCGCCGGCGATGGTGTTGTCGGGGCGGCGGCTGGACGTTCCGGAGACGAAGATGAATCCGCCAGCTGTTTTGACGTGTGGAAATTTGCCGCGTGGGGTGGCTTTGCCGGTGACCAGGTGCGCGGTCATGATCGGTCACCTCCTGCGTTGGTGGTGAAGGCGGCGGTGCCGAGCCCTTGGACGGTGGCCCGCACGTGCGCGCCGGGGGCCAGCGGCACCGCGGCGGTGGCCGCGCCGGCCAGGAAGATCCAGCCGGCCCGCAAAGCCGGGCCGTGCCGGTCGGCGAGGGCGACGCCGGCGGCGAGGGCCCGGCGGGGGTCGCCGAGGATCGCGGCGGTGGATCCGGTCTGCACCGTGCGTCCGTCGATGTCGAGGAGTACGCCGAGGTTGTCGACGCCGTCCGGGACCGGCTGCCAGGGCCCGACGACGTACAGGGCTGCCGAGGTGTTGTCGGCGATCACGTCGGGCAGCGAGAAGGTGAAGTCGCGGTAGCGGGAGTCGATGACCTCCAGCGCGGGGGCGACGGCCCGCACCGCGTCGGTGAACGGCATCCCGGGTGTCGGCGGCCGGTCGAGGAGGAAGGCGATCTCCGGTTCGACCCGGGGGTGGATCAGTCCGGAGATGTCGACGTTGCCGCCGTCGGGCACCTGCGTGGTGTCGGTGAGTTGGCCGAGGATCGGGGAGTCGACGCCGACCTGGACCATCTTCGCCTGGCTGGTCAGCCCCATCTTGGCGCCGACGAGGCGTTCGCCCCGGCCGGTGCGGCGGGCGATCAGGGCCTGCTGCACCGCGTAGGCGGCGTCGACGTCGACCCGGTGGGCGGCGGCGAGTTGCGGAATCGGGGTGCCGGTGACGGCCGCCTCGTCGAGCCGGGCGGCCAACCCGGCGAGGTCGACGTCTGCGCTGGTGGTCACTGCGCACCTCCGTGGGCGGTGTTGGCGGCGTCGGCGAGGTCGAGGGCGACGTCGGTGATCATGTCTTCCTGGCCGCCGACCATCCTGCGGCGGCCGAGTTCGACCAGGATGGACCGCACGTCCAGGTTGTAGCGGTCGGCGGCGCGTTCGGCGTGGCGCAGGAAGCTGGAGTAGACGCCGGCGTAGCCGAGCGACAGGGTTTCCCGGTCGACCCGGACCGGCCGGTCCTGCAGCGGCCGGACCAGGTCCTCGGCGGCGTCCATCAGGGCGAACGTGTCGCAGCCGTGTTTCCAGCCGTGCAGGTCGGCGACGGCGGTGAAGACTTCGAGGGGGGCGTTGCCGGCCCCGGCGCCCATGCCGGCGAGGGAGGCGTCGACCCGGGTGGTGCCGTGCTGCACGGCGATCACACTGTTGGCCACGCCGAGGGACAGGTTGTGGTGGGCGTGGATGCCGATCTGCGTTTGCGGGTCGAGCACGGCCCGGTAGGCGTCGACCCGGGCGGCGACGTCGTCCATCAGCAGCCGGCCACCGGAGTCGGTGACGTAGACGCAGTGCGCCCCGTACGACTCCATCAGCTTGGCCTGCTGCGCGAGCCCTTCGGGGGTGTTCATGTGCGACATCATCAAAAAGCCGGCGACGTCCATACCCTGGTCGCGGGCCCAGCCGATGTGCTGGGCGGCGATGTCGGCCTCGGTGCAGTGGGTGGCGATCCGGACGCTGGTGACGCCGAGGTCGCGGGCCGCCCGCAGGTCGTCGATGGTGCCGATGCCGGGCAGCAGCAGCGTGGTCAACGTCGCCCGGCTGATCGACTCGGCGGCAGCACGGATCCAGTCGGCGTCCGACGCCGCGCCGTGGCCGTAGGTGACGGACGAGCCGGCCAGGCCGTCGCCGTGGGCGACCTCGATCGCGTCGACGCCGGCCGCGTCCAACGCGGCGGCGATCTGCCGCACCTGGTCGACGGCGTAGCGGTGCCTGATGGCGTGCATGCCGTCGCGCAACGTGACGTCCTGGACGTACAGGCGGGTCATGACCGTGCCTCCGCTCGGACAGCGACCAGACGTTCGGCGGTACGCAACGCGGCCGAGGTCATGATGTCGAGGTTGCCGGCGTACGCGGGCAGGTAGTGCCCGGCACCGGAGACCTCCAGGAACACCGACACCTGGGTGCCGGTGAAGTGGCTGCCCAGCGCCGGCACGTACGCGTCGACCGGGTCGAACTGCACGGCCTGTTTGAGCCGGTAGCCGGGCACGTACCCGGCGACCGACGCCACCATGGCGTCCACCGAGGCGGCCACCCGGCCGGTGTCGACGCCGGCCGGGATCAGGCAGTAGACGGTGTCACGCATCAGCAGCGGCGGGTCCGCCGGGTTCAGCACGATGACCGCCTTACCTGTGCCGGCACCGCCGACGACCTCCAGGGCGCGGGCGGTGGTCCGGGTGAACTCGTCGATGTTGGCCCGCGTGCCCGGACCGGCCGAGCGGGACGCGATCGACGCGACGATCTCCGCGTACGCGACCGGGGCCACCCGCGTGACGGCGGCGACGACCGGCACGGTCGCCTGCCCACCGCAGGTGACCATGTTGACGTTCGACACGCCCAAATGAGCGTCCAGATTGACCGGGGGCACCACGTACGGGCCGACCGCGGCCGGGGTCAGATCCACCACCGTCCGGCCGTAAGCCTGCAGGATCTCGTTGTTGCGCCGGTGCGCGCCGGCCGACGTGGCGTCGAAGACGAGTCGCACGTCGGCGAACTCGGGCATCGCCACCAGGCCGTCGACGCCGTCGGCGGTGGTCGCCACACCCAACCGGCGGGCGCGGGCCAGCCCGTCCGATTCCGGGTCGATGCCGACCATCGCCACCATGTCCAGCGACTCCGACAGCCGCAGCACCTTGATCATCAGGTCGGTGCCGATGTTGCCCGACCCGATCACCGCCACCCCGACACCCACTACGACCCCTCCCCTGACTCGCCGTCGGCCGACCGGTCGGCCGGTTTCGCGCTGAATCTGGTCCGCACCGAGCCGAGCCCGGCGATCCGTGCCTGGTACGCCGCTCCTGGGGTGACCGGCACCATCGGGCCCAGCGCGCCGGAGAGCACGACGTCACCGGCCCGCAACGGATCCCCCGCAGCGGCCATGGTCGAGGCCAGCCAGGCGACGGCGTGCACCGGGTTACCGAGGCAGGCGGCACCGGCACCCACCGACACCGGCACACCGGCGGACTCCAGCACCATGCCGCACCCCCGCAGGTCCACGTCGGCCGGCGGCACCGGCCGATCGCCGAGCACGAACAGCCCCGACGAGGCGTTGTCCGCCACCGTGTCCACGATGGAAATGTCCCAGTCGGTGATCCGGGAGTCGACGATCTCGACCGCCGGCAGCAGGAAGTCGGTCGCCCGCAGCACGTCGACCACGGTCGCCGGCCCGTCCGGCAGATCCGCGCCGAGCACGAACGCCACCTCCGCCTCCACCCTGGGCTGGATCAACCCACCCAGGTCGACCTCATCACCATCCGGCACCGCCATGTCGGCGAACAACACCCCGAAATCCGGCTGGTAGACGCCGAACGCGGCCTGCACCACCGGCGACGTCAGGCCGATCTTCGCCCCCACCCGACGCCGCCCGGCCCCTGTCCAACCGGCCACCAACTCCCGCTGCACCGCGTACGCGGCCGCCACGTCACCGACCGGCAGCAGCCGGTCCCGCAGCGGCGGGCACGGCACCCCGGTGTCGTACGCCCCGGTCAACGCCGCGATGGCGGCCTCGATGTCCACAGTCACGCTCATGTCAGATCCACACAGACGTTTGTCAGTTCGGAGTAGAAGTCGAGCGAGTGCACGCCGCCCTCCCGGCCGACGCCGGAGGCCTTCACTCCGCCGAACGGGGTGCGCAGGTCCCGCAGGAACCAGGTGTTGACCCAGACGATGCCGGCGTCCAGTCGGGCACCGGCCCGGTGCGCCCGCCCCACGTCGCGGGTCCACACCGTCGCGGCCAGCCCGTAGTCGGAGTCGTTGGCCAGCGCGAACGCCTCCTCCTCGGTGTCGAACGGAGCGATGTGGCAGATCGGGCCGAACACCTCCTCCCGCACCAGCCGCGCAGACTGACCGAGCCCGGTCAACACTGTCGGCTCCACGTACGCGCCACCATCACGGGGGTCACCGAAGGCCGGCACGCCACCACCAGCAAGGATCTGCGCGCCTTCGGCGCGGGCCAGATCGTAGAAGCCGAGCACCTTGTCCCGGTGGCCGCGCGAGATCAGCGGCATCGTCGAGATCGTCTCGTCGGCGGGCCAGCCGTACCGGGCGTCACGGGCAGCGGCCGCCAGCCGGTCGACGAACTCGTCGAACACCGGCCGCTGCACGTACAGCCGCTCGGTGCACAAACAGACCTGACCGCCGTTGGTGAACGACGACCGCACCGAACCCGCGACCGCCGCGTCCAGATCGGCGTCGGCGAACACCAGCCCGGCGTTCTTGCCACCCAGCTCGAACGACACCGCCTTCACCCCGTCAGCGGCCGCCCGCATGATCGCCGACCCGGTCGCCGACTCACCGGTGAACGTGATCGCGTCCACCCCCGGATGGGTGGTCAGCCACTCCCCCGCCGCGCCCGGCCCGAACCCGTGCACCAGGTTGAACACCCCGTCGGGTACGCCGGCCGCCGCCATCACCTCCGCGAGCAGCGTCGCCGACGCCGGCGTCTCCTCACTCGGCTTCACCACCACAGCGTTGCCGCACGCCAGCGCCGGAGCCACCTTCCACGTCAGCAGCAGCAGCGGCAGATTCCACGGCACGATCACCGCGACGACACCGACCGGTTTACGTACCGCGTAGTTCAACGCCCGACCACCGGACGGGGTGACCGTGGTGAACGACTCGGTCGGCGCCGTCGCAGCGATCTCCGCGAACGCCCGGAAGTTCGCCGCCCCACGCGGAATGTCCAACGTCCGGGCCTGACCGACCGGCTTACCGGTATCCGCCACCTCAGCGGCGACCAGATCATCGAACCGGCGGTCCAACTCGTCGGCCACCGCCCGCAACACCGCCGCCCGGTCCCGCTCAGCCATGTCACCCCAGGGTCCGCGCAACGCCGACCGCGCCGCCGCCACCGCCGCGTCGACCGTCGACGAGTCGGCCTCCGCCACCTCGAACACCGTCTCCCCGGACACCGGCGACACCTTCGCAAACCGCTTCCCGGTGTCGACGAACCGGCCGTCGACGAAACTGCGCAGCAGGCCGGGACCGTCGGCGGCCGGCCGGCCGACGTACAGGTCGGGGTGCCACAGGGTCATGAGCGTCCCTTCCGGACGAGCCGGTGGACGGCGGCGCCGAGTGCCCCTACTGACAGCGCCGCCGTCCCGGCCACCGCCGCCGCAAGGAGCTGGTGCTGCCGGCGGACCCGTCGCCTGACCTCGGCGTACGGGATGGTGGTGAAGGAGACCATTTCGTACCGGGACACGTAGCGCCCCGGCAACGCCCGTTCCAGGGCGTGTTCGACCTTGCGGAACGTCTGGAACGTCGGGGAGGCGACCTTGTCGCGCATCTCGACGAAGTTCGCCAGCGCCATCTGGGCGATCGCTTCGGCGTTGTCCTGGCGGCGGGACTGGTACAGCGGCAGCGCCGCCGCCCAGTCGCCGCCGGTGTCGTCGAGGCAGCGGTCCAGCTCGACGACGTCCTCGAAGGCGCAGTTGGCGCCCTGGCCGTAGAACGGCACGACCGCGTGCGCGGCGTCGCCGAGCAGCGCCACCCGGCCGCCGACCTGCCACGGGTCGCAGCGCACCGTGCCGAGCAGACCGACCGGGTTGTGCTGGTAGTCGTCGACCAGGTCCGGTGCCAGCGGCGGCACGTCCGGGTAGTGGGTACGGAAGTGCCGTTCGATCGCCGCCGGGCTGCTCAGCGAGGCGAAACTCGACGTACCGCCGGTCGGCCAGAACAGGGTGCAGGTGAAGGAGCGGTCCGGGTTGGGCAGGGCGATCATCATCGAGGTGCCGCGCGGCCAGATGTGCAGCGCACCGGGGTCGAGTGCGTAGTCGCCGCCGACCGCCGGGATGGTCAGCTCCTTGTAGCCGTAGTCGAGGAAGTCGAGGCTCTCGTCGACCAGGCCGTGGGCGAGCAGTTGGCCGCGTACCGCCGAACCGGCGCCGTCGGCGCCGAGCACGACCTGCGCGTCCGCGCGGACCGTGCCCTGCGGGGTGTCGAAGGTCGCCTCGCCGGTGTCAGGGTCGAGGCCGACGAGCCGGTGGTCGAACACGACGGTGACCCCGGGCGCGGCCTCGGCGGCGTCGAGCAGGGCGTTGTTGAGCGCGCCCCGGCTGATCGAGTTGATCGCCCGCTGCTCGTCGGCGCTGTACGGCTGGAAGTCGAGGTCACCGTCGACCGGGTGGATCATCCGGCCGGGCATCGGCAGCGCGTCGGCGAGCACCTGGTCGGCCAGGCCGATGCGGCGCAACGCGTCCAGGCCGCGTTCGGACAACGCCAGGTTGATCGACCGGCCGCGTTCGGCGGTGCCGCGTCGCGGGTCGGGTCGGCGCTCGTAGAGGGTGACCGGCAGGCTGCGGCGGGCCAGGAAGCAGGCGAGCAGGCTGCCGGCCAGGCCGGCGCCGACCACCGCGACGGGTGCACGTTCAGACATCGTCGCCGCCTTCCGTCGGGAGGGTCGCGGCGAGCGCCCGGGCGGCCCGCCAGCAGTCGTGGTACGTCGAGTACAGCGGCACCGGGGCGAGCCGGACGATGTCCGGTTCCCGGGCGTCAGCGATCACCCCGTGTTCGTGGCGCAGCCGGGCGGTCAACGCGTGTGCTCCGCCGCCGGTGGCACCCGACACGCCACCGATACGCAGGGACAGTTGGCAGCCGCGCCGGGCCGGATCCCGGGGCGTGACGACGCTGATCGGCCGGCCGGGCACGATCTCGTCGAGCAGCTGTTCGAGGTAGCCGGTGAGCCGTTCGCTGCGGTCGCGCAGCGCCGGCATGCCGACCTTGTCGAAGATCTGCAGCGAGGTACGTACCGGACCCATCGCGAAGATCGGCGGGTTGGAGATCTGCCAGGCGTCGACGCTGGCCGGTGGCCGCGACACCGGGGTCATCTCGAACCGGGTCGCCGGCTCGGTGCTCCACCAGCCTTCGAAGCGGGCCAGCGTCGAATCGCCGTGGTGGCGTTCGTGCACGTACGCCCCGGCCAGCGCCCCCGGACCGGAGTTGAGGTACTTGTAGGAGCACCAGGCGGCGAAGTCGACGCCCCAGTCGCGCAGCCGCAGCGGCACGTTGCCGGCGGCGTGCGCCAGGTCCCAGCCGACGATCGCGCCGGCGGCCCGGCCGGCGGTGGTGATCGTCGGGATGTCGAGCAGTTCGCCGGTCAGGTAGTTGACCCCGCCGAGCAGCACCAACGCCACCCGGTCGCCCTCGGTGCGCAGGCAGTCGACGACGTCTTCGGTGCGCAGCGTGTCCTCGCCGGGGCGGGGTCGCAGTCGGACCACCGTACGGTCGGGGTCGAGGCCGTGGAAGGCGGCCTGGCTGCGCACCGCGTAGCTGTCCGACGGGAACGCCGAGTCCTCGATGACGATGCGGGTGCGGTCGCCGGTCGGCCGGTAGAACGACACCATCAGCAGGTGCAGGTTGACCGTCAGCGAGTTCATCACCACGGTCTCGCTGGGCAGGGCGCCGACCAGTCGCGCGGCGGTGTCGGTGAGAAGTTCGTGGTACGGCAGCCACGGCCGGCCGGCTTCGAGGTGGCCTTCGACGCCGAGCCGGGCCCAGTCGTCGAGGTCGTCGAGCAGCTCGGCGCGGGTGGCCTTCGGTTGCAGGCCGAGGGAGTTGCCGGCGAAGTAGGCGACGTCGGGGTGTTCGCCGCCGGTGGCCGGCGGGATGTGGAACAGGTCGCGGTGCCCGGGGTCGGCGGCGTCTCGGCGGCGGGCGTCGTCCTCTGTGAACATGCGGCAGCCTCTCACATGCCGGTCCGGGCGGACCAGATCTCGGGGAACACCACCCGGTTCATGCTGCGTTGCAGCCAGGCCAGCCCGGCGGAGCCGCCGCTGCCGACCTTGGCGCCCATGGTGCGCTGCACCGCCTTGAGATGCTTGTACCGCCAGTCGCCGAACTGTTCGGCGACCTCGGTCAACGCCTCGCCGAGTTGCCGCAGATGGTTGTCCGGGGCGTTGACCCGGTAGACCTCCACCCAGGCGGCCTCGACCGCCGGGTGCGGTTCGTGTTCGGTGGCGACGTCGCGGGTCAGCAGGTCGGTCGGGATGTCGTGGCCGACGCGGGCGAGCAGGGCGATCACGTCGTCCCACAGGCTCGGCGCGTGCAGGGCCTGCTCCAACTCGGCGTACACGTCGGGTTGGCGGCGGAACGGGCGGATCAGCGACGGGGTCCGGATGCCGAGGATGAACTCCAACTGCCGGTACATCGCCGACTGGAAGCCGGAGCCCTCACCGAGCAGGTTGCGGAACCGGTTGAAGTCGGCCGGGGTCATCCAGCGCAGCGTCTGCCAGGAGGCGTTGAGCCCTTCCAGGTGCAGGGCGGCGCGGCGCAGCGGGGCCAGCGCCTCCCACACCTGGTCGGCGCGGATCAGCCGTTGGGCGTCGCGCAGCTCGTGGCGGGTCAGCCCGAAGTACAGCTCCATGATCTGGCTGACCATCAGGAACGACATTTCACCGGGGTCGTCGCTGAGGGTGCGCTGCAGGCTGTGCAGGGTGCTGGCGTGCACGTAGGCGTCGTATGGCACCCGGTCGCCGAACTCCAGGGTCGGCTCGCCAGCGTTGGCGGCGGCGCGGGCGTCGCGTTCGGCGGCGTCCACCGGCCGCACGGCCGGTGGGTTGGCCACGTCGGTGCTGTTCACGTCGGCTGCCCTCCCTTTGCTGTGTCGCCCATGATTGCCGACTTGCGGTCCGCGGCTGAATACCGGATCAACGGCGGTACGCGGCCGCGGCCTGCAGGTCGGTGGCTAGATTTGGGTGGTCGGTTAACGAAGGGAAAGTGTCCGTGGACGAGATGGATTGGGCGCTGCTGCGTGAGTTGCAGGCCGATGCCCGACTTTCCTTCAGCGAGCTGTCCCGCCGGGTGCATCTGTCGCCGCCGGCGGTGGCCGAACGGGTACGCCGGCTGGAGGAGTCCGGGGTGGTCAGCGGCTACCACGCGCACGTCGACCTGACCCGGGCCGGCTGGACGGTGATCGCGCTGATCCGGATGTCCTGCTACGGCTCGCACTGCATCCTGCGCGACCCGCAGGTGCCGACCTGGCCGGAGATCCTGGAGATCCACCGGATCACCGGGGACGCCTGCTCGATGTTGAAGGTGGCGGCGGCGTCGATGGATGCCTTCGAGGACGTGATCGACCGGCTCGCCCCGTACGGTCAGCCGTCCAGCACGATGGTGCTCTCCACCCCGCTGGGCTGGCGTCCGGTCACCGCCGCCGACTGACCTTAAGCTCCCCGAGGTGACCACCGACGAGAAGTTTGGAGTTCTCGTGACGATTGTTCGGCCCTATGGCGACGGGGTGTGGGTGCCGCTGGACCGGGCCCGGCAGCGGACCAGCATCAAATGGCGGCTCTACCCGGCTGACGTGCTGCCGGTGTGGGTGGCGGAGATGGACGTCGACCCGGCCGGGCCGGTCGTCGAGGCGATCGACGCGGCGGTGCGTGCCGGCGATCTCGGGTACGCCACCGGTGCCGGTTACGCCGAGGCGGTCGCCGGGTTCGCGGCCGAACGGTGGGGGTGGGACGGTCTGAACCCGGCGCGCACGGCGATCGTGCCGGACGTGATGCTCGGCGCGGTCGAGATGCTGAAGCTGGTGACCGGGCCGGGCGACACGGTCGTGATCAACCCGCCGGTGTACCCGCCGTTCTACGGGTTCCTGCGCAACCTGGGTCGGCCGGTGCGGGAGGCCCCGCTCGGGTCGGACGGCCGGCTGGACCTTGACGCGCTGGCCGAGGCGTTCACCGCCGCCCGCGAGGGTGGCCGCCGGGCGGCGTACCTGCTGTGCAGTCCGCACAACCCGACCGGGACGGTGCACACCGCCGACGAGCTGGCCGCCGTCGCGGAGCTGGCCGGCCGGCACGGCGTACGGGTGGTGGTCGACGAGATTCACGCACCGATGACCGCGTCCGGCGTGACGTTCGTGCCGTACCTGTCGGTGCCCGGCGCCGACGACGGCCTGACGCTGATCTCCGGCTCGAAGGGCTGGAACCTGGCCGGGTTGAAGGCCGCCCTCGCGGTCGCCGGGCCAGCGGCCGCAGCCGACCTGGCCCGGCTGCCGGAAGAGGTCGGGCACGGGGTCAACCATCTCGGGGTGATCGCGCACACGGCGGCGTTCCGCGACAGCGGCGACTGGCTGGACACCGTACGGTCGGCGGTCGACGCGAACCGGCGGCTGCTGGCCGACCTGCTGGCGGCGCAACTGCCGCAGGTGCGGTACGCGCCCGGTGAGGCGACCTTTCTGGCCTGGTTGGACTGCCGGACGTTGGGGCTCGGCGACGACCCGGCGGCGGTGTTCCTCGACCGGGGGCGGGTGGCGCTCAGCGGCGGGCTGGACTTCGGCGCGGGCGGGGTCGGACACGCCCGGTTGAACCTGGCCGCCGCGCCGGAGACGATCACCGAGGCGGTACGCCGGATGGCTGCCGCCCTCGGCTGACCGTCGCCAGGTCCGCCGGCTCGTTGCCCTGACACCGACGTCAACGTTTAGCGTCACGGTGGGTCCGAGGCTGGCCGGGGAGGGCACATGTTGATCGGTGAGCTGGCGCGGCAGGCCGGGACAAGCGCCCGGACGCTGCGCTACTACGAGGCGCAGGGGCTGGTCCGGCCCCGGCGATGCGCCAACGGCTACCGCGACTACGACTATACGGAGCTGCGGGTGGTCGGCGAGATCCGGTCGTTGCTCGCCGTCGGTTTCGGTCTGGAGGACATCCGCCCGTTCGTGACCTGCCTGCGGGCCGGCAACCCGTCCGGCGACATCTGCCCCGACTCGATCTCGGTGCTGCGGCGCAAGCTGGCCGAGGTCGATGCCGGACTGGCGCGGCTGGCAGGTGTCCGGGAACAGCTGCGGTGCCAGCTCGACCGAGCGCGGGCGGATCGGCGGCGGCGGTGAGGTTCGCGGTCAGTTACAGCACCCCGCTGCACGGCACCGACCCGGACCGGCTCATCGGGTACGCCCAGCACGCCGAGGCATGCGGGTTCGAAGGCTTGTACGTGCCGGAACACGTGGTGCTGTATCCAGGTGCGACGGTCGGGGCGGTCGAGATGCCGCCCACACTGCCGTACGCGGACCCGTTGGACCTGCTGGCCTTCGTGGCGGCGGCAACCGACCGGCTGCTGCTCGGCACCGGGGTGCTGCTGCTGCCGTACCACCATCCGGTAGTGCTCGCCAAGCGGCTGGCGACGATCGACGTCCTGTCGAAGGGCCGGATGCGGCTGCTGACCGTCGGACTGGGCGGCCTGCCCGGTGAGGCGACGGCGGTGGGCGTCGACTTCCGTTCCCGTGGCCGACGTGCCGACGAGGCGATCGACGTGCTACGGCTGCTGTGGAGCGGTGACGCCGACGGTGTGTCGTTCCACGGCGAGTTCTTCGACTTCGAGCGGGTGTGCAGCTTTCCGAAGCCGCACGGCGCCACCGCGTTGCCGATTCATGTGGGTGGTTCGAGCCGGGCGGCGGCCCGGCGGGTCGGGCTACGTGGCGACGGCTACTTCCCCGGCGGGCTGTTGACCCCGGACGAGCGGGCGGCACAGTGGGAGTTGGCGAGGTCCGTCGCGGCGGAGGCCGGCCGTGACCCTGACGCGCTGGAGTACACCCGGTGGGGGTCGACTGAGCTTTCGGCGCAACGGGTCGAGGCGTACGCGGCGCAGGGGGTGACCCGGATCGTGGTCGGCAGCGGCGCCGACACCCTGGCCGAGCAGCGGGACGACCTGTCCGGCTTCGCCGACCGGTTCGGTCTACGACCAACCACGGGTGATCAGCAACTCAGTCGACAGTAGGGTTTCCGACGCTTCGATTGATTGCCGGCTATCGGCGGCGCATGCTCACTTCCACTTTGGAGACGACGGCCACCCCGGCCGGAGCGTCTCCACCATCGAAGGAGGCGCCACCATGCTGAGCCGTGCCCGAAAGCTCCGTCCCGCCCTCGCGTTGCCCGTCGCGGCGACGCTGCTGATCACCATCGCCGCCGTGCCCGCCGCCGCCAACGCCGCCGGCACGACCGGCGACACATCCGCCGCAGACGACCGGCAGTACGTCGCGCTGGGCGACTCGTACTCGTCCGGGGTGGGCGCCCCGCCGTACACCGACGGCGACTGCAAGCAGAGCGCCCACTCGTACGCCGCCCAGTTCGCCCGGAACAACCCGCGCCTGTCGTTCGGCTTCTCGGCCTGCAGCGGCGCCACCACCGACGACGTGATCGCGCACCAGCTCGGCTTCCTCGGGCCGGACACGACGCTGGTGACCATCACCGTCGGCGGCGACAACCTCGGCTTCACCTCCACGTTGGAGACATGCATCGAAGCGCTGCTCGACATCACCTGCAAGGACGCCATCGACAAGGCCCTCGCGTACATCGCGACGACGTTGCCGGGCAAGCTGAAGCAGGTGTACGGAGACGTCCTCGCCGCCGCCCCGAACGCCAAGCTGATCGTCCTCGGCTACCCGCAGCTGTTGGCCCCGACGTTCTGCTTCGAAGCACCGCTGGACGCGAACCGACGGGGGTGGATCAACCACGCGGCGGTGAAGCTCAACGAGGCCATCGGGAACACGGCGAAGACGTACGGCGCGTTCGCCCCGGTCGACGCCCTGTTCGACAAGCACCGGGTCTGCGACGACGACCCATGGCTCAACGGCATCACCGCCATCGACGACGCGTTCCACCCGAACCTCGCCGGCTACACCGACGGCTACCTCAAGGCGCTCGACGCCGTCTTCCATCCGGTCACCGCAACCCACTGACGACGACTGACCAGCACCTATACTCCGCTCGGTCGATCTGCGGGGAACGTCGATCACGGTCCGACGCCGGGCGGTGGCGCAGCGGTCACGAGGTGAAGTCTTCTTGCAGGTGCAGGTGCTGGGCCCGGTACGGGTGTGGCGCGAGCAGCAGGCACTCGACCCCGGGCCGACCGCCCGGCGGGCGGTGCTCGGTCTGCTCGCGCTCGACGGCGGACAGCCGCTGCCCCGCTCGGAGCTGGTCGACGCGCTCTGGCCGGACCAACCGCCACCGGCGACGTCGACCAACGTCATTCAGACGCACGTCAAACATCTGCGTCGGTTGTTCGAACCGGACCGCCCGTCCCGGGCCCCGAGTCTGCTCCTGCCGCAGATCGGTGACGGATACCTGCTGCGGGCCTCGGCCGTCACGGTCGACCTGCTGCGGTTCCGGCACCTGGTCGCCACCGCGCGGCCCGGTGCAGCCGGGCTGGAGCGCGACGCCGAACTACTCGGCGAGGCGCTCCAGCTGTGGCAGGGACCTCCGCTGGTGGACGTGCCCACGCTGGCCGGCCACCCGAAGGTGGTGGCCCTCGACGGTGAACTGCAGGCCGCGTTGACCCGGTACGGCGACCTGATGATCGCCTGTGGCCGGGCAAGCGCCGCACTGCCCTGGCTGGCGCAGGCCGCTGCCGCGAAGCCGCTCGACGAGGCCCGCCAGGCGCAGCTGATCCGCGCGTACCGGGCCAGTGGGCAGCGGGCCGAGGCGTTCACCGTCTTCCACGACACCCGGGACCGGCTCGCCGACGAACTCGGTGTCGATCCCGGTCCCGAGCTGGTCGCCGCGTACACCGATCTACTGCGGGCCGACCCGCCGGCCGGGGCGCGTACCGCCAGCGAGCAGGTCTGGCCGCGCCGGGGCCGGCGCCTGGACGCGATCGCGCCGGTGCCGGCGCAGTTGCCGGCCGACGTCGCCGGGTTCACCGGCCGCGCCGCCGAGCTCGGCTGGCTCGACCGGGCGATGGGGGCCGCCGGACGCGGCGACGCCGATCCGGGCGCGGTGATCTGTGTGCTGTCCGGCAGCGCAGGGGTGGGCAAGACCGCGCTGGCGGTGTGGTGGGCGCGCCGGGCCCGCGACCGGTTCCCGGACGGGCAGCTCTACATCGACCTGCGCGGGTACGACCCGGAGCAGCCGGTCGAGCCGGGTGCAGCGCTGGCCCGGTTCCTGCGGGCGCTCGGCGTGGCGGACGCCGATATGGCGTTGGACGTCGACGAACGCGCCGCCCACTACCGCAGCCTGATGGACGGCCGCCGGATGCTGGTGGTGCTCGACAACGCGGCGTCGGTCGAGCAGGTACGACCGCTGCTGCCCGGTGCCGCCTCCTGCCCGGTGCTGGTGACCAGCCGGGATCCGTTGGCCGGGCTGGTCGCCCGGGAGGGAGGGCTCGGCCTCCTGCCGATCGACGACGCGGTGGCGCTGCTGCGGCGGCTGGTCGGCGACCGGGTCGACGCCGAACTGCAGGCCGCGGTGACGCTGGCAACGCAGTGCGCCCAGCTGCCGTTGGCGTTGCGGGTCGCCGCCGAGCTGGCGACCGCCCGCGCCGAGCTGAGCCTGACCCGGCTGGTCGACGGGCTCACCGACCGGCGGCGACGGCTCGACATGTTGGACGCCGGCGGCGACCGGCGCACCGGCGTACGGGCGATCCTGTCCTGGTCGTACCAGTATCTGCCGGCCGAGGCGGCGCGCGCGTTCCGGCTGCTCGGGCTGCATCCCGGGGCGGACGTCGACGCGGCGGCGGTGGCCGCGCTGGCCGGGACGGATCCGGTGACGGCGGATCGGCTGGTCAACCGGCTGTGCCGGGCGCACCTGGTGGAGCCGGCCGGGCCGGACCGGTACGGCATGCACGACCTGCTCCGGGCGTACGCGGCGGAGCTTGCCGCCGACGTTGACCCGCCGGAGGTCCGCGACGCTGCCGTGACCCGGTTGTTCGACTACTACCTGCATACCGCCGCCACGGCGATGGACGCGGTGCGCCCGGCCGAACGTCACCTGCGGCCGACGGTGCCGCCGACCGGTCCGGACGGTGACCTGGCCGTCGCGCAGGCCGAGCCGCCGACCGGGTTCGCAAGCGGTGACCCGGGGGTCGCGCGGGTCTGGTTGGAGGTGGAGCGGGCCAACCTGATGGCGGTCACCGCGTACGGTGCGCGGCACGGCCCGGCCCGGCACGCCGTACGGCTGACCGCGCTGCTCTACCGGCATCTGGAATGCGGCGGCCACTATCCGGACGCGATCACCATGCAGGGTCACGGGATCGCTGCCGCCCGCGCGGCAGCTGACCTGGCCGGTGAGGCGAACCTGCTGACCAACCTGGCCGTCGTGCACGACCATCAGAGGCGCCGCCAGCAGGCGGTGGCGCACCTCCGGCAGGCGTTGGCGCTCTACCGCGACGTCGACGAGCCGGCCGGTGAGGCACGGACCCTGGGCAACCTCGGTGTGGTGCTGGGTGAGCTGGGCGACCGGCGTGCGGCGATCTGTTACATCGGCCGGGCGCTGGCACTGCTACGTACGCTCGGCGAGCATCACGGGGTGGTCTGGGCGCTCGGCAGCCTGGGTCAGCTGTTCACGGTCGAGGGCCGGCTCGGCGACGCCGCCGGGCAGCTGCGGGAAGGGCTGGTGTTGTGCCGCCGCACCGGCGACCGGGTCGGCGAGGCGATGCTGCTGAACTACGCCGGTCAGCTGCACAACCGCCGTGGTGCCGACCGTGCTGCGGCCCGCTGCCATGCCCTGGCCCGGTCGATCGCCGCCGGTACCGGGTCGCGTGGCGTCGAGGCGCTGGCGTTCGACGGGCTCGGCGCTGCGGCGCACGCGGCCGGGCAGCGGGCGCAGGCGCACGGCTACTGGCGTCGCGCGCTGGCGATCTTCACCGAGCTGGGTGCGCCGGAGGCGGCGACGATCAGCGCCCGGTTGTCGGCGGAGCCGCCGCGATCGTCCGCCGCGATCCGTGATCATGCGCCGCGCTTCGGTCGTGTGCCGTGATCCAGTCGTGGTCCAACCGTGGTCCAGCCGATCTCGCCAGACTGGCCGCGCTCCGCTGACCTGCGGGGTCACCGCTGGCCACCCTGGCCGCCAGTCGAAGGAGATCCTGTTGAAACAGATGCGCTACCGCCGTTGGTTGGCCGCGGCCGCCGCGGTCGTGGTCACCGTGCCGCTGGGTGCCCGACCGGCGCAGGCGTTCGACATCTCGTCGGTCATCGCCGCCGCCAAGAGCGCCTACGAGCTGTACAAGGAGTACAAGCAGGGGGCGTCGCTTGACCAGTCCACCACCAAGATCATCAACACCATCAACGGCGCCAAGGTGGAGATCCTCGCCCAGATCGACCGGATCGCCACCGCACAGGCCAAGGCCTGCGCGCGCAGCGCCATCATCGACTTCGACGACATCAAGACCTTCACCCAGGACAACCTTCAGGTGTACGCCCGGGACACCACCGCCTGCATCACCCTGATCGACAGTCTGCTCGAAGTCGTCACCGACGAAGCCTCCGCCGACCAGCTCGGCTTCACCCTCAACACGGTCGGCCCGCTGGCCCTGACCGCCCGGGCGCACGCCAGGTTGAGCACCAGAGGCCTGCTCGACCTGACGATCGGCGGCAACAACACGGTGCTGTCCGCTCTCGCCCCGAACTGCACCACCAACCTGCTCGGGCTCACCGGCATCCCGCAGTCCGGCAAGATCTACCGGTGGGAGACCCGGTGCGTGGCCTACAACAACGTCGTCGCGGTCACGACCAAGAAGATGTACTACCCGCCGACCAGCAACCCGTGGGACATCCCCGGGACCACCGCCACCGCGATGCGCAACACCAGTCATGCCGAGGCGCGGGCCGTGCTGCCGATCCTGATGTCGACGCCGAGCTGACCGGCTGAGCGTCGACCGCAGTCGATCACATCGATCCGGGCGTTCCGGGCCGGCGTCACCGCCGGTGCGGAACGCCCGACCACGCGGGCGGCGACCAAGGCTGTGTGTTACCCGTTTTCGCAGCTCAGCACGGGTGCGGATCTGGTAGCGACCGGCAGGCAGCGCAGCAGGCGGTCGGTCCGGGCACCGAGATCGTGATCCGCAACCTGCAGGTGGTGCTGCCGAGCGCGTACATCGCCGCCGACGACCTGCTCTACAGCCCGCTGCTCGGCGCGGTGCGCGCCGGTGCCGACGACGGACTCGACGCAATCGCCGTCGCCTGTGCCTCCGACCCAGCGGCACGCGAGGCCAAAGCGCTGGTTGACGTTCCGGTGACCGGGCCTCCCACCACAAGACCAACAACAGTCACCGGCATCGACATCCCCACACCCTACCGCAGGGCGAAAAGTCCACATTCTACCGAGCGTAGACTCCCCCTATGCCTCGGCGCCACGGAAACCGTGATCGCGAGCTGGGCACTTCCCAGGATGGTGAAAGTTTATGATCAGGGTACTGGAAGAGAATGTACCCATCGGCAATAATTGGCGCATGACCTCCCAAGAGATGCGAGTCGCACTTTACCTCCTCTTAGCGTTGATCTTCAACGGGATTACCATCATGGCTTTCGCACTAGAAGCCGGCTGGGGGGGCAGCGACACTACCTTTGACGGGAGCCATCTTCGCAGCACTTTTTGGATACACCATGCAACGGAAAGTAGGTGAGAGACAACGAGACGCCTAGCAGAAATGTACACCGTAAAAATTCGGGCTCAGATCTCGCAGAGCGTCTCGGTATCGAGGATCCCGAAGTCCATCAAGATAGTACATATCGATCGCATACTCGAACATGGGCCCATGTTCGATAAGCGCCTCCAAGAATCCGGCCAGTCGATCACGCTCAGTAGTCAGATCGAGATCGAGCAACACTCGCTGCGTCCAGGGCAGTGCCACTTGGATCATCAGATCGAAGTCACTGACTCTATCGAGTGGCTCCAGCACAGGAAGTGACGAGTGGAGGTGCCGGCAAGCCAACTCCACTAGACTGGGACGACAGAATGGCATCGCAAGCCAGAGAAGGTCACCGAGGGCCCCAAAGCTCCACGGCATCGGGATTTGCGGGTCAGTACCCAAAGATGGAACAGCGATCCACTCCACACAATCACGCTCAGGCGCGCCGTCGGCCACTCAAGCCACCCCTCGACGTCGGCTGCCACACGAGGACAGTCGACCAACAAACGGTAGACTTGAGTGACCATTGGATCCAACAGTCACCCGTCTGCCACCAGTGGCTACGACCACCGCTGGTCCTGGCCCGACCACGACAGTCAGACACCCGGTATGAAGGCCACCGTACGGTCGTCGACGAGCACCGGCGCGCCGGACGAGTACTCCAGGCCGCCAGTGCCGGTGGCGTTCTCGACGCCGATGGTGGCACCGGCACCGCGCTCACCCGGGCTGGCCGGGTCGATCCCGGTGTAGTTGACCTGGATGACGCCCAGCTCACCGAGCACGACCTGGAACGTCATCCGCTCGTCGGGGTCGGCGGCGCGGCGTACGTCCCGCCATTCGACGACGAACTCGCGGAACGGCGCGAAGCCCCGCGTCGCCGTCACCACGCTGGCCTGCCCGTCAACGATCAGATCGTCCCAGAACGCGGCGACCATCGCATCAGGTCCGCCGACGGTGGGGATGCCGGCCGGCGTCGGGTGCGAGCCGCCTGGGTCGGTGAAGGTCAGGATGCCGTTGGTGTCCACCCAGGCCGAGTTGTAGGTCTGGCCGTAGAAGGTGACCGGGAACGGCAGGGCGGTCTCGGTGACCTCGTCGTTCCCAGCGAGCGCGAGCGCCGTACCGGACACCGGCGTGAACGGCTGGGTCAGTTCCTGGCAGAGGCTCCCGTCCGGGCTGGCCACCGGGGACAGGAACAGCACGACGTCGGCGATATCGGGGACGGTGATCTCCGTGCTGGCGGCGGTTCCACAGTCTCCACCGCCGGAGCTCGCGGTCACGGAATACTGCCCCGGGTCGACGTCCGCGAAGCTGAAACCGCCGTCGGCGCCGGTGGAGGTCTGCCGACCGCCCGGCTCCAGGGTGACCGTTACGCCGGCACCGACCGGCATGAAGTCCGTTCCGTACACGGTGCCGGTGACCGTCACGGGTGCGGGCAGCACCTGCAGGGTCACGCTCGTGAGCGGGCTGGTGAGGCCTTCGGCGGTCCGGCTGCCGACGAATACCGGCACGTCACCGAGTGCCGTCGGGGTGACGGACACGGTGACCGAGCCTCCGGGCACGTCCGGCACGGCGTTCTGGTTCAGAATGGCCGAGCCGACGCTGTAGCGGAACTGGGTCACGTTGGTGTCGCCGCCAGCGTCGAAGGTCACCGGGACGGAGGTGCCCAGATCGACACTGGCTCCGTCGGGCAGACTGACCTGGGGCGCGAACGGGCGGGCCTGCTCGCCGATCTCCGATGTGGAGAGCGCTCGCTGGTAGACGCGGACGTCGTCGAGCTGGCCGAAGAACTGGTCGGTGGCCGCGCCGGCCCGGAGCGCCTGCCCGATGGTGACCGGCCCGGTGGCGGCGACGCTGCCGGCGAGAGTGGCGGTCGCGTTCTGCCGAACGCCGTTGACGTGCAGCTGCATCGCGCCGGAGGGCTTGTGGTAGGTCGCCGCGAGGTGCGTCCACCGGCCGGGGACAGCGGCGGTGTCGGAGTCCACGCTGATCAGCGTGGCGGCGGCGGAGTCGCCGTCGGCCATCGTGAAGCGCCACCGATCGGCGGTCGCGTCATAGCCGATGGCGGCGACCGAGGTGGTGCTGCCGTCGACCGTAACGACGGTCTGTGCGGTGCCGGCCGCATCGAGTTTGGCCCACGCCGACAAGGTGAAGGTCAGGTCGGTACGCAGGGTGAGCGCGGCTGCGGTCGTCGGGTGCGGCCAGCTGACCGGTCCGGTGGTGGCCGCGTGGTCGCCGGCTGCGGTCAGTGAAAGGGCGGGACTGTTCCGGCCCGGCGCGGTGGTGGCTCCGACGACGGTGAGGTCGTTGCCGTTGCCGGTGCCGTCGTCGCCGACGGCACCGCCGTCGTCGAAGTCCCAGTGCGCGGCCGGCGCGTTGCCGCTGGCGACCCGGAACTCATACTCCACCACGGTGGAAACCAGCCCTGCCTGGTCCTTCGACCAGACCCGCAAGGTGTTGAAGCCGTCTCTGCTCGGCTGGAGCTCGAGCGTGGCAGAGCCGTCGGCGTCGGCCGGCACCACCGGCGCGGAGCCGGGGCCGATGCCGCTGTCGAGGGTGTAGGCGTAGCCGACGATGCCGGTGGCGTCGGCCGGCGGGCTGATCGTGAAGATTCCCGGGATACCGACCCCGCCGACCGGCGGCTGGTTGGGTGTCATCGGCGGATAGTCGGCCGAGGTGACCGCCGACGGTGGCTGTGGTGCGACGACGTCCACGGTGAACCGGCACGGCTTCGACCAGCCCCCGGTCGACGTGCCGTCGGTGGTGCGGGCGCGGAGCAGGTAGGACGCACCGTGCTCCAACGCCACTGCCGTCGGCACCGTAGCGGAGGCGAAGGACGGGTTGCCGGTGCTCTGCTGCGCCTGCTGCATGGTGTGCGGGGGCTGTCCGACTCGCCGCCAGGAGAACGTGGTGGTGAGCGACTGCTGACCGGCGTCCGCGTCGCTGGCGCGGGCGGCGAATGTCGGTGTCGTCGTGAGCGTCCAGACTCTGCCGGCGCCCGGCTCGCAGGCGCGGCCGTGCACGGTGAGCTGTGTCGGGCGGTCTGGTGCCTGGTTGGCGGCGGCCGCCGCTGGTGCGGCCGGCACCAGCGTGACCACCAGCAGGGTCGCCACGCCAGCAGCGAGGCGAGGCGGCCAACCCGACAGTCCCTTGAGTACCCGGTCTGCGTCGAACGTCAACTGGCGCCTGCCGTACGGCACGTCCACCCCCGCGATGTGTAAATGTGAATGCTGAAGCAGCCTAGCCACCGGACACCAGCTTCCGTCAATCCCGTTCTCCGCAGAATTTCACGTCAAGGAAGATGACCGACACGCTGTGTAGTCAGTCTCGAGGTCGGCGGGTGCGCGCTCGTCAGGGTGCGCATTAGCCGTCTACGACGTCCGGTCGGGGTTCCGGTCGGGGCGGCTAGTTCGATACCATCGAACAAGAATCGGCGCGGCCCGGCGGGCGGTCCGCGCGGGGGTCACGGGAGGTCCGGTGCGCAGGTCTGATCGCGTCGTCGCCGACGGCGACGCACGCCAGGATCTGGTCGGCGCCCGGATGCGCCAGTTCCGCAAGGAGCAGGGGCTGACCCTGCGCGGTCTGGCCAGCCGCGCCAACCTGTCGATCGGGTTCCTGTCCCAGGTCGAGCGGGGTGTCTCGTCGATCGGGCTGACCGCGCTCAACAGCGTCGCCGCCGCGCTGGACCGGCCGGTCGCCGAGTTCTTCAGCGCGGAGCCGACCGAAACCGCCGAGGACCCGCAGGGCAGCCTGCCGGTGCACTTCACCCTCACCCGGGCCGACAACGGTGCCACCGAGTACGTCTCCGGTCAGCAGACCTACCGGATGCTCTCCGACCGTGGCCCCAACCTGGTGCTGGAGCCGATGCTGGTGCACATCGCACCGGGCGGGCGCCGCGAGGAGGCGTACGGGCACTTCGGCGAGGAGTTCGCCTACGTGGTCAGCGGCGAGCTGCTGTACGAGGTCGACGGGGTGGAGCACCGGCTCTACCCGGGCGACAGCCTGCACCTGCGGTCCAGCACCCCGCACCGCCTGTACAACGACACCGACCAGGTGACCACCGTGGTGTCGGTGGTCACCCCACGGCTGTTCTGACCGCCGCACTGCCCACTAGTGGGCAACATGTTCACTGACACGTAATAATTTCGGGCCTGCTGACCGGATCCGGCCCGTCACCGGCCCAGGAAGCGGTCCAGGAGCCGGTCCACCTGCGTCATCGTCGCCTGCCAGATCGGCGCGGCCGGGTCGATCACCGAGAAGTGGTCGCCCGGCTGCTCCAGCCAGCCCGGGTCCTCCCCGGCGGCCCGCGCCGCCGCCACGTACCGGCGGTTGAAGTCGATCAGGTCGAGGTCGTCGCCGGCACCCTGGACGATCAGCTGCGGCACCCCGATCGGCAGCCGAGCCATCGGATCCGAGGCTGCGTACACCTGCGGCACGGTGTCGCGGTCACCGCCGAGCGCGGCGGCGACCGCGCCGGTGCCGACCTGCCGCCGGTCCCCTTCGGCCAGGTCCAGCACCCCGGCCAGGGAGACCGCCAACGCCACCGGCACCGGGCCGCCGTCGGCGGCCAGCCGCACCGCCAACTGCCCGCCGGCCGAGTGGCCGAACACCGCGACCCGGTCCAGGTCCAGCAGACCGTCCGGCACCGCGCCACCGGTCAGCTCCGGCAGGTTGGCCAGCACCGCCAGCCCGGTCGCCACGTCGGCGGTGGTCGCCGGCCAGCCGTGCCGGTCCGGCCGGCGGTACTCCAGGTTCCACGCCGCGTAACCCCGGTCGGCCAGGTCGACGGCGAGCGCGTCCATCAGGTCCGCCGCCCAGATCGACCGCCAGAAGCCGCCGTGCAGCAGCACCGCCACCGGCAACGGCCCGGCGGACAGATCAGACGGATCGGCCGGTAGCCGCAGCTCGCCCCACTGCTCCGGGTCCTGCCCGTACGCGACCCGCCGCGCCGGGCGGCGCAGCCGGTGCACGGCGTGCCGGATCGCCCAGGCCAGCCCCCACACGCCCCGGCCGGACAGGTGGACCGAGCCAGGACCGGTCGGCTGCGGGTCGGTCACCTGCGGGTCGTAGTGGACGGTGCGTCCCGCCCAGCGGCCGTCGGCGGTCAGCAGCGCCCGTACCGCCGGATCCGGGCCGGGCAGCAGCACCACCGCGCGCCCGCCGACGCTGCCGACCCCGTCGAGCAGGCCGCGGACCTCGTCGGCGTCGGCGGCGACCACGAAGTCACCGACCACGCCGAGGCCGGCCGCCTCGGCGACGACCAGGCCCCGCAGCAGTTCCGGGTCGACGGTCAGCACTGGGCCGGCGACGACGAGTACACCGTCGACTGTCATCGGGAAGCCTCCCTACGTAGCAGCGGCAGCACCGCGTTGCCGAGCAGCTCGACGCCACGGTCGTCGGTGAGCCCGTGCGGGGTGCCGAACTCGACCCGACGCACCCCGGCGTCGATCAGCGCCTGCGCCTGGGCGGCGACCTGCCCGGGGGTGCCGGAGAAGGCGAACCGGTCCAGCAGGTCGTCGGGCACCAGCCGGCCGGCGTCGACGTCGCGGCCGGCTGCCACCAGCGACTTGACCTGCGCCAGCAGGTCGTCCGGCACGGTGACGGTCGGGTCCAGGTCGGCGACCACCGCCAGGTACATCGCCACCTCGGTGCGGGCCTTCGCCCGCGCCGCCGCGCCGTCGGTGTCCACCACGGTCACCGCGCCGAACACGATGCCGACGTCGTCGACGGACCGGCCGGCGGCGTCGGCGCCGGGACGCAGCCGGTCGCGGATCACCGGGACCATGTCCGGGTTGGCGCTGCCGCCGACTTTGATCTCGTCGGCGATCCGGCCGGCGAGCGCGGCACCGCGTGGCCCCCAGGCGCCGAGCAGCAGCGGCGGGTCCGGACGCTGTACGGCGTACCGCAGGGCGGTGTCCGGGGCCAGCCGGAACACCCTGCCGTCGAAACCGGCGGTGTCGCCGCGCAGCAACCGGCGGATCACCTCGGCGGCCTCGGCGAGCACGGTCAACGGACGCGGCTGCTCGATGCCGACCGCGCCGAGCCAGGTGCCACGGGCCAGCCCCAGGTAGGCCCGCCCGTGCGAGGCCAGGTCGAGGGCGGCGAGCTGGCCGGCGATCTCGTACGGCGCCATCGAGTACGGGTTGAGGCAGGCGGTGCCGAGCCGGACCCGCTCGGTGGCGGCGGCCATCTCCAGCAGCGGGAAGATCGGCGGCTGGTACATCAGGTCACCGAAGACGCTCAGCACGTCGAAGCCGTACGCCTCGGCGGCGCTGGCCAGCCGGGCGTAGTCGCCGGCGCGTTTGTCGCTCTGCAGTCCGAGTCCAATTTCCACAGCCACGCGAACCTCCGATGATTCAGGTCAGGTCGGCCGAGTTCATTCGCCGCTTGCAGGTCCGTTCGACCCGCATGACCAGGCCCTCCTCCGGGTCCGGGCAGGCGAACAGGGTGTCGCGTTCCAGCCAGTCCCCCGGCGGCATGTCGCGCTGCTTGGCGGCCAGGAACGGCAGCACCGACGCGAGCGCGTACACGCAGAAGTGTTTCCCTTCCGGGATCTTCAGGTGGGCGCTGTCGGTCAGGTCGAAGTGGTCGCCGACGGCCATCCCGCAGACCGACCGGCCGGTGATCCGGTCCACGCTGACCCGCAGGTCGTAGACCTCCATGTCACCGCCGGCGGTGATGTCGCCGCCGTCGGTGCCGGCAGTCTGATCACTCATGGTTGCTCCCTCGGGTCGATCCGGACGATGATCTTTCCGGTGGTGCGCCGGTCGGCCAGGTCGGCGAGCGCGGCCGGGGTGCCGGCCAGGTCGACGACCCGGTTCACCGGGGGCCGGACCGTGCCGGCCGCGATCAGTTCGAAGATCCGCTGGTACGCCTGGGCGACCGCGTCCGGCCGGGTCCACGGGTACGTCGAGCCCCAGGAGAGCCCGACCAGGGTGTGGTTGCCGGCGATCAGCCGCATCGGGTCCACCGGTGGCGGGTTGCCGCCGGCCGCGCCGACCGCGACGAGCCGGCCCTCGAACGCCAGGCAGTCCAGTGACCGGGTGAACACGTCCCCGCCGACCGGGTCGACGATCACGTCCGCGCCGGCGCCGCCGGTGGCGTCGCGGACCGCCTCGACGAAGTCGCCGGCCAGGTAGTCGACGGCGACGTCGGCGCCGTTGTCGCGGCACAGCGCGGTCTTCGCCGGCCCGCCGGCGGTGCAGATCACCCGGGCACCCCGGGCGGCGGCCAGCTGCGTGGCGGCGATGCCGACGCCGCCGGCCCCAGCGTGCACCAGCACCGTCTCACCGGGCCGGACCGCGGCGCGGTCCAGCGCGAACCAGGCGGTCTGGTAGGTGACCGGGACGGCGGCGGCGACGACCGGGTCGATGCCCGCCGGACGCGGTACGGCGAGCGCCGCGTCGATGGTGACGGTCTCGCCGAGCGCGCCGTGCGGCAGCGCCGGGCAGGCCACCACGTCGGTGTCGGCGAGCGCTTCGGCGCCGGTGCCGGCGGCCACGACCCGGCCGGCCAGTTCGACGCCGGGGGTGAACGGCGGCGCCGGGCGGACCGGGTACTCGCCCCGGCAGAGCATCACGTCGAGGAAGTTCAGCCCGACCGTGGCGACGGCGATCCGTACCTGACCGGGGCCGGGCGGTGGGTCGTCGGGCAGGTCTGCGACGGTGAGCACCTGGTCGGGTTCGCCGTACCCGGTGGCGATCAGCCGTCTCATGCCGGGCCGCCGGCCGGTTCGAGGGCCGCTTCGCGGGCCGGTCCCGCCGGGTGGCGGACCAGTTCGGAGTGGTGGTGCACGATCCGCCAGCCGTCGCCGGTGTGGCGCAGCACGTCGGTGACCCGGCTGTGTTCGGCCGGGCCGCCGCCGGCCGGCACCGCGACCAGCACGTAGCGGGCCACCGCGGCGTCGCCCCACACGTCGATCCGCAGCTCCTCGGGGGCCAGCCGGTCCAGCACCGGCCGGGCTCCGGCGGCGTCGCGCTGGGACCGGTAGGCGTCCAGCTGGTCGCGGGTGCGCAGCGGGCCGGGCAGGTGGGTCTCCCAGGTGGTCACGTCGGCGTGCAGGTGCCGGTCGAAGCGGACCCGGTCGCCGGCGAGGAACGCGTCGTACATGTCGCCGATCGCCGCCGCGATCTCGGCGGTCTCCTGCTCGGACATTCTGCTCCTCACGTCGTTCACCAGGCGGTCCAGCCGGCGCGGTCGTCGCGGACCACCCGGCCGCCGGACATCACCCAGCGCACCCCCCGGAACGCCGACGTGTCGGCAACCGGGTCGGCGTCCATCGCCACCAGGTCGGCGTACTTGCCGGTCTCGACGGTGCCGAGGTCGGCCTCGGCGCCGAGCCAGCGGACCGGGCCGAGGGTGCCCGCGTACAGGGCGCGAGCCGGGCCGATGCCGCTCTCCGACAGGTACTCCAGCTCCCGCACCGAGGCGTTGGTGCCCTCGAATTGCCAGAACGGCGGCATGTCGCTGCCGAGCAGCACCTCCACCCCGGCGGCCAGGGCCATCGCGTAGCTCTCCAGGTGCCGGGGTCCGGCACCGAGCGAACGGCACTGCATCCACTGCGGTACGCCGAGTTCGTCGAAGAACTCCTTGCACCGGGTGACCAGCAGGGTCGGCACCAGCGCGGTTCCCCGCTGCGCCATCCGCGCCGCCACCTCCTCGGTGAGCTGGTAGCCGTGTTCGACGCAGTCCAGCCCCAGCTCGACGGCCTCGCCGATGACCGGTGCCGGGCCGGCGTGCGCGGTGACCTTGCGCCCCCAGGCGTGCGCGGTGTCTATGACGGCGGCCATCTCGTCGGGGAACAGCTGCCGGGTGTGGATCGACTCGTGTTCGCCGGCGATCCCGCCGGAGATCATCACCTTGATCAGGTCGGCACCGGCCCTGATCTGGCTGCGTACGCCGCGCCGGAACCCGTCGGCCCCGTCGCATTCCAGGGTGTCGGTGCTCTCGTGGCCGTGTCCGCCGGTGCAGACCAGCGCCCGGCCGGCGGTGAAGATCCGTGGCCCGGTGACCCGGCCGGAGGTGATCGCCCGGCGCAGCGCGAAGTCGGCGTGGTCCTTTTCTGCCACGCAGCGCACCGTGGTCACCCCGCAGAGCAGGGTGCGCCGGGCCCCGTCGGCCATGTAGAGGGCCAGTTCGTGCGGGGTCAGGTCCTTGACGCTCTGCCCGCCGGCACCGGGCAGGGACAGCGACAGGTGGGTGTGCATGTTGGTCAGCCCGGGTGTCAGATACGCGCCGCCGAGGTCGATCTCGGTGACGTCGGCCTCGGCGCGGGCGGTGGCGGTCACCTCGGCGGCCCGTCCGACGGCGGCGATCCGGTCGCCGCGCACCCAGACGGCGGCGTCGGTGACCGGACCGACGCCGTCGAGGACGCGGGCGTCCACGACGGTGCAGTTGGTCAGGACGGTGTCGACCGGTCCGGGGTGGGTGGCGGCGCTCATGTCGGCGTCCGGTCAGCGGGGTTGGTCATCGCGGGCCTTTCTGCGGGGTGCGGGTGCGGGGACGCCGTAGACGTCGCGGGCGGCCGCCGGTGACACGTAGCCTTCGGCGACGTCGGCGCGAACCGCCTCGGGGTCGCGGTCGCGCGGGTCGCCGTGCCCGCCGCCACCGGCGGTGAGCAGGGTGACCCGGTCACCGGGGGCGACCGGCGTGCGTTTCGTGCTGACCCGTCGTTCCCGGTCGCTGCCGGGGTGGACGACCACCTGGATCGGGTCCGGCTGCCCGCCACCGTCCAACGCCCACGGCGCCGACCGGGTCTTCTTCACCACCGACAGGAATTCGCCGGCGGTGGCGAACCGGATGTCGCGGCGCAGCCCGGGTCCGCCCCGGTGCCGGCCGGCGCCGCCGGAGTCGGTGCGGATCTCCAGCCGTTCGAAGAACATCCCGGTGCGGGCCTCGAGCACCTCGACCGGGGTGTTGCGGGCCTGGGTCTGGCACAGGTGGTTGGCCGGGCCGATGCCGTCGTGGTCGGGCGAGGCGCCCCAGCCGACCGGGTCGTTGTTGCTGACCGCGTAGAGCTGCCCGGTGTCGGGGTGGGTGCCGACCATCATGAACCCGGGTACGTCGCCACCGGACGAGGCGGCCAGCCGGTCCGGCATGCCCTGGGCCAGCGCCCGGTAGATCAGCTCCATCGCCACGGTGCCGGTCCACTGGGTGAAGGTGGCGGCCGGGTAGACGGCGTGGAACAGGCTGCCCGGTTCGGCGACCACCCGCAGCGCGGTGAAGTGCCCGGCGTTGGTCTGCTCGGTCGGCGTGGTGAGCGCCTTGAACGCGACCCGGGCGGTGGCGATGGTCGACCCGTACGGCAGGTTCACCGGTCCGGCGACGGCGGGTGACGATCCGGTGAAGTCCACCGTGCAGGTGCCGTCGGCGATGGTGACGGTGACCTGCATCTTGATCGGCTCGTCGGTGATGCCGTCGTCGTCGAGCCAGTCGACGGCGGTCCAGGAGCCCTGCGGCAGCGCGGCGAGCGCGTCGGCGGTGGACGCCTGGGCGGCGGCGATCGCGGTGTCGACGACCGTGGTCACGGTGGCCGGGCCGAACCGTTCGACCAGCTCGATCAGCCGGCGTTCACCGGTGCGCAGCGCCGCGACCTGGGCGTGCAGGTCGCCGATGACCAGTTCGGGCATCCGTGAGTTGAACCGGATCAGCTCGATGATTTCGGGCACCGGCTCGCCCCGGCGGAACACCTTGGTGCCGGGGAAGATGACGCCTTCCTGGTGCATGTCGGTGGAGTCGAGCACGTAGCCGGGGTCCTTGGCCCCGAGGTCCATCCAGTGCGCCCGCACGCACAGGAACCCGATCAGCGTGCCGTCCCCGGCCGGCCCGTCCCCGGCGGCACCGGCCGGCTCCGGCAGGAAGACCGGGGCGAACAGGGTGGCGTCGTAGGCGTGCGCCGCGTTCCAGTACGGGTAGTTGAGCAGCACGATGTCGCCGGGGTGCAGGTTCTCCCGGCCGACGTAGGCGACGCCCTTGCGGATCGAGTAGTCGTTGGCGCCGAGGAACCGGCTCAGCCCGGTCGACTCGGCGACCAGCCGCAGCCCGGCGTCGTAGATGGAGATGCCGAAGTCGTACACCTCGTAGATGACCGGGTTGAACGCGGTGCGTACCAGCGCGGAGCGCATCTCCTCGGCGGCGGCCACCAGGTAGCTCCGCACCACCTCGGTCGCCGCACCGTCCACCCTGGAAGTATCAGTCATCGACCTCGACCCCGTACACCTCGCGGGCGGCGGCCGGCGACACGTAGCCTTCGGCGACGTCTTCGCGTACCGCCGCCGGGTCGCGCCGACGCGGGTCGCCGTGCCCGCCGCCACCGGCGGTGAGCAGGGTGACCCGGTCACCGGGCACCACCGGCGTCCGTTTCGTGCTGACCCGCCGTTCCCGCTCGGTGCCCGGGTGCACGATCACCTGGTTCGGGTCGGGCCGCGCGCCACCGTCGAGCGCCCACGGCGCCGACTTCGTCTTCTTGATCACCGACAGGAACTCACCCGGGGTGACGAACCGGATGTCGCGCCGCAGCCCCACGCCGCCCCGGTGCCGGCCGGCGCCGCCGGAGTCGGTGCGCATCTCGAACCGTTCGAAGAACATCCCGGTCCGGGCCTCGAGGACCTCGATCGGGGTCATCCGGCCGGTGCTGCCGGAGACGTGGGTGGCGGCGTTCATCCCGTCGTGCTCCCGGGTGCCGCCCCAGCCGACCGGGTCGTTGTTGCTGACCGCGAAGAGCTGACCGGTGTCCGGGTGGATGCCGACCATCATGAACCCGGGCACGTCCCCGCCGGACGAGGCCGGCAACCGGTCCGGCATGCCCTGGGCGAGTGCCTTGAGGATCAGCTCGACGGCGACGATGCCGGTCCACAGGGTGAACGTCGGCTGCGGGTAGACGGCGTGGAACAGGCTGCCCGGCTCGGCCCTGACCCGCAGCGGCGCGATGGTGCCGGCGTTCGACGGCTGGTCCGGTGAGGTCAACGACTTCAGGATGACCTTGCAGATCGCCTCGGTGGCCCCGTACGGCATGTTGATCGGGCCGGGCACCGCCGGTGACGAGCCGGCGAAGTCGACGGTGAAGGTGCCGTCGGCGATGGTGACGGTGACCTGCATCTTCACCGGGTCCTCGGTGATGCCGTCGTCGTCGACCCAGTCGGTGGCGGTCCACGAGCCCTGCGGCAGCGCGGCCAGGGCGGCCCGGCTGCGGGCCTCGCCGTCGGCGATGATCGCATCGACGGCGGCGGCCACCGTGGGCCGGCCGAACTTCGCCAGGATCTCCAGCAACCGCCGCTCGCCGGTGCGCAGCGCGGCGATCTGGGCGTGCAGGTCGCCGAGCACCTCGGCCGGCATCCGCGAGTTGAAGCGGATCAGCTCGTGGATCTCGTGCACCGGCTCGCCCCGGGACACCACCTTCGTGCCGGGGAAGATCAGCCCTTCCTGGTGCATGTCGGTGGAGTCGAGCACGTAGCCCGGGTCCTTGGCACCCAGGTCCATCCAGTGCGCCCGCACGCAGAGGAACCCGACCAGGTCGCCGTCGGCGTCCGGATCGGCGTCGGCCGGGTCCGGCATGAACACCGGGGCGAACAGGGTGGCGTCCGAGGCGTGCGCCGCGTTCCAGTACGGGTAGTTCAGCAGCACGATGTCGCCGCGGTGCAGGTTCTCCCGGCCGACGTACTCGACGCCCCTGGCGAGGGAGAAGTCGTTGGCGCCGAGGAAGAACGTCAACCCGGTCGCCTCGGCGATCAACCGCAGGTCGGCGTCGTACATCGACATGCCGAAGTCGTGCACCTCGTAGATCACCGGGTTGAACGAGGTGCGGATCAACGTGGCCCGCATCTCCTCGGCGGCGGAGATCAGGTAGCTACGTACCACCTCGGCGGTGGCTCCGTCCAGCGTGCTCACTTCGCCTCCTCCAGGGTCACCAGCAGGTAGCCGTGCGGGTCGACCTCGACGTACTGCCCGCTGGGCACCACCGTGGTGGAGGTGCCCTCGTCGACCAGGGCCGGACCGGCGAACCGGTCCCCCGGCGCGAGCTTCGCCCGGTCGTAGACGGCGAACGACGCCACCTCGCGGGTGCCGAAGTCGAAGGCGTCGCGGCGGCCGAGCAGCGCCCGGGTCGGGTCGCCGTCGCCGGCCGGCGGGCGGACCAGCTCCGGGCGGGTGGTCCGGCCGATGCCGCGGACCCGCAGGTTGAGGATCTGCAGCCGGTTGCTCATCGCGTGCCCGTACCGGGTGCGATGCAGCTGCTCGAACGCATCCCGGATCGCGTCGCGGTCCAGTCCGGCGCCGACGGTGACGATCAGGGTGTGTTCCTGACCGAGGTAGCGCAGCTCCAACTGGCGTTCCAGCACCGCCGAGCCGGCGTCGACGCCCTGCTCCACCAGGGAGCCGACCGCCTCGGCCTCGACCTCGACGAACATCGCCTCCAGCGCGGCCAGGTCGACGCTGCCCTCCGGCGCGTCGGCGTCCAGGGTGGCCAGCACCGTACGGGAGAAGTCGTCGACGATGTCGGCCGACAGCATCCCCCAGGCGGAGAAGCCGGACGGGGCGAACGGCACCACCACCTCCCGGATGCCCATCTCGCGGGCCAGCAGCGGGGCCAACAGCGGCCCGGCGCCGCCGAAGGCGAGCAGCGAGAAGACCCGGGGGTCGTGGCCGCGTTCCACGGTGATCTGACGGACCGCGCCGACGGTGCGGGCCAGCAGCACGTCGTAGACGCCGGCCGCAGCGGCGGTCGGGCTCAGCCCGAGCGGGGTGGCGATCTGCTCGTCGAGCGCCGCCTGCGCCGCCTTGGCCTGCAGACCCATCGTGCCGGCGAGGAACCGGTCCGGGTCGACGTAGCCGAGCACCACCGAGGCGTCGGTGACGGTCGGCCGCTGCCCGCCCCGGCCGTAGCAGACCGGCCCCGGGTCGGCGCCGGCGCTCTGCGGGCCCACCTTCAGCAGCCCCCGGTCCAGCCAGGCGATGGAGCCGCCGCCGGCACCGATGGTGCGGATGTCGTACGTCGGGATCAGCAGCGGGAAGTGCTCCAGCTGCGCCTCGTACGCGGCGACCGGGCTGCCCGCCTCGATCACGCAGGCGTCCAGCGACGTCCCGCCGATGTCGAAGGTGAGCAGGTTGTCCCGGCCCAGCGCCCCGGCCAGGTAGGCGGCGCCGACGATGCCGCCGGCCGGGCCGGACAGCACGGTGTGCGTCGGCGACGTCTTGGCCGTCGTCGAGGTCATCGACCCGCCGCCGGACCGCATGATCAGGAACCGGCCGGCGAAGCCCCGGGCGGCCAGCCCGGACTCCAGCTCGTCGACGTAGCGTTCGAAGATCGGCCGGATGTACGCCTCCAGCACGGTGGTGCTGGTCCGCTCGTACTCGCGGTGCTCGCGCACGATGTCCGTCGACACCGAGACGCTGACCTGCGGGTACGCCTCGCGGATGAGTGCGGCGGCGGCACGTTCGTGGCTGGGGTCGATGAACGAGTGCAGGAAGCAGACCGCGATCGACCCGACCCCGTGCTCCTCGACCAGGGTGCGGGCGGCGGCCCGGACACTGTCCGGGTCGAGTTCGGTCACCACCCGACCCCGGTAGTCGAGCCGGCCGGTCACCCCGACGGTGTACCGGCGCTTGACCAGGCTCTCCGGCCGTTCGTACTGGAAGTCGTACATGTGGTCGGCGGGCACGTTGCCCCGGCCGAGCAGGAAGACGTCCCGGAAGCCCTCGTTGGTGATGATGCCGGTGGCCCCGCCCCGGCGCTCCAGCACCGCGTTGAGCCCGAGCGTGGTGCCGTGGATGAACAGCTCCACCTCGGACAGGTCGGTGCCGAGCGCGGTCACCGCGTCCAGCACCCCTTCCCAGGGGCGGGCCGGCGTGGTCGACGCCTTGCGGAACCGGACCTGGTTGGTGCGGGTGTCCAGCTCCATCGCGTCGACGAAGGTGCCGCCGATGTCGACGGCGAGCCGGATGTGCGGTGCGGGCATCGTCTCAGGTCACCTTTCGGATTCGGTCAGCAGGTCGGGGATCTCCGGGGCCCGCCAGCAGGCTGCCCGGCTGCGCCCGTACGGCTGCAGTTGCTGTTCCTCGGTACGGCACCGGCCGGTGACGAACGGGCAGCGGGCGGCGAGCGGGCAGCCGGCGGCGGCGTCGGTCTCGTCGAGGTCCTTGAGCAGGTCGACGCGGCCGCCGCCGAACCCGGCGCCGAGGCTCGGCGCGCTGGACAGCAACGCCCGGGTGTACGGGTGCGCCGGGCTGGTGAAGACCTCGTCGACCGGCCCCTCCTCGACGATCCGGCCCAGGTAGAGCACGATCACCCGGTCGGCGAAGCCGCGTACCGTGGCCAGGTCGTGGGAGATGAACACGCTGCCCCGGTCCCGGTCGGCGAAGCCGCGTACCGTGGCCAGGTCGTGGGAGATGAACACGCTGCCCCGGTCCCGGTCGGCGGCGACGTCGCGGATCACTTCGAGGATCTGCGCCTGCACGGTGACGTCCAGCGCCGACGTCGGCTCGTCGAAGACGATCAGGTCGGGGTCGCCGACCAGGGCGCGGGCGATGCCGACCCGCTGTGCCTGCCCGCCGGAGAGTTCATGCGGGCGGCGGGCGAGGATCGACCGGTCCAGCTCCATCCGGTCCAGTGCGGCACCGACCCGTTCGGCCCGCTGCGGCGCCGGTACGCCGAGGGCGCGCAGCGGTTCGGCGATGGCGTCCGCGACGGTGCGGCGTGGGCTGAGCGCGCCGAACGGATCCTGGAACACCATCTGGGCGCGGGTCCGCAGGGTGCGCAGCGCCCGGCCGCGCAGCTCGGCCATCCGGGCGCCGCCGATCTCGACGGTGCCGGTTGCCGGCTCGACCAGCCCGAGGATCAGCTTGGCCAGGGTCGATTTACCGCAGCCGCTCTCTCCGACGACGCCGAGGGTTTCGCCGGCGGCCACGGTCAGGTCGACGCCGCGCAGCGCGTGGTGCCCGCCGCGGCCGAACCGGCTGCGGTAGACCACGTGCGCGTCGTCGATACGCAGCACGGTCCGCTCGGCTGCGCCGGCCCGCTCGGCGTCGACCCGCGGTGCGGTGCCAGGCGACGCGGTGCCCACCGACGTGTCGACGACGGCCGGGTCGGTGACCAACGGCCCGGTCTGCGGGTGGAAGCAAGCCAGCGTCCAGCCGGCCGTCCCGCCGGCAGCGCGGTCCGACGCGGCCGTGACCGACGTGGCGGCCGGCACGGCGCCGGTCGGCGGACGCTGCGCGGCGCAGCGGTCGGTGGCGTGCGCGCACCGGGAGACGAACGGGCAGTCGTCGGGCGGGGCGGTCAGCAGCGGCATCCCGCCGGCGGTGGCCCGCACCGGGCGGCCGTCCACGTCGGGCACCGAGGCGAGCAACGCCCGGGTGTACGGGTGGGCCGGGGCCCGCAGCACCTGCGCCGCCGGCCCGCTCTCCACGACGGTGCCGGCGTAGAGCACCACCACCCGGTCGCAGACCTCGGCGATCGAGGCCAGGTCGTGCGAGATGAGCAGCACCCCACGCCGGTCGGCGTCGGCGGCCTGGCGGAACTGGCGGAGGATCTCCCGGGCCAGGGTGACGTCCAGGCCGGTGGTGGGTTCGTCGGCGATCAGCAGGCCGGGCGCGCAGCCGGTGGCCAGCGAGATCATCACCCGCTGCGCCATCCCGCCGGACAGTTCGTGCGGGTACGCGTCGAGCCGCCGCTGCGGGCTGCGGATACCGACCGCCGCGAACAGTTCCCTGGCCACCTGACGGGCCTGCTGCCCGGTCATCCCCTGATGGGTGGTGAGCCGGTCGGTCAACTGCCGACCGACGGTACGGGTGGGGCTGAGCGCGCCGCGCGGGTTCTGGAAGCAGATCGCCGCGCCGTGGCCACGGTGGCGGCGCAGCTGCTCTGGGTCGAGCCGCAGTACGTCGACCGGTCCGCCGGTGTTGCCGGCACCGTCACTCGGCCCGCCAGCGGGGTCACCGGTGGCGTCACTGGTGAGGTCACCGGTGACGTCGCCGCCGTGGAAGCGGACCCGGCCGGTGGCCTGCGCGCCGCCGGGCAGCAGGCCGACGATCGAGCGGGCCACCATGGACTTGCCGCCGCCGCTCTCGCCGACCAGGCCGACCACCTCACCCCGGTCGACGTGCAGGCTGACCCCGCTGAGCGCGGCGACCTGCCGACCGGGTCGGCGGATCAGCACCGACAGGTTCTCGATGGCGAGCAGGTCGCGGGTGATCGTCGTCGGGTCCATCGCGGTCACCGCCGTTTCGCTTCCGCGCGTTCCTGCAGCCCTTCGCCGAGCAGGCTGAAGCCGAACACGCTGATCAGCAGGAACAGGCCGGGCGGCACCGAGGTCCACCAGCGGCCGGCGACCACGTCCGGCGAACCGAGACTGATCATCGACCCCCATTCGGCGGTCGGCACCGAGATGCCCAGCCCGAGGAAGGACAGCCCGGCCAGGGTGAGCATCGCCCAGCCGCAGCCGAGCGGGGCGATCACCCGCACCGGGGTGAGACTGTTCGGCAGCACGTGCCGCCACAGCACCCCGAGGTGCGACGCCCCGGAGGTGACCGCGGCGTCGATGAACGGCAGCTCCCGTACCGAGCGGACTTCGGCCCGCACCAGCCGGGCGTAACCGGGCGCGTTGACCAGGGCGATGGTCAGGATCAGGTTGACCGTGCCGCCGCCGAGCAGGGCGGCCACCGCGAGGGCCAGGATGAAGGTGGGGAACGCCTGGAAGATGTCGAGCAGTCGCATCAGCACGTCGTCGATCCAGCCGCCGAAGTAGCCGGCGACCAGGCCGAGGGTGGTGCCGGCGAGCACGGCGAGGGCGACCGCGGCGACCGCGATGCCCAGGTCGAGCCGGCCGGCGTGCAGCAGCCGGCTCCACACGTCCATTCCGTTGATGTCGGTGCCGAGCGGGTGGCTGCCGCCGGGCGGCAGCAGGGTGCCGGCCGGGTCGATCTCCTGCGGGCCCCAGGACGACAGCAGCGGCGCGGCGATCGCGGCCAGCGCCACCACCGCGAGGATCGTCGCGCCGACGGAGATCAGTACGGTGGCGAACCGGCCGCCCCGGGCGGTGCCGGCAGCCACCACCGGGGTGGCGTCGTCGGCGCTGTCCGCCGGTCCGCCGGCCGCGCGCAGGTCAACCATCAGATCTTCACTCTCGGGTCGAGGATCGCGTGCACCACGTCGGCGATCAGGAAGACGAGGACGTAGCAGACGGCGATGAGCAGCACGGAGGCCTGCACGACCGGGAAGTCGCGGTAGAGCAGCCCGCGCAGCGCCCACTGGCCGAAGCCCTGCCAGGAGTAGACGTACTCGATCAGCACGGTCGACCCGACCGCGGTGCCGAAGACCAGGGCGGCCAGCGACGGCAGCCGGACCAGCGCGGAGCGCACCAGGTAGCCGCGGCGCAGCAGCCGGTCGCGCAGCCCGTGCGCGGCGGCGGCGGTGTACGCCTCGGAGTGCAGCACCTCCAGCGCGGAGGCGCGCACGCTGCGCAGCAGCGGGGCGACCACCACGATCGCCAGGGTGGCCACCGGCAGCGCCAGGTGGGCCAGCGCGGAGGTGAACGCCGGTCCGTTGGCGGTCAGCGCGGCGTCGATCAGCTCTGCGCCGGTGATCGGGGTGAGGTTGGTGTCCGGGTCGACCCGGCCGCTGGGGGCCGGGAACCAGCCGAGCATGCTGTAGCCGACCAGGACCAGCACCAGGCCGAGCCAGAACTCCGGCACCGAGTTGCCGATCAGGGCCAGTACCCGGATGCCGTGGTCGGCGGCCCGGTCGGCGCGGCGCGCCGACCAGATGCCGCCGACCACGGCGATGAGCACCGCCACGGCGACCGCCAGCACCACCAGTTGCAGGGTGGGGCCGACCCGTAGGGCCAGCTCGCCGGCGACCGCGTTGCCGCTCTGGATCGACGTGCCGAGGTCACCGGTGAGCAGTCCGCCCAGGTAGTCCAGGAACTGTTTCCACAGTGGCTGGTCCAGTCCGTAGCGGGCCCGGGCGGCGGCGGCCTCGACCTCGGTGGCGTTCGGGCCGAGGATGGTCCGGATCGGATCCCCGGGGAGCACCCGTACCAGGACGAAGGTCGCGACGATCACGCCGAGCAGCACCGGTACGAGCTGCAGCAGCCGGCGGGCGACGAAGCGGGCGATGCGCATGAGGGGTGGGTGCCGGAGTGGGTCAGGCCGAGGCGTGGAGGTAGCGCAGCCGGGCCAGTCCGTCCATGGGCTGGACCCAGCCGGCGACGTCCTCGCGTACCGGCAGGTTGAAGTTGGGCTGGCAGAAGATCACCCAGGGCACGTCGGCGGCCAGGATCTCCTGCACCCGCAGCCAGAGTTCGTTGCGCTCGGCCGGGTCCACGACGGTGTGCGACCGCTCGTAGATCTCCTCCAGCTCCTGGTTGACGTAGTTGGAGTAGTTCAGGTTGGCGCCCTCGACGAAGCTGGTGGCCAGCATGTACTCGACGTCGTTGACCCACAGCTGACCGGCGGTGATCTGCAGCGGGATGTTCTTCTGCTGCCGCCGCTCGGCGAGGGTGGCCGGGTCCAGCGGGACCAGTTCCAGTTCGATGCCGACCTTGCGGGCCTCGCTCTGCACCAAAACCGCGATCTGCTGCTGGGTGTCGTTGTCGGTGGCGTAGACCAGCTCGGAGCTGACCTGGTCGACCCCGGCGGCGGCGAGCGCGGCGCGGGCGGCGTCCGGGTCGTAGCCGTACGGGTAGCCGCGCTCGTCGTAGCCGGGCATGTCCAGCGGCACCAGGCTCTTCGTCGGGCGGGCGTCGCCGCCGTACACGTTGTTGATGATCTGGTCGTACGGCACCGCGTGGGCGAGGGCCTTGCGGACGTCGACGTTGTCGAACGGCGCGGTGGTCACCGACATCTGGATGGCGACCTGCTCGTTGCTGGCCGCGGAGATGACCTTGACGCCGTCGGTGTTCTTCAGGTCGGCGATGTCGCGTTGGCCGATGCCCAGCGCCACGTCGATGTCGCCGGCTTCCAGCTGGAGTCGCTGGTTGGCGGCGGCCGGGACCACCGAGATCCGGATGGTCTTGGTCTGCGCCGGGTCGGGGCCCGAGTAGCCCTCGTTGGCGGCGAGCACGATCTCCTGGCCCTGCACGGCCCGCTCGACGTTGAAGTAGCCGCCGGTCGGGGCGTTGTTGGCGAACCACTCGGTGGCCCACGGGTCGGCGTCGGTGGCGTGCGTCTTCGCTTCCTCGGAGTCGAAGACGTACAGCGAGATCGCCTGGATCTGCCGGGTCAACGCGCTGGGGAACGCCTGGGTGAACTGCACCGTGTAGTCGTCGACCACGGTGACCTGGTCCGGCTCGGTCAAACCGATGGTCCGGTAGATGCCGGCGACGTTGGCCTGGGCAGCGAAGGCCCGGTCCTTGGACCACTTGACGTCGGCGGCGGTCATCTCGTTGCCGCTGGCGAAGGTGACGCCCTGACGCAGCTTGAGGGTCCAGACGGTCTGATCCTCGTTCGGCTCGAACGACTCGGCGAAGGTCGCCATGACGTTCTCGGTGTCGAGGATCCGGGAGCCGTCGACCTCGGTGACCCCGTAGTCGATCATGTACGGGAAGACGTTCTTGTACAGCATGAGCGCGACCGGGTCGAAGCCGACGAAGTCCTGGTCCCAGCTGCTCAGGTAGCTGGAGACGGCGATACGCAGGGTGTCGGCGGAGGTGCCCGGGGAGGCGTCGTCGGAGCCGTCGGTGCCCGAGCCGGAGGCACAGGCGCCGGTGGCGAACAGGAACGCGCCGATGCCCCCGAGCTGGAGCACCGACCGGCGGGAGAGGGCGGGCGGGGCGGATCCGCCCTGCGGAGAGGTACCAGCCATGGGAGAAGTCCTCCGTCGTGAACGGCGAGGGTGACCTTGCAATCAGGTAGCTGTGCGTTCAGGTAGCGGGTCAAGCGGCGAAGCGGGCCGCGAAGTACGGCGCGCCACCCCCCGTGTTCTATCAGGCTGAACGTTAGTGAACAAGAGGTGAAACCCGTTCACCGAGACTATCTCGGCGTGTGGCGAGGCAGAGCAGCCAAAAGGCCGAGGCCACCGGCGCAACTTTGTTCACAAGGTTTCACACACCTGATACACGGCACCGATCCGACCGCCCGCAGGTGATCGACAAAAGTTGATGCTGGGCCTAAGCTGCCAGATTGACCTCTGGTAGCGCTCCCAAAGCCGTCCCCTGCCGGAGGCGCACCGAGAGGAGGAACGGTCATGCGCCGCTCTACCGCGAGCGTACTCGTCGGGGTGGCCGCCCTGACACTCGTCGCCGGCTGCACCCCGCCCCCGACGGGGTCCCCAGGCACCCCGTCGGTCCCGGGCGTCGACTCGCCGACCGAGACCCGCGAGCCGATCCAGGTCAACGTCGCCGAAGCGCTCGACGTCGCTCAGCAGGAGTTCGACCTGATCGCCGGCGGCGACTGGTCGGGTGCCTGGCAGCTGTGGACCGCCGAGGCCCAGCAGTCGGTGCCGGAGGACGTGTTCGTCGAGACCAACGAGGCGTGCCCGGTGCAGGACGGCGTCGAGTTCCAGCTGCAGGAGGTGACACCGGTCGACGAGACGGCCGTCGACCTGACCTGGCGCCGCGACGACACCGTGGGCAACAGCTCACTGCGGCTGGTGCAGGACACCTGGCGGTTCGACCCGGGCGGCGGCGTGCTCGTCGAGTACGCCTCGGGCGCCGCCGACGCGATCGAGAAGCGCCGGGCGGCCGGCAACTGCCCGTCCTGACCTGAGAGGCGGATGCCCGGTCCGGTGGCAACGGACCCCGACCGTTGTGCTCCGGACCGGGCAACCTGTCGCGGCGTACCGCCTTCAGCGACGCCGCTTGTTCCGGTGCAGCGCGTCCCCCGCCTGCCGTAGCAGCTTCGAGGTACGCGACGACGGGCCCCTGCGGGACTCCACCACCGAGCTGAGCTTGCGCGCCCCGGCTGCCGCCAGCGGCACGGCGACCGCGACGACCGCCCAGCGCTTGATCATTCTGCCGACCATGGTCGCCTCCTTCGGTCGGGTATCGACACCCGGCAGACACATACCCGGCGGCCCGCTCCGCTAAGCCTGATCGGACACGATCGGCGGGGTGGACCGGCCGCAGGTGGGTGGGCGTCTCGGATCAGCCGGTGGTGGGCAGGCGCCGTAGAGTCGGCGCGGTTGCGGTCGGGCCGTCGCCGGCGTGCTCGGCGTCAACCACCAGGAACAGCTCCAACCGGTTGGCACCGGCGACGAACAGTCGCTCGTCCGGGATCAGCCCGACGAACCGGAGCTGACCGGCACCGTCGCGGGCCGCCTGGACCACGGTGCCGACCTGCCCGTTCAACGCGACCGCGACCGGTGCGCCGACCGGCACCGACTCCGGCAGGGTGCCGTGCACCAACGCCGGAATCTTGCCACGCTCCGCCCGGACGTCCTGGTACTCGGACAGATTCGTCACGGTCGCTGGCGGGCCCGTGTCGACCACAGTCAGATCGTCGACCGCCACGCCGATCAGGTCCGCCGCCGGCAGCGGCGGGAACACCGGCCGGGCGCTGGAACCCGCCTGTACGGCCGCGAAGTGGGCCGGGCCGTCGATCGTCACCGGCTCGCCCGGTCGCGGGTCGAACCGCTTGTCGGTGGTCTCCCGCTCGCCGCGCAGCGCGGAGATGCCATCGGTACGCCACGGCACCTGCACCCCGGCGTGGTCGGCGACGGTCGGCAGCAGATCGACCTGCTCCCAGTTGCGATCATCGATTCGCCCGGCCTGTTGGCCGGGCTCCTTGACGAACAGCGGCACCCAGGCGAGCTCGGCGGCGGCGGCGAACTGGTCGTCCATCTCCCGGCCGGCGACCCCCTCGCTGAAGCTGCCGCCGTGGTCGGAGGTCACCACGATCAGCGCGTCGTCGTAGAGTCCGTTCGCCCGCAGCGTGCGCAACGCCTCACCGACCAGCAGATCCGTGTAGCCGACCTGCTGCAGGTGCCGCTGATGGGTGAGCCGGGCCCACCAGGGTCCGTCGTACGGCAGCCCGCCCGGACCGTCGTACCGCATCCCGCTCGGCAGATAGGTCCACGGCGAGTGGGGCATCAGCAGGTGCAGGAAGTGCAGCGTCGGGGTGTCCCGGGGTCGCAGCGAACCGAGGAACTCGGTGAACCTGGCCGGCTGGTTCTCCTTCAACCTGCTCATCCGGAACCCGGGGCCGGCGTCCGGGGACTTGTCGTTGGCCCGGATGTCGTCGGCCACCGTCGGTTCGCGGAAACTCGCCGCCGGGTCGTCCAGCGAATCGTCCGGGGAGATCAACTGGCCGTACAGTGCCGCGGTTTCCCGCAGCATCACCGGCAGACTGCCCCGGTCCTGCCCGGGACGTCCCCGACAGTGCTGCGGCGGGCACAGCTGGGTGACGTTCTCCCAGGCCTCGACCTGGTAGGCCGGTCCGAGCAGGGTGAACAGGTTGTCCGGGTGCTGCGAGTAGTGCGGGGTCAATTCCCCGGTCGGGTACCGTCCGGTCAGCATCGCCGGCACCGCGTTGACGGTCTTGCCGCTCACCGTTGTCGCGTTGCGGTACCAGGTCGAGCCGGCGGCCAGCTGGGCGAAGTTCGGCACCAGCCCAGCGTCGATCTCACCCCGCTCGTCGAGCAGTGACACCAGCGGGAACTCGTCGAGAATGATCACGACGACCGGCGGATGCGGACCGATGCTGCGCACCGGCGCGCCGGATGTCTCTCGGCCGAGCAGCACCGCCGACGACGGCGAGGCGAAGACGAACAGCGACACGAACGCCAGCGGACCGACCGCGGCGACCCGCAGCACCTGCCGGGCGACCGTCGACCGGACGTACCCGGCCAGCAGCACCGTGGCGGCGACAGCGGCGAGCAACACCAGCAGCGGGCCACGCACATCGATCAACGCCTTTGCAATCTGCACCATGAGCAACACGGTCAGACCGCCGAGCACGATCAGATGAGTCCATCGCCGCACCGCCGGCCCGGCCAGCCCGATCAACCAGCCGAGACCCCACAACAGTACCGGTGGAACCAGCACGATCACCGCGACCAGAGCGAGTACGGCGGCCGGTCCGGCACCGTGGAAAAAGAAGAAATCCGGGCTGCGACCGATCACGTCGAGCAGCGGCTGGGTCACCACGAGCCCGCAGAGCGCGATCAACTCCACCAGGGTGGACCAGCCGGACACCCGTCGGGGGTCCGGCTTCGGGTCGTCGGCACCGGCACCGGCACCGGGCTGGGTCTGGGTCACCGTGCACTCATACCACACCGGGCCACGCCGACTGCCGGCGCAGACGACCGTACGCCTGGTTGTGCGCAAAGGCGCGCGAACCAAAGGAGAACTTAACATCTATGAATCTAGATTGCCTGTGATCACCATGGCATGATCAGCCGAACGTCGTCCTTTGCTTCCAATCAGTCACCAGTCGACCCGGTGGACCCTGCGGTCAGGTGACGGAACGGAGATCGTGTGCAGGTGATCGCATGACGGGTCCGACACCCCGACCGGGTGCCTCTCCCGCCCCGATGCGTCCGGTCGCGGCGCTACGCGTCCTGCCCGGGCTGGTCCGCGACCCGCTGCAGACCCTCGTCGGGCTCGCCGCCGACGCCGACGGCAGCATCGTCCGGCTGTCCGCCGGACCGGCCCGGCTCTATCTGGTCAGTGATCCCGCCCAGGTGGCGCACGTGCTGCGGGACAACGCGGCCAGCTACCTGCGCGACGGCCGTGGCCTGCTCTGGCGGCCCATCCTGCGGTTGTTCGGCGACGGCATCCTGAGCGAAGGTCCGGTCTGGTCGGACAGCCGCCGTACGCTGCAGCCGCTGTTCACCGCCCGCCGGCTGGACGCCCTCACCGACGACCTGGCCACGGCGATCGCGGACGCGACCGGGCCACTGGCCGACGCGGCCCGCCACGGACACACCGTCGACATCGGCGACGAACTGGCCCGGCTGGTCTGCCGCGCCATCGTCCGGGTGATGTTCGCCGACCGGTTCACCACCGACCAGGCGCTGCGGATCACCGCGGCCCAGGACACCATCGCCACCGCCGTACTGCCGAGGCTGCTCCTGCCGTTCGTGCCCAACGCGGTCCCACTGCCCCGCGACCGCGCGTTCCGTCAGGCCGTCCGGACCATCGACGACATCGTGCTGCCGGTGGTTCGGCAGGCCCGGGCCGACGGCGACGACACAGACGATGTCGTCGGGACCCTGGTCCGCGGTCGCGACCGCGACGGCCGGGGCTTCGACGAGGCGCAGATCCGCAACGACACGGTGGCCATGTTCGCCACCAGCACCGAGACCACGTACGGCGTACTGACCTGGCTCTGGCCGCTGCTGCACCGGCACCCGGCGGTCGCCGACCGGCTGCAGCGGGAGATCGACGAGGTGGTCGGCGCCGGACCGGTCCGCCGCGAGCACCTGCCGCGGCTGCGCTACACCCGCATGGTGCTGGACGAACTGCTGCGGCTGTACCCGGTCGCCTGGCTGATCCCGCGTACCGCGCTCGCCGACGACGTCATCGACGGCGTCCGCATCAAGGCCGGCGCGCAGCTGATGGTGAGCCCGTACCTGACCCACCGACTGCCCACGGTCTGGCCGGACCCGGACCGGTTCGACCCCGACCGGTTCGACCCCGACGGTACGCAAGACACCGACGCCGGTCCGTCGGCCCCGGCGTCGGCCCGGCGTCGGCAGCGGTACGCCCACTTCCCGTTCGGCGGCGGACCACACCAGTGCCTCGGCCAGCACCTGTTCTACCTGGAGGCGTCGCTGATCGTCGCCACGATCCTCAGCCGGTTCCGGGTGCGGGTGACGGACGGCCGGCTGCCCACGCCGCAGGCCGGTGCGTCGGTACGGACCGACGCACCGGTACGGGTCCGGATCGAACCGGCCGCCCTCTCCCGGACGGTCTGATGCACACGGTGTCCTCATCGGCCGCAGCGAACCTGCAGAGCGCGGCCGAGAACGGCCGGATCTGCGCGATCGCGATCCACGGTCAGCGTGACCTGGCCGAACACACCCGGGCCTACCCCGGTCTGTTCCCGGCCCGCCCGTTCGACCCGGCGGTCAGCGCCGCGATCTCGCTGGCCACCGCGTTCGCCGCGCCCTGGTGCACCCCGGAGCAGCTACGGCTGGCCAACCGGGCCGCGCTGTGGGTGTTCGCCGCCGACTGGTTGATCGACTACCAGGCCACGACCGACGACGAGATCGTCGCCCTCGTCGACCGGTGCCGCGCCGTGGCGTACGGCGCCGCAGCCGGGCCCGACGACGAACTCGGCCGATTCCTCGCCGACATCGTCGCCGAACTCGACCAGGCACCCGCCTTCGCCGACCGACGGGACCGCTGGAGGGCCGAGCTGGACCGGACGCTCACCGCCATGCACCGGGAATGGCGGTGGAAGGCGGCCCGCCGCGCCACCCCGGCGCAAGCCGGCCCGACCTTCGCCGACTACCTCGACAACGCAGACAACTTCGGGTCGACCTTCGTCAACGTGACGCACTGGCTGCGTCTGGGCGACGGGCCGACGCTGGCGCACCTGACCGAGCTGATCACCGTCAGCCGGGAGGTGCAGCGGGTGCTCCGGCTGGTCAACGACCTCGCCTCGATCAAGCGGGACACCACCTGGGGTGACCTCAACGCGCTGCTGCTGACCGCCGACCGGGGTGTCGTGGAGGACCAGATCGGACATCTGGTGGACCGGTGCCGCGACCTGCTGCGGCCGTTGGAGATCCGCTGCCCCAACCAGGCCGCCTACCTGTCCCGGCAGCTGGGGTACACCAGCGGCTTCTACCGGGTCACCGACTTCTGGGGAGAGCTGTGATGGTCACCGGAAGCCGGGCCGCGCCCGGTGGCGGACGCGCCACGGCCGACCCGGTCCCGGTCCGTGCCCGACGGTACGTCGGACCGGTCACGGACAACTGGGACCGGGCCGCGCAGGAGATCGTGGACCGGCTGCCCGGTCAGCCCTGGGGCCGCACCGATGTCTCCGTCTACGAGACCGCCCGACTGGTCAGTCTCGCCCCCTGGCTAACCGGGCACCGGGCCCGGGTGCGCTATCTGCTGGCCAGCCAGCAGCCGGACGGCAGCTGGGGCGGTCCGGGCGGCTACGCGCTGGTCCCGACGTTGAGCGCCGTCGAGGCGCTGCTCGGCGTCAGGGCCGTACCGCCGGTCCGGTCCAGCGCCACGCCACTGACCGACGCGACGCCACTGACCGACGCGACGACGCGGGGGCTGACCGCCGCGCACCGGATCCTCGCAGCGGCGGCCGGCGGGACACTGCCCGACACCCCCGCCGCTGATCTGATCGTGGCAGCGCTGGTCGGCCGGATCAACCAACGGTTACGGCACCGCCCCGGCCTGCCCGCGAGCGACCCCCCACTACGGCTGCGAGGTGAACTCGACTCCGACCGGCTGGACGCGGTGCGCCGGCTGTCCGCCGGTGGCCGGCCGGTGCCGACGAAGCTGCTGCACGCGTACGAGACCTTCGCCAACCAGGTGGCGCCGCTGGGCCGTCCAGCGGTGGCCCCCGTGCCGGCCCACCCGCTCGCGGGGTCCGGGACAGGCGGACAGGCCGGCACGGTCGGCGGTTCGCCGGCCGCCACCGCGGCCTGGCTCGCCACCATCGATCCGGTCCACACCGAGGTCGACCCGATGCCCGCGCGCCGCTATCTGGAAGCGGTGGTACACCAACACCACGGTCCGGTGCCGTGTGCCACGCCGGTCGCCGTCTTCGAACGGGCCTGGGTTCTGACCACCCTGCTGCGCGCCGACGTCGCCGTGCTGGTTCCGCCCGAACTGCCGGGATCGCTGCGTGCGGCGCTCACCCCGGCCGGAGCAGCGACCGGTGCGGGCCTGCCGCCGGACGCCGACACCACCGCCGTGGTCCTGCACTGTCTCGCGCTGCTCGGACAGCCGGCCGATCCGGCGGTGCTGCTCGGCTTCTGGGCCGGCGACCACATCGCCACCTGGCCGGGGGAGGACGGAACTTCGGTGACCACCAACGCACACGCCCTCGACAGCCTTCAGGCGGTCGGGGGTGGACGTCGCGCCGCCGACCTGGACGTACTCCACCGGTCTATCAGCGCCTGGCTCTGCGACCAGCAGCAACCCGACGGCTCCTGGCAGGACCGCTGGCACGCCTCGCCGTACTACGCGACCGCCGCCTGCGCGTTGGCGTTGTCCGCCGCCGGCACCGGAGCCCGGCCGGCTGCCGCCGTGCTGCGGGCGGTGGACTGGGTGCTGCGCACCCAACGGCCAGACGGCTCCTGGGGGCGTTGGCACGGCACCGCCGAGGAGACCGCGTACGCGGTACGGATCCTGCTCGACACCACCGACCCACCCAGTGACCGGATGCTGCGGGCCGCCCGCCGGGGCGCCGCCCATCTCGTACCGTCCACCGCCGACCAGGGGCCGGCGCTCTGGCACGACAAAGACCTCTACCAACCGGTCACAGTGGTCGCGGCGGAGATCGTGGCCGCCGGCAAACTCGCGCACCGGGCACGCGTCACCGGCGTCAACAGGCACGCTTGAGCCACGGACCGCGACGCTGCTAGCGTGCGCCGTGCCGATGCGCTCATGAACAGGCGCGGCACAGTCCGCGTATGTACGGCCAGGAGTAGCAGGCAGATGACGAGATATTCGCAGGTCAGGCCGGGGACGGTGTAATGGTGTCACGCGGATTTCACCTGCGTACCAAGATTGTCGCGCTGCTGCTGTCACTCAGCGCGCTGTGGGCATTCGCCGCGTGGGTGACCCTGCGCGACGGCCTGAATTTGTTGTGGGTGCAGACCTATGACAGCCAGATCTACCAGCCGAGCGAGCCGTTGCTGCTCGGACTGCAGTCCGAGCGACGGCTGGCGATGGAATACCTGGCCGGGCCGACCGACGAACGCCGTAGCGAACTGGTCGAGCTCCGCGAGGCAAACGAACTGCTCGCGAACGAATTTCAGGCATCCGCCCAGCACTGGTGGGCGGACCTCGCGGCCGGCGCCGGACTGGAACAACAAGTCGCCGACACGGTACGGTGGCTGACCGAGCTACGCGCCACCCGCGACGCCGTCGAGGCACGGGAAGTCGACCGGGGCAGCGCACACGGGGCCTACACCAACACGATCGCCGCGTTCTTCCAACTGTTCGGTGCACTGGGCAACCTCGACGAACGCGACATCGCCGACGACACGGCGACCCTGACCGATCTCAACCGGAGCCAGGAACTGGTCGCCCAGCAGGATGCGCTGATCGCCGGTGTGATCGTCGCCGAACGGTTCACCACAGCCGAGCACACCTGGTTCGTACAGTTGGTCGGCGCACAGGAATTCCTCGTCGACGCCACTGTGGTGGAACTGCCGGAACCGGACCGGGCCCGGTACGCGGAACTGGTCGACAGCGCCAGCTACGAACGTTTCCGCAACGCTCAGCAGCGGATCATCGCGAGCGGGCCGTCCTCCTCGTCGGCACCGTTGACCGAGGCGCAGTGGCGGCCCGCGGCCGACACGACCATGTCCGATCTGCACGCGATCGTGCTGGCCGGCGGCGACGACCTCGTCGACCGGGCCGTGCCGGTGGCACTGCTGGTGCTGCTCCGGCTGCTGCTCGCGGCCGGTCTCGGCATGCTCGCGGTCGTCGCGTCGATCATCATGTCGATCACCACCGCACGGGCGATCGTCGCCCAGCTCGAACGGCTCCGGGACGCGGCGCACCGGCTGGCCGAGGAGCGGCTGCCGGGCGTGGTCGACCGGCTCGGCCGGGGCGAGGAGGTCGACGTGGCGGCCGAGGCACCGCCGCTGGAGTTCGGCAACGACGAGATCGGGCAGGTGGGCCGCGCCTTCAACCAGGTGCAGGAAACCGCGGTGCGCACCGCCGTGGAACAGGCCGAGCTGCGGCGCAGCGTCCGCGACGTGTTCCTCAGCCTGGCCCGCCGGACCCAGGCGCTGGTCCACCGGCAGCTCACCCTGCTCGACTCGATGGAACGCCGGGAGGAGGACGCGGACAAGCTCGAGGAGCTCTTCCGGGTCGACCACCTGGCCACCCGGATGCGGCGCAACGCGGAGAATCTGATCGTGCTATCCGGCTCGACACCCGGCCGGACCTGGCGCCGCGACGTGCCGATGGTGGACGTGGTCCGGGGTGCCATCGCCGAGGTCGAGGACTACACCCGGGTGACCGTCGCTCCGATCGGGCAGGTCTCGTTGGCCGGCCGGGCCGTCGCCGACGTGATCCATCTGCTCGCCGAACTCATCGAGAACGCGTTGTCGTTCTCCCCGCCGCACACCACCGTCCAGGTCAAGGGGCAGTTCGTCGCCAATGGCTACGTGGTGGAGATTGAGGACCGCGGGCTGGGCATGAGCGACGACGAGCGGGCCGCCGCGAACGAACGGATCACCGAGCATCCGGAATTCCGGTTGTCCAGCACCGTCCGGCTCGGCCTGTACGTGGTCAGCCGGCTGACCGAGCGCACCGGCATCCGGGTGCATCTGAAGGAGTCGCCGTACGGCGGATCGACCGCTGTCGTGCTGATTCCACGGGAGCTGGTGGTGCCGGGCGACGAAGCCACCGACCCGGATCTGTGCTCCAGCGACCGGCTCCCAGCGGCTGTCCCGGCTGTTTCTGCTGCGACCGACGCCGTCGAGACGCTGCCCCTGGCGGCCGCAGCCGGCCCGGGTCGGGCCGCCGAGCGGCGTTCCACGGTACGGGCGGTCGCCCAGGTGGCCGCCACCGCCCGATCCGAGCCCGTACCGCAACCGGGCGGCGACGCGCCGACCGCACCGACAGCGGCGGGAGGTCCGGCCGGGTCGGTGCAGTCCGATCCTGACCAGGTCCGGGCCGCCCCGCCAGCCGGGTCACACACATCGACCTACACCCCGTCCGGGCTACCCGTCCGGGTACGCTCCGCAGCCGCCGGATCCGCCGGTGGGCCGGGCGCGAACCCGCCCGACAGGTCGCAGCTGGACGGGCACCCGGAGAGCGAACCGGCCGATCCCCCGGCCCGCCCGGCCGAGCAGGTACTGCGGATGATGAGCGCATACCAGAGCGGGACGAGGCAGGGTCGATCGGACGCGGCGCAACTGCCTGACGCGCCGCCACCCGAGGATTCCGCGGCAGCGCCGCAACGACAGTCACCGGCCACCGCCCCGGTCGGCGACGACCGGAAACCACCATCGGCGTGAGCCTCAGCGCTAGGGCTGGCACGAACAGGAGAACCACTGATGCAGCAGACCGCTTCGATCGCGGACCTCACCTGGTTGCTCGACGATCTGGTCGGTCGGGTCAAGCAGGCCGAGCATGCGATCGTGCTTTCCGTGGACGGCCTGTTGATGGCCTCCTCGGCCGGCCTGGGACGCGACGACGGCGAGCACCTCGCGGCGCTGGCCGCCGGAATTCAGAGCCTCGCCCGCGGGGCCGGCAAACGGTTCCGCGGTGGGCCGGTACGACAGACCATCATTGAGATGGAGTCCTCGTTCCTGTTCGTCACGGCGGCCGGGCACGGTGCCTGCCTCGCCGTACTGGCCAGCGAGGAGACCGACGTGGGGCTGATCGCCTACGAGATGGCGATGCTGGTGACCAGGGCCGGCAAGTACCTGGCCTCCCGCAGCCGCCCGGCCGAGAACCACACAGAGAAGTGACCCGGCGACGATGAGCCAGTCCGACGAATCCGGTGAGGACCGGTGGATCGACGACCACGCCGGGCCGGTGGTCCGTCCGTACGCCATGACCGGCGGACGCACCCGGCCACGCCGCGGCCGGTTCGACCTCATCTCGTTGGTGCTGGCCAGGCCACGGACCCCACCCACGGAAGCCGGTCTCGGCCCGGAGCACCTGTCGATCCTGGACCGCTGCCGCGAGCCGCTGTCGGTGGCCGAAGTCGCGGCCTACCTGGATCTGCCCCTCGGCACCGTCCGGGTCCTCCTCGGCGACCTGCTCGAACACGCACTGGTCGAGGTACAGGAACCCCGTTCGGCGTCGAACCCGACTGACGACAGCGTATTCGAGGCGGTTATCAATGGACTACGAGCGCTCTGATCCGGCCGGCACCAGGCCGATCGCACCGACCGCGGTGAAGGTGCTCATCGCCGGCGGTTTCGGGGTGGGCAAGACGACCCTGGTCGGCTCAGTCAGCGAAACCCGGCCACTGCGCACCGAGGAACTGCTCACCGAGGTCGGGGTCGCGGTGGACGACGTCTCCGGCGTGGAGGAGAAGTCCACCACCACGGTGGCGATGGACTTCGGCCGAATCACCATCAGCGAAGATCTGGTGCTCTACCTGTTCGGCACCCCCGGCCAGGAGCGATTCCTCTTCGTCTGGGACGAACTCGCGATGGGCGCGCTCGGTGCGGTGGTTCTCGCTGACACCCGGCGGCTGGCCGACTGTTTCCCGTCCATCGACTACTTCGAGCAGCGGGGCACCCCGTTCATCGTCGCGGTCAACTGCTTCGACGGTGCCCGGCAGTACGCGCTCGGCGAGGTCCAGTTGGCGCTGAACCTCGATCCGGAGGTGCCGGTGGTGCTCTGCGACGCCCGGCACCGGCAGTCCGGCAAGGAAGTCCTGGTGAAGCTACTCGAACACGCCCGGGATCACTCACGCCGGTCGGCCGCTGTCGGATAGCCCCGCCGGACAGCCGCCGGACAGGCCGACCTCCGGCACCGGCCGGCGGGACTTCCGGCCCTGCCGCCCTGCCGGGAAATCCCCTGACAATCGATGTGTCGGAGAGAGCGCCGGACACCGACACCGATCAACGACAGGGAGGGGATCGAGATGGCACGCACCACACACCCGGCACCAGCCACGACCGACAGAGGATTCGCCACCACGCCCGCCGAGGCCCGGTTCGGCGAGGTGGTCTGGGCAGTGACCAGACTGGCCCTCGGATTCGTCTTTCTCTGGGCTTTCCTCGACAAGCTCGCCGGCCTCGGCAAGGCGACCCCCAGCGAGCGCGCCTGGATCAACGGCGGATCCCCGACCACCGGGTACCTCAGCAACGTGGAGGGCCCGTTCAGCGAGTTCTTCAGCGGCATGGCCGGTCAGGCCTGGGCCGACTGGTTGTTCATGGTCGGCCTGCTCGGCATCGGCGTGGCGCTGATCCTGGGCGTCGGAATGTGGGTCGCCGCAGCATCCGGCTCGTTGTTGCTGGCCCTTATGTGGCTGGCGTCGCTGCCGATCGCCACCAACCCGTTCCTGGACGACCACCTGGTCTACGCCCTGGTGCTGCTCGGCCTGGCCACGACCGGCGCTGGCCTCCGGTACGGCCTGGCCAACTGGTGGCGGAACCTGCCGCTGGTACGGCGCAACGCCTGGCTCCGCTGACCCACCCCGAGTCGGTCGACCGTCACGGCCCCGCTGAATTCACTCGGCGGGGCCGACCGCTGCCCGCGCACTTCGACGGCAGGGAATGCACATGAGCGCCGGCTGCGGTGATCACCGCAGCCGGCACCCACGTCCATCAAACGGCAGCTACCGAGCGTCCGAACCGGACGCTCACCGCTCCTGCGGTCGTCGCCTGAACCAGGCGATCGTCACTGCTCCTCAATCCTAGAGAGCCGCCGCCGGTTCGGTAATGGATTGTGGGCCATCCCACGTGGCTGTGGCCGGCCAGTGCCCGCAGACCGGATGATCAGTGACCCCCGCCCGGGACAAGCATTGACCGCCGCACCCGGATGCCGGTTTTCCTCGACCGACCGCCCCCTGGCCAGCGCCAAATGGTGTCCGGAACGAGATCCGGACCAGCGAACGCCGGCCGCCTGACCACTGACAATGGCCGAAGTGTTGCGGAATCGATGGCCAATGCGTCAGACTCAATTCCGAACACGGCCGTATCCCGAGGAGTGAGCATCTGTGGCCAAGAAAGTCATTACTCTGCTGACCGACGACCTCGACGGCAGCGAGGCCGACCGGACGGTCGAGTTCTCGCTGGACGGTGTCACTTACACCATAGATCTGTCCGAGAAGAACGCCGGCAAGCTGCGCAAAGCCCTAGACACGTACATCGCCGCCGGCACCCGGGTGAGCCGCAGCAGCGCTGGCGGTCGAGGGGGTCGCGGGAGCTTCTCGGCCGCGCCGGCCCGCTCCGACCGCGAGCAGAACCGCGCCATCCGCGAATGGGCGGCCAGGAACGGCTACCCGGTCTCCGAACGCGGTCGCATCCCGGCAAACGTGATCGCCGCCTACCACAAGGGCTGACCACCCGTCGGGTACATTCCCGGCAGAGGTGCCCACGCGTCACTCGGGCAGCTAGGTTATCGGCGCCGGCGGCGGCGCCGGACGATTTCGTCCGGCGGCAGGGCGGACATCCGCCGGCGCCACCGCCCTCCTGGTCGGATGGCTGGGAGGCACGCGATCAGTCGAACGACACATGATCGAACGCGAACTCACCACTCATCTCGGCACGGCGTGACAGCAAGGCATGCAACTCGCCGGCCAGCTCGTGGCGCTTGCGTAACTGCGGCTCACCGAGCTCCAGGATGGTCAACCGCTCCCCCACGGCCGCCGCCGCCAGGTCTTCAGCGAATCGTCCGGGCGCTATCCCGCAGTGCAGCCGGTGCGGCCAGATCCGTACCCTTTCGAACAGCAACCCACCCTCGCCGGCAGTCAGCCAGGCCCAGCCCTCCGCGCCCCCGTCCTTCCACTCGACATGCAGGCTACGCAGGAGCGGATCGGACAGCTGCCGGCTGACGAAGGCCTCCACTGCCCGGACGCGTGCCACCGCACCCAGATCGTTGACCTGGCCGGTCCGACCGTCCGGCAGCCGGCCGACGATGTCCCGGTAGCTGATGTCCCCAACGATCTCACCGGGCCGCAACCCGGCCGTGCTCTGCTGGAACGTCCGTGCGTCGAGCACGTACTCCACCACCCGCCGGCCCGGACCGGTCGCCCTCAGCGCCGCCGACTCGACCCGGAGCACCGCCAAGCCCACCGCCTCGCACACGGCATCGGTCATTCGTTCGTCGCGACGCTGCTCGGCGGTCCGGTCGGCGGGGTCGACGAAGTCGGCCACGAAGACCGGACGGTAGTCGTCGGCACCACAGACCACGAGATCGAACCGCGCCCGAGTGGCCACACTCCACTGCCGGGTGGTGACACCCGGTGGACGTCCACCCACCAGCTGCCCGAGCCGCCGGCCCGGCACGATGACACAGCCGGCACGGTCGAACAGCTCGCCGCGCCGAACGCCCGCAGCGTGTTCCGCGAGGCTGAGAACCGGGCGCAGCCAGGGCTCCCGGACGTCGTCGTCGTTGGTCATGGATCGTGTCCTTGGCTTCCTCGCCACGCCGCGACCGGCGGGACCTGCCCATGCTAGACGCCCGTCAGCCAGGGGTGGACGGCGGCGGTACGTGTGGGTCAGCTCGGCGACAGCGGCACGCGGTCAGCGTCGCCGACGCGCCGGCTGGGCGGAGGTCAACCGCAACGCGAGCTCCGGACAGTTCGCCACGGCACGGTCGGCGTGCCGGCGCAGCTCCGCAGGCACCGCCGGCTCCCGGCTGCCGTCCCGGGAAATCGGAAAGCCCCAGTCGTCACGGGTCAGCAGCTCGGGCAGCAGCTCGATGCAGAGACCCCGACCGTCACAGCGAGCCCAGTCGATCTGCAACCGTGCACCGTGCGGATCGTTCACCTGTCGTCACTCCTAACGGCGCCACCCGGTGAAGGCCGTGTGTGGAGCAGCTCCACGCTGGCATCCTGTCCGCCCTGAAGCTGAAGGACGGAGCTGCACGAGATACACCGTACCGTGTTGGTCTATGGCTGAACACGAAGGCGTCCGTACCGGCAGACATTGAGTTCTCGCGATGCATGTCCGTTCTGGTCTTCGTGACGAAGTTTCGGCACGAGGTGTTCGGCGATCGGCACCTGGCCCGCATGGAGGCGATCATGGGCCAGGTGCCGCGACTTCGAGAAGGGCGTCTCCTCGCGCACTACTCGGGCCTGACGGCCCTCCCAGCGCGGGCTCTCACCCCGCCCTGAGTGCCGGAACGCTGGCCCGCAATCCGATAGCCCTCGGAGTCACCGTACGGCGGGATGGCACCGGCTTCGGGCGGTCGCCGGGCGACGAGGTCGCCGTCGGCGCCAGCGTCGGGCAGCCAGCCCGGCGGGTCCGCCGGCTGGAAGACCGATCCCGGCTTGCGGTACATGTCCAGCAGGCTGGACGGTACGGAGGCGGCGGCCCGGCCGCCGACGTAGGAATCGACCGGGTGCTCTGCCTGACCTACTACCGCAGGCGGACGGTCCCACATCGGCCCGGTCGGCTGATACTCGGCAGGTTGGTAGCCGGCAGGACCGGCAGGTCGGTAGCCGACGGGAACGGCAGGTCGGTAGCCGGCAGACGCGCGGTCGCCCGGCGGGTCGGCGTGCAGCCAGTCGGTCGGCGGACGGACGGCTGCCTCGTCGGTCGTCAGTCCCGACCGCCGGTGCGATCCCCCGGGGGCCTGCCCCCCGGGTCGGGGAGCGTCGTCGGTGGCCCGCCGCCGCGACCGGGGCCGCACCCACAGCAGCAGACGCCAACCGAGCGCGCCCAGCACGGCCGCCAGACACCCGGCGTTGACCGCCACCATCCAGGTCTGGCCGCTGTCCGTGCCGGTTCCGACCGAGTGGCCGAGCGCCGCCGGCCAGGCGGCGTACGCCAGCCAGTGCAGCGCCCGCCACAACCGCACGCCGATCCGCCGACGCAGCAGACTGGTCACCACCAGCACCAGCATCACGTCACCGGCGAGCGTGCCCAGCCCCATGTACAGCGGCCGGTACTCGGCGCCGAACGGCACGAACAGGTCGTACACCCGGAGCTTGGCGTACGGATCGAAAAGCAACGTGACCACGTGGACCGTCAGCAGCCCGACCGCCAGCAGCGCCGCATTGCGGTGGACCAGGCTCACTGCGAACCGGGGCAGGCCGAACACCGGTCGGCCCGACCTGCTGCCCACCCCCAGCACCACGACCGCCGACAACAGGACGAGCGCCGTCACCCCGGTGCCGCGCGCGACGAACCACCCTGCCTCCGTCACTGTGTCTCCTCCTCCGCGGACCAGCCTCCGACGGTCCGCACCGTGCCGTCCACAGCCACCAGCCGGGCCGGCGCGCCGAGACCTGCCAGCCACCGATCGGCGGTCGCACCCCGCACCAGCGCTGCGGTGCTCAACGTGTTCGCCCGCAGGCAGCTGTACGCCGCCACGGAGACGCTGCGCCACACCCGGCCCGCCGGCGTACCGGTGCGGGGGTCGACGATGTGGTGCATCGTTGCGTCTCCGGCGGTCCACTGCCGGCTCACCGTGCTCGAGGTGGCCACCGCGCCGCCGGCCGGCAGACCGATCACGCACACCGGATCCGATGGACGGTCCTGCACCCGGATCCGCCAGCGTCCCTCCGGGGCCGACCCTGCGGTGGCGATGTCGCCGCCGAGGGCGACCAGCACACCGACCCGGCACCGGCGCGCGACGTCCCGGGCACAGCGGTCGGCCGCCCAGGCCTTCGCGGTCGCGCCCAGGTCCAGTTGCACCCCGTCCGGTACGGCCAGATCGGTCCCGTCAAGCCGGATCTGACGCCAGTCCGCGGCCGGCGGGACGGTCTGCGGCACGGCGGGCCGTCCGTGCAGGGTCACCCAGCGCAGATCTTCGTCGTAGCCCAGCCGGCACAGCGCCGACCCGACGGTCGGGTCGACGTCGCCGTCGGTCTCGCGGGCCGCCCGCAGCGCCACCGACACCAGGCCGGCGAGCAGCGGGCTGATCCGCACCGGCGTTCCTCCGCTGCGGCATGCCCGGACCAGTTCGGAGTCGGCGCGGAACCGGCTGCAGGCGGCGTCGACGGCGGCCAGCACGTCCTCGACGATCGTTCGGGCCGCCGGCACCGCCGCAGGGTCGCTCACCACCACCCTGGCGAGGGTTCCCCACACCTGCCACTGTGCACAGTCTGGCCCGACCGGGAGGGTTTCCAGCAGCGGCATCGCCTCACGACCCGCCGGAGGTGGCCTGGCCGGGTTGGCCACCACCGCCGGTCACCGGCGGAAACTCGGCCGTCGGCGGGGCCCGGTCGACCGGCTGGTCCGGTTCGGTCGCGCCGTCCGGGGCAGGTTGTCCGTCGCCGGCCGTCGCCGCCGGATCGGTACCCGCCTCACCCGGATCGGGTTGCCCGTCGGCACCGGCCGGCTGCGGCGCAGTTTCGCCCTGCACGCTACCCGCCGGAGCGTTCCCCTCCTGGTCCGCCGTGTGATCGGCGTGCGCCACCACGGCGACGCCGAGCGTGCCGGCGATGCTCGCCACGGCCAGCCCGCCGGTGATCATCGTGACCCGCCGCAGCCCCAGCTCCCGCTCCCCCACGTGGCCTCCCGAATCGCCGTGCTCGGCGGACCACCCGCCGTCAACCCGGGATACGGCTCGGACAGATACCCGGTTCAACCGACTGGGCACACACCCCCGGCGGGTCCGCCAGGTTTTACCGGCGGCGGATTTACAGCGCCGATGATCAATGGCACCGTGTCCACAGCGGAGGGCGACCGCCCCTGCCACGGGTGGACGGCCGGACCGGCGGCCACCTGTCGTCAACGGAGGGAAACTGGATGTCGACAAGGACAACGACGAGGTCCGCAGCGGCAACCCTGATAGCGGCGGCAGCGGCACTGCTGATGATCGTCGCGGCGGCACCCGCCAGTCAGGCGGCACCGCCGCACTTCGCGCACCTCAATCCGGGCGGAGCGCCGGCGCTCACCGAGAAGGTCCCGGTCAATGTGGTCTTCCTCGGCTACAGCCGGACGCAGGTGGACCGGTCGGCGTACCTCGATGAACTGCCGCAGCGCTACGAGCCGGTGGTCCGCTCCCGGCTGTGGTACGACCAGGTCGAGAAGCTCGGTCTGACCTACACCTACGACTACCGCGTCCGGTACGCGAACAAGCGGTACGAGGACCGGTTCTTCGCCGAGCTGGAGCGGCTGGCCACGCCCGCGCCGCTCACCGTCTACCAGGAGCTCTACAACGAGCAGCAGGGCAACGTCGCCACCATCACCGACAACCACCACATCGACGCGCCGAGCGTGGAGCGGTGGTTGGCCCTCAACCCACCGGCCGGCGTCGACACCCGACGCAACACCATCTTCTTCATCAACTGGTTCGGCCGGTCGGACTTCAAGTTCCACGTCTACACCAAGACCGATGAACCTGACCCGGACACCGGGCACAACTTCGGCGCCGAACGGGACAGCCGGAAGATCTCCGCGTGGGGCGGTACCACCGCCGACGACGAGGAGAACGGCCTCGGTTCCACCCGGCGGGTGTGGTTCCACGACCTGTCGGCCGGGCCGGAATCGTGGACCGAGAACTGGAACGTCGATGATCCCGACCTCGACGGCAACGGCGTCGAGGACTACCGGATGCCGCCGGTCTGGGAGTACGCCGCCGACGGCTACCGCTCCCCCGACGCGCTCACCGGCGACCTCGCCCTGACTACCCGCTACGTGGCGATCAACCTGCTGTTCACCACGTCGCCGCTCTATCCGGCGGAGCTGCCGAGCGCCGAACCGCCGAAGTCGATCAACATCGACAGCAACGTCTACGAGGGCTGGGAGGGCGTCGACGCGTCCGTCCGCTATATCGACGAGGAGCTACTGCAGCTGGAGTTGCGGGAACTGCGGTGGCGCAACGTGCTGGACTACGACGGACAGAACCTCCCGTTCGAAGGTGACGCCGAGCGCTGCTACTACGCGGTGATGATCGACGACGAGTCCTGCTACCCGGAGCTTGGCTACCCGCCGTTCGCCAACTTCTACCTGCAGAACAGTTTCGAACTCGACCGGGTGCTCGACGATCAGGACCGGGTCGACTACGAGCTGCCGGTGTTCAGCTACGCGTTGCCGGCCGGCACCCCGGTGCCGGCGCTGGGCTTCGCCGACGACGACTACACCGACGGTACGCAGTCGTACGTCTTCGCATTCGTCTCCCCGGAGATCGTCGACGCCGGGTACGGGCTCACCACCACGCTGATCCACGAGGTGGGACACCACCTGGGAATGAGTCATCCGCATGACGGCTACGACAGCGAGACCGGCGTCGACTACGGCCCGGAGGACGACTTCTTCTTCGCCTGGTCCGGCGACCAGGTCAACTCGATGATGAGCTACATCGACCTGAACTGGGACTTCAGCCAGTTCGACCGGGACAACAGCGACCGGTTCCTGACCGCCGCGTACAACGAGGCGGCGAACCGGCTCGCCGAGTCGGTGTTGGACGGTCCGCACCCCGGCCGGGCCCACCGTGACCTGCGTGCCGCCGACCGGTTGATCGGTGCGGCGGAGCACGCGCTCGCCCGGCACGACTACCGGCGTGCGCTGGTCCTCGCCGAGCAGGCGTACGGCAAGGTCGTCGACGCCGCCGGGCGGGCCGGAGTGCCGGCCGGGACCGTGGCCGAGCAGATGTCCGCCCGGGCGCAGCAGGCCCGCGCCGCGTCCGAGGTGACCGGACCGCACGAGTTCATCGACACTTTGGGCCCGGACAGCCCGCGTAGCCAGCCCTGACCAGCAGGTAGCGGGAGACCAGGAGCCGGGCGGCCTGGGCCGCCCGGCTCCTGCGTACCCGCGAACGGCCGCCGCGCCGGTGCCCGTGCCCGTCCGACCGGTGGGGCGGGATCGGGCCGGGTGAGCCGGCGCACTACCTGTAAAGCGTCCTAGGACGAGTTCGCTGGCCTGGGCCACGCCAGCGACCGGACCTGTCAGCGGCAGTGCGGGCGGGGCAGGTCGGGGTCGCCGTCAGGGCGGGAACGGTCGCGGGCCGGGGCTCGGCTTTGGTCGGACGCGGCCGCCGTCGTGCTGACGGCGGCCGGCGCCCGGGTCGTCAGGTCAGGTCAGGTCACAGCGGCGGGTAAGCGTTCGCCATCAGCTCCTGGAACTGAGCCGAGAACCAGTGCCCGGAAACCGGCGCGTTCGGCAGGGCACCACTCATGTTGTTGTTGTTCCGCGGGTTACCCGTATACGTCGGGTCACACATCCGGTCGAAACCCTTACCCTCGTCGTTCGGGATCTCCCGGCTCGACCCGTCCGACTCACCCGGCGGCTTGATCCACACGTACGCGTCGATACCCGAAGCGGGCGCCGCGGTCGGACGCTCGCCCAGACCGGCACCCGACTGGTTGCACCAGTTGCCCTTCTGGAACCGCCGGTCGATCCGCGACTCGTCGACGCGGGTGTCCACATCGGTGGCGTTGCTCGGACCGGTCGGCCGCGCCGAACCACCCCAACCGTTACGCGACGTGTCGATCAGCATGCCGACACCCGACGGGAACCCAGCCTGCACCAACCGCTGCCGGAACGCCTGCGCGAACGACAGCTCGTCGTTGTAGTTGTTCCAGTCGATCCACGACGACTGGCGAGTGTTGCTGTCCACCGTGATGTACGGCTCCCGCAACGCCGAGTAGTTCGCCGTGTTCGTGATGAACCCGTGCACATCCGACGGCGACGCACCCGACGCGTTCGCCGCCTGCGCGATGATCTGCGCCGTCGGACCGAAGTTGTCCTCCCAGCCGATCCAGCCGTGGTGCCCGGCGTCGATGTAGTTGTACACGTTCGGCACGTCACCCAGCTGCGAGATCGCGTAACCGACACCCGTCACGTAGTTGCCGTTCGCCAGCATCACGTCACACTCAGGCGTCGCCGTCGGCCGGCTGCCCACGTTCGTGATCAGGTTCGGCAGCGAATCGATCTCGATCACCGCCACGATCCGCAGATTCCGGTACGCCGCCCGACCCACGATCTCCGCGATCGGATCGATGTACTCCGTCCGGTACGCGCCAATCTCCGTCGGACCCAACTCACCGTTGGACGCCAACGCCGCACAGTCGCGACCCGGCAGGTTGTAGATCACCACCTGGAAGACCAGCGGACGGCTACCGTTCGCCGCGTCCTGCCGCACCGCCTCGTCCAGATGGTCGGCCAGACCCATGTCACCCGTCGTCGGGCTGTTGTTGCCGTAGATCGCGCTCGTGCGGTCCAGCCACACACCCGTCGGCTCGTCCGCGATCCGGCTACCACCCGCCTCAGCCGCCGCGTTCGCACTCCAGATCGGGTTCACGTACACATCCGCGCCCACGTACGGGTTGTCCACCCGCGGCCCACCCGGCGGCGGAGACGTCGGGGGCGCCGTCGTCGGCGGCGGCGCGGTGGTAGGCGGGGCGGTCGTCGGCGGCGCCGTGGTGGGCGGGGCGGTCGTCGGCGTGGTGCCACCGTTGCACGCCACCCCGTTCAGGGTGAACGCGGTAGGGCTGGAGTAGCTGCCGGTCCACCGCCCGTTGAAGCCGATCGAGGTGGACGACCCCGTGCCCAGGTTGCCGTTCCACGAGGCGTTCGTCGCGGTAATCGCGCCAGAGCTGCCGCTCCAGTTCGCCGACCAGCCCTGAGTCAGGGTCTGACCGGACGGCAGGGTGAAGCGCAGGCTCCAGCCGTTGACCGGATCCTGCCGATTGCTGATGGTGATGTTGGCGGTGAATCCGCCGGCGCCGGAGCCTTCGTTCCAGGTGTTGGCCTGGTAGGTGACGTTGCAGACAACTGCGGCGTGGGCAGCGGTGGTCGGGATGATCAAGGCTGCGGCGACCAGCGCGGTAGCGCCACCGACGGCCAGCAATTTACGGTGTACGGTGCGTTTCGGGACGGATGACATCGCATTCTCCTACAGATCCGCAGGGCTACCACCACGGGCCGGAGTGTCGACCTGGACCGGTTGCCGGCCGAATCCGCCGCGGACGGTGCGGCCGCACGGTCGAGGCCGGTGGACGTGGTGGGCTGGAGAGGAGTGCCCGGCGCCGGACGGTGGTCACCCGGCTGTCCCCTCGGTCTGAACGAGCCGCTCGCGTTGGCTCCCGGTGCGGCTGAGGCGAATTCTGGCACGTGAAGATGATCGATACAATCATCGGTTCAGCCGGCCTGGACGGACGGGGTGAAATCCGGTCGATCGGGTTGACATGGTCTGCGAGCATGATCGCCGTGACCAAGCTGAACCAGATCATCGCGGTGGAGAAGGGCGTCAAGAGCAAGTCCTTCGCGGAGTTGACCGAGGCGCACCACGTGGTGCAGAAGCAGCCGCTGTTGTCCGGCATCTCCCGCACCTACCAGCCGAAGGACGAGGAGGGTGAACAGTTCCCGCCCGAGTCGACCCGGGTGCAGGTGCACGCCGAGCAGGTGCTGCGGGACGTGGCAAAGACGCTGACCCGGCTGTTCGACGTGACCGCCACCAAGGACTGGGCGAACACCCGGGCCACCGCCGACGTGGTGGTTGACGGCCGGACCCTGGTCACCGCCGCGCCGGTGTCGTACCTGCTGTTCTTGGAGAAACAGTTGGTCGACCTGCACACCTTCGTCAAGAAACTGCCCGTGCTGGACGCAGCCGAGTCGTGGAACCGCGACGAATCAACCGACTCCTGGCGTACCGAACCGGTGCGTACGGTCAAGACGAAGAAAGTGCCCCGCAACCATGTCAAGGCCGAGGCGACCGACAAACACCCGGCGCAGGTCGAGGTCTACTACGAGGACGTACCGGTCGGCTACTGGACGACGGTGAAGTTCTCCGGTGCGCTGCCGGCCCGGCGGGTCAACGAGTTGCTGGACCGGATCGCTGCGCTGCAGACCGCGGTCAAGTTCGCCCGCGAGGAGGCCAACGGCGCCGAGGTCACCGACCAGCGCATCGGCGACGCGGTCTTCGGCTACCTGTTCGGGTAGTCGCAGAACACCTGCTGCCGGGTAGCATCACAGTCTCCCCCGGGCTGAAGCCCCGGGGGTGGCCGTCAGCCGGGTTAGCGCCGGCTGACGGCGGAGGAGCACCAAGCTGAAGCTGACGACGAATCTGACGAAGCGGTCCCAGTGCGGGTTCGAGTCCCGCCCCCGGCACCAGCCACACCGGGGTGGCCCAACTGGCAGAGGCAGCCGCCACACATTCAGGCTCTCGCTCCACGCTCAGCATTCGCCGCCGGTCGTCAGGTCGAGAAGGGACGGACAGGGACAGCTGGATGCTGGTTCGAATCCAGCTCGCGCCTCCAACGCGGCGCGGTAGTTTAAGGGCAAAACCCGGCGTCATGAAGAGTGATCTGTCCCTTTTAAATGTGCTGACGGCAGCAAATGGGCGGCAGCCCAGAGGCCCGGAGACAGGACAGCTCTCCGGGCCTCGCCATGCCCGGACCGGTCTGGGTCGGTCACCGGTAGACCCAGCGGTGATAGGCGCCCAGATCGACGTTGCCGCCGCAGACGACCGCCACGACGCGCCGCCCAGCAAAGCGGTCGCGGTCCTCGAGCACGGCGGCGACGCCGAGTGCGGCTGACGGCTCGCCAGCCGAGCCGGCGTCCCAACGCGTCGCACCGGTACATCGGCGTATCGAGGAACACGGGGTCGATCACCCGGCGTGCGGCGTGAATCCGGTCGAGGTCGAGGCGTGTCCTGGGCACGCTGGGACGGTACCCGCAGCAGGACCCGGGGACCTTCCCCTCAGCTCACGTCCGGCCGACATGTTGATCGACGACAGACAATTTACAACCCGGTCGGTGCGCCGTATCGTCCTCTCCATCGGACGACAACACGGGGGATGTCTGAAATGGTCGATTCCGGCACGCCACGGACCAGCTTGGCGGACAGCCACGTACTCGCGGCCCAGCAGTGGGTCAACGCCACCTATGCCGGCGCGCCGGGATACCTCAGTTGCCCGGAGGACGGTCGCACCGGCTGGCCGACCGTGCTGTCGCTGACCCAGGGGCTGCAGTACGAGCTCGGTATCTCGCCGACGGTGCAGAACTTCGGGCCCGGCACTTTCGCCGCGGTCCGCACCCGCAACCGGCTGCCGGCCGAGGAGACCAACACCAACCTGGTCCGCATCTACAACGCCGCGCTGTGGTGCAAGGGCTACTGGGCCGCCTCCGATCAAGGAGTCTGGACCACCGATTCGGAGGGCTCGTTCAGTCAGCTCTACACCGACGCCGGGCTCGCGTACGCCAGTCTGTCGGCCCGTCGGGCGATGTGGCCGCACGTCGCGCGGGCGATGCTGCGGATGGACCAGTTCCGTCTGGTGCCGCAGGGTGACAGCGTCATCCGGGGCATCCAGCAGCGGTTGAACTCACGCTACGTGGCCGGCGTCGGCATCCCGGCGATGAGCCTGGTGCCCTGCGACGGGTTCTACTCCCGGGACGTGCAGCAAGGGCTGATGATGGCCATCCAGTACGAGGTCGGCATCCCGCTGGGCTCGATCAACGGCAACTTCGGGCCGGGCACCCAGGCCGGGCTGCGTGGCGTCGGCTCCGGCCCACTCACCGGCGACCTGCGGCACCTGTTCCGGTCGGCCTGCTACGCCAACTCACCGACCATGCTGCCGGGCGACCCGCAGCTGCCGCTGGCGTACCAGCCGCAGGACATCGACACCGACGTGGAGACCGCCACCCACCTGGCGTGGCTGCGCGCCTTCCAGCGTTTCTCGCAGATCCCCGAGAGCGGCACCAACGACTACACCACCTGGGCCCAGCTGCTCGTCTCCTGCGGCGACACCGGCCGGCCCGCCACCGGCTGCGACTGCATCACCGAGATCACCGCGGCCCGTGGCGCACAGCTCGTCGCGGCCGGCTACCGGATCGTCGGGCGGTACCTCGACGAGCATCTGCCACCGTCGGACCCGTACTTTCTGGACAAGGCACTCAAGCCCGGCGAGCCGCAGACCATCCTGGACGCCGGGCTACGGTTCTTCCCGATCTTCCAGTACAACGGCACCCAGCTGGTCAACTTCACCTACCCGAAGGGGTACGACCAGGGGCGGATCGCCCATCAAAAGGCCGTAGCGCACCGGATTCCCGCCGGTACCTGCATCTACTTCGCCGTCGACTTCGACGCTCTGGACGTCGACATCGACAGCGGAGTCAAGCCGTACTTCCAAGGGGTGAAGGCGGCGCTCGCCGAGTTGGGCGGCCACTACCAGTTCGGAGTCTACGGCTCGCGCAACGTCTGCAGCCGCGTCTCGCAGGAGGTCGGCGCCCGGTGGTCGCTGGTTTCCGGGATGTCCTGGGGCTACTCCGGCAATCTCGGCTTCCCGCTGCCGGCGAACTGGTCGTTCAACCAGATCCGGGAGTACGAGTTCGCGCCCGGCTGGGGGCTGGACCACGACGTCTGGCGGGACGGAGCCGATCCGGGTGTCGCCGCGCTCGTAGCTGGCCAGTGAGTGAGGAGCCCGAGATGATCACCAGACGTATCCTGCTCGGCGGCGCTGTCGGCACCGGTGTGCTCGCCCTGACGCCCACTGGCGCCGCCCGCGCGACCGGTGCGGCCGAGGCGCGGAACGGAATCCACGAGGTATCCGCAACCGGCTGGCGGATCGATCCGGCCACCATCGGTGTCCACCGGATCGAGGGTTCCACCGTCTCGGTGGCGTTGCGTCACGGCCCCACCGCCGTGGTGCTGCTGCACGTCGCCCGCCGCTGGCACTACGAGATCGGCCCGGTCGACACCGGCGAAGGCGGCGGCGTCGCCGGTTACGTTGCCGACCGCGCGGAACACATCGCCTTCGAGTCCAACTATCTCTCCGGCACCGCGATCGCCCTGCACCCGACCGCCTATCCACTGGGCGGTAGCGAGCCACTGTGGCCGCATCAGGAGGCGGTCGTGCGGGACATTCTCGCCGACTGCGAGGGCACCGTGGCCTGGGGTGGTGACCTGTCGCCGGTGACCTCCTCGCACTTTCACATCACGGCCCGACCCGGTGACCGGGCCCTGACCCGGGTAGCCGCCCGGCTGGGATCCGGCGTCCATGTGCCGCGCCGGACACCAACGGTCGTCGCCGGGTAGGCCGGCGCCGACACGCCCGGCCGAGGGTGGCCGGTCGTGCCGGCCACCCTCTGTCCTCCGGTAGGGGTCAGTCAGTTCACGGGCAGGGCTGCCAGGCCAGGTGGTACATCGTCTCGATGCTGCCGTCCGTCGAGTCCATGGTCAGGAAGCTGACGTCCGTCGACGATCCCTTGCTCAGGCGCAACTCGGTGTTGATGTTGAGGTTGCGGATCTCGCCACACGGATGCCAGACCACGGAGGCGATCGGCACCTCGTCGCTCACCATCCAGTTGTCGTCCAGCGGAGCCGGAATCGGATGGCTGCTGAAGGTGCCCTGAGTCATTCCCTGGAAGTAGTAGTTGGCCCGCTGCGTGGCGATGGCACCTGGGCTGAGCAGCCCGTAGCCACGGTAGTCCACCTTCACGATCGCGAAGGTGTAGCCCGCCGGCGCGTGCACCAGCACGTTGAGCTGGCAGTTCCGGCGACCGTCGGTGACCGAGATACCCGGACCCGCCTGTACCAGGTAGTCGCTGTAGATGGTGGTGAAGGCGGTGTTGTCCGGCGAGACGGCGACGTCGGCGGTACCTGGTCGACAACCGGAACCCGCCATCGCGACGAGATCGATCACGACGTGGTCGTCCGGTGGGTCATCCAGGATCCCCTTGGCGGACGCGGGTGCACCCGAGATCAAAGATGAGGCGAGCAATGCAAGCACCACGCCGCCACGCGTCAGCAGTTTGCGCATGAAACCTCCTCCGTAGGGTGATGCGACGATGCGTGCGCAACAATCTACGTACAGCATTGATCGTTGTCAACGTAAATTCAATTGCTCGGAGTGGTTCCAGAAATTGATCGTACGCCATCTCGCCGCCAACCCGCCAACCGAACAGACGGAGTAGGCAGCGACCACGCAAGGCAGGCAAACCACCCATAACATGCCTAGAGGTCGATCAATTTGCCTCCAATGACTGACTAGTTGATCCCACCCAAACGGGCCCACCACGTGCGACCTGGGCGGAATCAATATCAACATATCGACGTTGGAAGATGCTTGCATGAATCGACGCTCATCGCTATCATCCTTTCGCAGGACGCCCGGCCGAAACACTCTGGACCCAATCCACCATGATCCACGGGTCCAGCAGACAAAGATCCACGGCCCGGTTGTTCTGCAAAGTCGTGTGTGCCCCAGCCGTCATAACCTGAGCCCCGAGGGGAACGGAATGAAAAGAAGCCTCACCGGCGCGAGACACGGAATGTTCGCCGCACTCGGCATGGTTCTCGCGCTGACCCTGACCGCTCCGGCCCATGCCTCCCCGGCGACGCCGAGTGCCGTGCCGGACAGCGACATCACCGTGGAGGTGGTGGCCGCCAGTGGTTCAGGCTGCGCGCCCGGCACGGCCAGGGTCGTCGCCAACTCCGACAACACCGGCTTCCGGATCCGCTACTACGATTTCCTCGCTACCGTCGGTGACGGGGCCGACCCGACGGACAGCCGGAAGAACTGCCAGCTCGGCGTGCTCGTCAAGGTGCCGGCGGGCTGGACCTTCGCGGTCGCCACCGCGGACTACCGAGGTCGGGCCCGGATCCCCAGTGGGGCGACCGGCCGACAGCGGACGAACTACTACTGGCAGGGCTCGTCCGACAACAGCCGTACCGACGCCACGTTCGGCGGACCATACAACGGCTTCTGGGCCACCGCGGATCACGCACCGGTGCTGGTGTACGTCCCCTGTGGGCAACAGCGGGTGCTGAACATCAACACCGAGCTGCGAGTGGACGCAGGCACCTCCAGCGGCCAGGCCAGCATGTCGATGATCACGACCGAGGGCAACGTCGACACCCTGTTCAACCTGGACTGGGTCAGGTGCTGACCACCTGATCCGCCGGCAGATCAGCGCCGGGCGCGGGCAGATCGATGCCCACGCCCGGCGCTGTCGCACGCGGTGCCGGACTCGGACCGGGAGCGAGCAGCGCCGGCGAACTGGTCAGCGCCAGCGCCGCCTCGGTGCGCGCGGAGAAAGCCGTCAACCGCCGCCGACCAGGGAAAGCCCTCCGCCCGGCGACGGGCCGCCGGGCGTCGCGCCGCCGCCGGTCGGCCGGCCAGTTCGCAGATCGCGTCCGCGTACTCCTGCCCGCCGCCGGCCACCGCCAGCCCGGCGTCACCGATCACCTCCGGTAGCGCGCTCTCCGCGGCGACCACCACCGGGGTGCCACTGGCCAGTGACTCCAGGGCCGCCAGGCCGAAGGTCTCCACCGGCCCGGGTGCGATCACCACGTCGGCGCTGGCCAGCAGCCGGGCGACCTCGTCGCGGTCGCCGACGTAGTTGGCGAAGTGCACGGTCAGCCCGGCCTCGACGGCGTGTGCGCGCAGACCCGCCTGACGAGGGCCGGTGCCGACTATCACCCCGACGGCGGGTACGCCCCGGTCGCGCAGCGCGGCCAGCGCCGCGAGGACCCGCTCGGGGCACTTCTCGGCGGACAGCCGGGCGCAGTGCAGCACCAGCAGTTCCCCGTCGGGCGTGTACTGCTCGCGTACCGTCTCGTCGTAGCGACGGGGATGGAACTGGTCGAGATCCACACCGAGCGGCACCCGGACCAGGTTGTCCGCCCCGATGCGGGCGAACTCGCGCGCGGCCCAGTCGGTGGTGCACACCACCCGGTCGTACGCGGCGGCGGTCGCCGCGTTGAGCCGATCGGCGATCCGCTCGGTCTGCTTCGCCGGGCCGGCGGATCGGGCACCGAACGGCAACCGCAACAGGCCGTCGAGCGTCTCGTGGGAGACCATCAACGCGGGTACGCCGTGCCGCCGCGCCCACTGCCCGGTCCACCGCAGCGTGGTGCGGTCGGAGACCTCCAGGCGATCCGGGGCGAGCTCGGCGAGCAACCGGCGTACCCGGGAGCGGCCCAGCAGCACCCGGTAGCCGCCGGTGCCGGGCACCACAGGACCAGCGACGGTGATCACCCGGCCCTGTGCCGTGTCCTCGTCCGCATCGGCCGCACCCGGCACCACCAGCACCGGCTCGTGGCCGGCGGCCAGGTAGCCGGTGCCGAGTTCCCGCAGCGCGGTCCGTAACCCACCGGAGCTGCCGGTGATGAAATTCGCCAGCCGAACGATCCTCATGATGCCGTCACCATCACCATCCGGCCAGCATGGCAACCGCCCGGTGGCGGGCAGGGCACGCTGTCGTGACGTGTCGGCGAACTGTCCCCGACGGCAATCTTCGTCGTCGCCGGCCACCGGCGGGCGGTGACCCGGTCAGGACCAGCCGTAACCGGCCCGCAACGCCTGGCACACCCGGTCGAACCGGCCCCGGTCGAGGATGGCACCCTCACGCCGGATGCTGTCCTCCCGCATGGTGAGCACCCGGTCGAGCCGGATCCAACTCGGCCGGCCGTCGTCACCCCAGGTGCCCAGCGACAGCCAGTGCCGCTGCCCGTCGCGGTCGGACTGGCTGGACAGCATCAGCCCGAACAGGGTACGGCTGCGCCGGCCCACCACCAGGACCGGGCGGTCCTTGCCCTGCCGGGGGTCCTCCTCGTACGACACCCAGGTCCAGACGATCTCGCCGGGATCGGCGTGCCCGTCCAGCTCGGGTGCGTACGACAGCTGTCGGCGCTGCAACGCGGCCACCTGCCGGCGCCGGGCCAGCTTTGCCGGTGTCGGGCTCCGTTGCGCCGGTACGCGTTGACCGGCCAGCCGGCCCACGGTCGCGGTGACGCCCTGCCACAGTCTTCCCACGACCGACGACCCTATCGTTACCTGTTACCACCGGCCCGCCCGGCGTGGCCACGGTCACCTGCGGACACGGTCACCTGCGGACGCAGTCACCTGCGGTCATCGAGTTGTGACCCCTGCAGCGATCGACTAGGGTCGGTGCACCGATCCGCAGCCAGTCGCGGCATCATCAGGCGGCACCACGCAGTTGGCGATGTGCACCAGCCCCGACGTGCACCATCCCGTCGACGCAACCCGGCCCGTCAAGCCCGTAACGGCGACAACGAGGTAGGAGACAGACGGTGAATCCCTCCCCAGCGTTCCCGTACCGGCGGCGATCCGCGCGTACCGCCCGGTCTGCCGTGCGCGCGACGAGCCTCGCCGCCGTCGCGGCGCTCGCGCTGGCCGGCTGCTCGGCCGGCGAGTCCCTGGAGACCGACGACGGGTCGGCCACCTCCGACGGCACGCTGGTGGTGGCCATCTCCAGCGAGCCGGACAGCCTCGACGTGCACGTCTCCACCGCGTCGCCCACCTTCCTGGTACTGGAGAACGTCTACGACACATTGGTGGAGCCGGCCCCCGACCTGAGCTTCCAACCCGCGCTGGCCACCGAGTGGGAGGTCAGCGAGGACCTGCTCACCTGGACCTTCCAGCTGCGCGACGGCGTCACCTGGCACAACGGGCGGGAGTTCACCGCCAGCGACGTGGTCGCCAGCTTCGAACGGATCACCGACGCGGAGACCGCAGCGAACGCCTGGCGGTTCGAAACCGTCGACGAGGTACGCGAGGTCGACGACCGTACGGTGGAGTTCGTCCTCAACCAGCCGACCCCCAACCTGCTGGCCAACATCGGCGGGTTCAAGGGGATGGCGATCGTCGCCCCCGAGCTGATCGACGGAGACGGACTGACCACCGACGCAATCGGCACCGGGCCGTTCCGGTTCGTCAGCTACACCCCCGGTGACCGGATCGTGCTGGAGGCCAACCCGGACTACTGGGGCGACGGACCGTACGTCGACCGGGTCGAGTTCCGGTTCGTCTCCGAGCCGACCACCGCGCTGACCAACCTGCGCACCGGTGCCGTGCACCTGACCAACAACGTGCCTGCCCAGGAGATCGCCACCCTGCGCGACGACCCCGATGTAGAGCTCGGCCAGCAGGCCAGCAACGACTACTGGTACTTCACCTGCAACTTCGACCGGGCGCCGTTCGACGACATCGACGTACGCCGGGCGCTGTCCTTCGCCATCGACCGGGAGCAGGTCGCCCAGGCCGCGTACTTCGACGCCGCCACACCGGTGCAGTCGGCGATGCCGCCGGGCAACTTCTGGGCCACCGACTACGCCCCGTTCAGCTACGACCCGGACCAGGCCCGCGAGCTGCTCGCCGAGGCCGGCGTGACCGACCTGAGCATGGACCTGATGCTCACCAACGAGTTCCCACACACTCTTGCGGCCGCCGAGGTGCTCGCCAGCCAGTGGGGCGACGTCGGCGTCGACGTCGAGATCCGCACCCTGGACTTCGCCAGCTGGCTCGACGAGCAGGGCGCCGGCAGCTACGACTGCTACGTCCTGGGCTGGTTGAACAACCTCGACGGCGAGTACGCCTACTACGGCCAGCACCACTCGACCGGCTCGTTCAACTTCCACGGGTACGCCAACCCGCAGGTGGACCAGCTGCTCGACCAGGCACGGGCCACCGTCGCCGACGCGGACCGCAAGCCGCTGTACGACCAGGCCGCCCGGTTCATCATCGACGACGTCAGCTACGGCTACCTCTACAGTCCACAGGCCTCGCTGGCCTGGGTGCCGCAGGTGTCCGGGGTCGAGATGCACCCCGACGGCAAGACCCGGCTGCGCACCGTACGGCTCGGCGGCTGAGCCGGCGCGATGGCGCGCTTCCTGCTGTGGCGGGCACTGCAGGCGGTGATCGCGATGCTCGGGGTGAGCGTCGCGGTGTTCCTCATCGTGCATCTGGTGCCCGGCGACCCGATCCGGCTGGCCCTGGGCACCCGCTTCGACGAAAGCCTGTACCAGGCGATGCGGGCCCGGGCCGGGCTGGACCAGCCGATCGTCGTCCAGTACTTCCGGTGGCTGGGCCGGGCGCTCACCGGTGACCTGGGGGTCAGCTTCCGCAGCGGTGAGCCGGTGACCCTGCTGCTGCTGGCCCGGCTCGGCCCGACCAGCCTGCTCGCCGGTGCCGCGCTGACCGTCGCGCTGGCGATCGCCCTGCCGCTGGGGATCGTCTCGGCGATGCGCTCCGGATCGCTGATCGACCGGCTCGCCACCGCGTTCAGCCAGCTCTGGGTCTCGGTGCCGGATTTCTGGAGCGGGATCATGTACATCCTGCTCTTCGCCCTGGTGCTGGGCTGGCTGCCGGCGTCGGGCTACGTGTCGCCGTTGGACGATCCGGTGCGGGCGCTGCGGCACCTGGTGCTGCCGGCGCTGACCGTCGGGCTGATCTCCGGCTCGGTGCTGACCCGGTTCGTCCGCTCGGCGGTGCTGGAGGCGCTGCACCAGGACTACGCGCGTACCGCCCGGGCCAAGGGGCTGTCCCGCTGGCAGACGGTTCGCCGGCACGTGCTGCCCAACGCCTGGATCCCGATCGTCACCGCAGTCGGCCTGCAGCTCGGCTTCCTGCTCGGCGGCGTCGTCATCGTCGAGGTGATCTTCGAGTGGCCGGGGCTGGGCCGGCTAGCGTACGACGCGGTGGTGCGCCGCGACTACAGCCTGTTGCAGGGCGCGGTGCTGGCCGTCGCGCTGATGTTCCTCGTCGTCAACTTCCTGGTGGACCTGCTCTACAGCTACCTCGACCCCCGGGTGCGCCACCGGTGACCCGCCGACTGTTCACCCTGCTGCTGGGCAACCGGCTGGCACTGGCCGGGCTGCTGGTGCTCACCGGGCTGGCCGTGGTCGCCGCGTTCGGTCCGTGGCTGGCCCCGTACGACCCGAACGCCATCGACGTGCCCGGCCGGTTGGCCGCACCGTCGCCCGCCCATCCGTTCGGCACCGACAACCTGGGCCGCGACGTGCTCAGCCGGGTGCTGGTCGGTGCCCGGGTGTCGCTGCAGGTGGGGATGGTCGCGGTCGGCATCTCGCTCGCCGCCGGGTTGGCGATCGGCCTGGTCGCCGGCTACTACGCGGGCGCGGCCGACGCGGTGCTGATGCGCACCATGGACGTCCTGTTCGCGTTCCCGGCGATCCTGCTCGCCATCGCCGTTCTGGCGATCCTCGGGCCCGGCATCACCAACGCGATGATCGCGATCGGCATCGTCTACACCCCGATCTTCGCCCGGATCGTGCGGGCCGCGACCATGGTCGCCACCACCCAGCTGTACGTTCTGGCGGCCCGCGCCGTCGGTGCCGGTGATCTGCGAATCCTCGTCCGGCACGTGCTGCCGAACATCGCCGCGCCGGTGATCGTGCAGACCTCGCTGAGCCTGGCCTTCGCCATCCTGGCCGAGGCGGCACTGTCGTTCCTCGGCCTCGGGGTGCAGCGCCCCGACCCGGCCTGGGGCCGGATGCTCGCCGAGGGCCGCGACTTCGTCAGCCTGGCCCCGTGGATGGGCATCTTCCCCGGCCTGGCGATCCTGCTGACCGTGTTGGCGTTCAACGTGGTCGGCGACGGGCTGCGCGACGCGCTCGACCCACGGCAGCGCTCCGTCATCGAGTCGAGAGGGCAGGGCGGATGAGCGGCGACCCGACGGGCGACGCCCCGGCCACCGGAGACCCGGTGCTGTCGGTACGCGACCTGACGGTGCGCATCGGCACCCGACGCGGCGTCGCCCGGGTGGTCAATGGGGTCAGCTACGACGTGCACGCCGGCGAGACCCTCGCCATCGTCGGCGAATCCGGTTCCGGCAAGACGGTCGCCGCGCTGGCGGTGATGGGGCTGCTCGACGAGCCGGCCCGGGTCGGTGGGCAGGCCCTGCTGGACGGCACCGACCTGCTGGCCCTCGACGAACGGCAGTTGCGCCGGGTCCGGGGCAACCAGATCGCGATGGTCTTCCAGGACCCGATGACGTCGCTGAATCCGGTAAAGACCATCGGGTCGCAGCTGGTCGAGCCGATCGTGCTGCACGGCCACGCCACCGGTGCCGCCGCCCGGGACCGGGCGGCCGACCTGCTCGACCAGGTCGGCCTGCCGGACGCCCGCCGCCGGCTCGACGACTACCCACACCAGTTCTCCGGCGGCATGCGCCAACGGGTCATGATCGCCATGGCGTTGGCCTGCGAGCCACGGGTGCTGCTCGCCGACGAGGCGACCACCGCGCTGGACGTCACCACCCAGGCACAGATCCTCGACGTCGTCGCCGGGCTGCAGCAACGGCTCGGGCTCGCCGTCGTGTGGATCACCCACGATCTCGGGGTGGTGGCCGGCATCGCCGACCGGGTCGCGGTGATGTACGCCGGCCGGATCCTGGAGGAGGCCGGCGTCGACAACCTGTACGCCGCACCCCGGCACCCGTACACCATCGGGTTGCTGTCGGCGGTGCCGCGCGTCGGCGTCGAGCGGCCACGTCGGCTGGCGACCATCGGCGGCCAGCCACCGGACCCGACGGCGTTGCCGCCCGGATGCGCGTTCCACCCGCGCTGCGGCTACCGGCACGACGAGCGGGCGGCCAGCGAGGTGCCGCCGCTGCGTACCGTTGCCGCCGGCGGGCACCGGGTGGCCTGCTTCTACGACGTACCGGCAGGCCAGGATGGCTGAGCATGGGCCGCTGCTGCGGGTGACCGACCTGCAGGTGCACTTTCCGCAGCGCGGCATGGGCCGGTCGGCCCAGCCGATTCGGGCCGTCGACGGGGTCAGTTTCGACATCGCCGCCGGCGAGACCCTCGGCCTGGTCGGCGAGTCCGGCTGCGGCAAGAGCACCACCGGGCTGGCGGTGCTGCGGCTGGTCGAGCCCACCTTCGGCACGGTCACCCTGGGCGACGTCGAGCTGACCGCGCTCGGTCTGCGCCGGATGCGGGCGATGCGCCGGCACCTGACGATGATCTTTCAGGATCCGTACGCCTCACTCGACCCACGGATGTCGGTCGGTGCGATCATCGCCGAGCCGTTGGACGTGCACGGCCTGCACAAGGGCGCGACGGCCCGCCGGCACCGGGTCGGTGAGCTGCTGGAACTGGTCGGCCTGGACCCCGACCACGCCAACCGGCATCCGCACGAGTTCTCCGGCGGGCAGCGCCAGCGCATCGGGATCGCCCGTGCGCTGGCCGGGGAGCCGGACCTGATCGTCGCCGACGAACCGATCGCCGCCCTGGACGTGTCGATCCAGGCGCAGATCATCAACCTGCTGGAGGACCTGCGCGACTCGCTCGGGCTGGCGTACCTGTTCGTCGCCCACGACCTGGCCGCCGTCGGGCACCTCAGCGACCGGATCGCGGTGATGTACCTGGGTCGGATCGTCGAGATCGCCGACCGGGCCACCCTGTTCACCCGGGCGGCCCACCCGTACACCCGGGCGCTGTTGTCGGCGGTGCCGGTGCCGGACCCGGTCGCCGAACGCTCCCGCCAGCGGATCATCCTGCAGGGCGCTGTCCCCTCCCCCGCCGATCCGCCGAGCGGCTGCCGGTTCCGGACCCGCTGCCCGGCCGCGTTCGACCGCTGCGCCGTCGACGATCCGGCCCTGACCGTACGCGGCGACGGTCACCTGGCCGCCTGCCATCTCGTCGACGAGCGTCGCGGTTGAGTCAGTCGGTCAAGTCGAACGCCCCGAGCTTCGCGCCACCGATGAACGCCTGCCACTCAACCTGTGTGAACGTCAGGATCGGCCCCTGCCCCCGGGCCTTGGTGTCCCTTACCCCGACAGCGTTCCCGCCCAGGTCAGCGACCTCCACACACGACCCGTTGTTGCCGGATCGACTGGACTTGAACCACTTAACCGAGTCCATCCTTTTTCTCCTGAATCAATCGGATCGACTCCCTGGGCGACAGCGCCAGGGAGAGCAGGTGATCGAACACGCCCGTGAGCCGCCGAATCTCCTCTGGCGACTCCAGGAACAATTCTCCCGCCAGGGTCTCAATGTAGCCAAGAGGCGGATCACCATCCACGAACGTCAGGACCTCGAACCCACCGTGCACGGCGAGGTGGGCACCGGCGGCGAGCGTCAGGACCTGCACGGTGACGTTGGGTAGCGCGGAGACCTTGATGAGGTGGTCCAGTTGCTCGCGACGAAGATTGACGTCGCCGACCTCCAACATCAACGACTGCTCCGTGATGGTCGCCTGCAGCCGAAGCGGCGGCTGGCGCAGCGTCAGCACCTCCTGACGCTTGAGACGCGCCTCGACACGCTGAACGATCTCCTCTTGGTCGGTCTCCCGACCGATGCGGATCACCGATTCGGCGTACGCGCGGGTCTGGATGAGCCCAGGGATGAGGGTCGGCTGGAACTGCCGAAGATCCGTAGCCTCAGCCTCGTAGGCGATGAACGTGGCGTAGCGGGCCGGCAGCGTGTTGAGCCGCTGCCACCAGCCCTGTTCCCGCACCTGCTCGGCCATGTTACGGAGCGCCAGCCCGTGCTCTTCGTCGTGTGGGACGCCGTAGGCGACGAGGATCTCCAGCACATCGCGCGGACGCGGCTTGATGTCGCCGGACTCGATACGGGCGATCCGCTGCTGCGAGCACTTGAGCAGCTTGGCCGCGTCTCCCTGCGTGAGACTGCGTGCCTCGCGTAGTCGCCGCAGCTCCCTGCCGAGACGGCGAGACCGAGGCGTCGGTGGAGTGAAACCGGCCATGCGTTGATCCTCCCTTATGCGCCACCAGCGAGTCCACGTAGGCATCGCGGCCTGACACTTGCCTACATCGTACGATGCTGCAACACTATCGGACAGTAGGCCGCGACGCAAAACGGCGACAGGTCGCACTCGTACGCATTTCTCGGCAGACGAGACAGGTGATCAAATGGACTCGGCCCTCGGGACGGTTACTTCTGAACAGATTCGCGAGGTGCAAAAATCGTTGGGTCGTCGACTAGCTCACTGGCGCAAGGCAGCCGGCATGACCCAGGCTGCCCTCGCCAAGCGGACCGCCTACTCCCGAAGTGCAGTAGCTAATGTAGAGATCGGCCGAGAATCAATACCCCGTAGCTTCTGGGAACGAGCCGATCGCGAACTTGGCGCCGGAGGAACGCTGGTGGATGCGTTCGACAAGCTCCACACCCTGGTCAACACGCTCCGGGCACATCGAACGTGGGCCGCCGAACAGGACAGACTGCGACGCCGTCAGGCAGCCGCGCCGACGTATCCGGCTGACGGATGGATGGCCAGTTCAGCCGGCTGTGAATGCGCGCTCACGATCGCTCGATGGGGCAGGCAGGAAGTTCTCGCGTTGAGAGAGGCATTGCGGCTCAGCGTCGAAGCGTTCGCCGAACGGATTCGCGTCGCCACTTCGACCGTCACCGCGTGGGAGGACCACAGGCAGCCCACGCAGCCCAGTCTGGCGATGCAGGCGGCTCTCGACGACCTACTCAAGATCGCCGATCAGGATGTCCGCACCCGCTTCACCAAGATCCTTCGGATGCCGCCAGCATCCAGCGACCTTCTTGACGCGCCTGAAGTCTGATCGCCAGGTAGTGAGGACTGTGCGTGCCTGGTCAGAGCAGGCGGGCCACCTCGTCGCGCATCACCTCGGTGGAGCCGCCGCCGATGGCCAGGAACCGCACGTCGCGGGCGATCCGCTCCACCGGTCCGTCCTGCACGAACCCGGCACCGCCGAGAAACTGCACCGCACTGTACGCGATCTCGTTGGCCAGCTCCGGCAGCTGTGACTTGAGCACGGCGGCGTACGCCCGCGTGTCGGCACCCCGGTCGGCCTGCGTGGCGGCGTGGTACAGCAGCGTCTTGCCGGCGGCGAGCCGGCCGACGAGGTCGGCGACCCGGTGCCGGATCGCCTGCTTGTCCCAGAGCACCCCGCCGTACGCGGGTCGGAGCCGCACCGAGGCCAGGACCGCGGCCAACGCCGCCTCGGCCAGCCCGACCGCCTGCGCGGCCAGGCAGAGCCGCTCGTGGTCGAGGCCGGCCATCATCAGCGCGAAGCCGTCTCCTTCGGCGCCGATCCGGGCGTACGCCGGCACCCGGCAGCCGGTGAGGACCAGTTCGCCGGTGTCGGAGCTGTGCCAGCCGGACTTGTCGAAGGTGCGCCCGTTGGCCAGGCCGGGGGTGTCTCGTTCGACGGCGAACAGCGACAGTCCGTGCCGACCGGGTCCGCCGGTGCGGGCCACGACGAGGAAGATCCCGGCGATGTTGGCGTTGGTGATGAACGTCTTGGTGCCGTCGAGCTGATAGCTGTCCCCGTTGCGGCGGGCCCGTACCGCCAGCCGGGTCAGGTCGGAGCTCGCGTCCGGTTCGGTCACCGCGAGCGCGGCGACGGTACGCCCGGCCAGGATCCCCGGCAGCCAACGGTCGATCTGCCCGGCCGTGCCGGCGCGCGCCAGGTGCAGCGCCGAGAAGTCGGTGTGGGTACCGACCGAGCTGGCCACCCCGCCGAAGGTGGACCGGGCCAGTTCCTCGTTGAACACCACCGCGCCCCGGACGCCGGCACCCCCGCCGCCGAGCTCCGGCGGAAACGACAACCCGAGCAGGCCGAGCTCACCGAGGCGGGCGAAGGCTGCGGGTGGCACCCGCCGTTGCCGTTCCCAGTCGGGCGCGGCGGGCACGATGTCGCGGGTGACCACCTGGCGGGTGAGGGTGCGCAGCGCCCGATGCTCCTCCGCGAGAAACGTGGCGTCCAGGTCGAGGCCGGCGAGGATCCGGTTGTCACCGGCCATCGGCGGCTCCCGGCGACGCGGCGTCGGCCTGCACCCGGTCGGGGCGCGGATCCCGCCACTGGATCGCCCGACCTTGACGGAGCTGGGCGATCGGGTTACCGGCCCGGTCGTGCAGTGTCGACTCGTCGACGCAGAAGCCGGCCGTCGACCAGACCGTCCGGTTGGTCACGTGGTGCCATTGGCCGGCGACGTCACCGAGGTCGGGGGCGAAGTGGATGGTGAAGTCCACCGAGGGCACGAAGTGCGGCGGCTCGGCCAGGGCGAACAGCCCCGGCGGCAGCGCGTCGAGGTAGACCGAGGCGACGGCGTGCGGGCCGAGCGTCTCACCCAGATCGGTCTGCGGCGAGATGCGGACCCAGGCGGCGGTGCCGTCGGTGAGGCTCGGCGGGCCGGCGGCCCGCACGTCCAGTTGGGCGCTGTAGGCCAGCGGCCGGTGCCGGGGCGCGTACGCCGGCAACTGCTCGGGGTCGCCCCACGGTGCCGGATCCTCGCGACGACGCCAGCTGAACTCCTGCCCGACCGGCACCAGGGACGCCAGCGCATGCACCCGGGCCCGGCCCTGCTGGGCCAGGGTGATCCGCAGGCTGGCGGTGGACCGGCCCCGGTGCAGCGTCTCGGTGATCAGCTCCACCGGACCGGGGCGCACCCCGGCCACGAAGTGCATGGTGACGGCCTGCGGGGCGAAGCCGTCGACGCTGTCGGCGGCCTCGACGACCCGGCCGAGGACGAAGCCGCCGAAGATGCCCTGCATGCCGAGCCACCGCTGGGTGAAGACCGGAGCGCCCATCCGGCTACTTCTCCACTCGGACGTAGTCGCCCGGCCGTGGTGCCGGTCCGGTGCCGAGTCGCCGCCAGCCGGACAGGTCGGCGCTGACCACGTCCCCGGTGGCCCCGCCGGGGATCTGATCGCCGGGCGTCCAGATGGCACCGGGCAGGTCCGGCAGTGCGGCTCCCGGTCCGAGGTGGACGGTTTCGGCGACCGGCGCGGCACCGGCGGGCAGCGCGTCGGCGGGATGGAACACCGCCGGGCCGCCGAACCAGGCGAGCACGGTGGCACCGCCGGGTGCCGTCATCCGGGTCCGGACCGCGCCGGCCGGGATGTAGGTCAGGTCGCCACGCCGGTAGGTGGCGTCACCGAGGTGCAGCTCCCCGGCGAGCACGACGAACTCCTCGTCGACAAGGTAGCCGCCAGCGACGTCGCGGGAGAAACCGGGCGGGAAGTGGCCGTGCACGACGAACGCCCCCGACCGGGAGGCCAGCCGGGTGAGGTGGAAACCGAGGTTGGCACCGGGCATCGGCACCTCCTGCCACGGATGCCGCGCCGCGGTCAGGTCGACCTGCTCCGGCCGTGGAGCGCGTGGGGCACGGTTGCCGCCGCTCATCCCAGGCCCGCCCGTTCGGCCAGGGTCAGCGTACGGCGGGCGCCACGCAGCACCGCCGCGTCGACCAGCCGGCCGGCCGCGTCCAGCATCACGCCAGTGCCGTCGGCGGTGGCCGCCTCGAGCAGGGCGATGGTGTCGCGGGCCGCCCGGATCTCGGCGGCCGTCGGCGTGTAGACGTGATGCACCACCGGCAGCTGGTTCGGGTGGATGCAGGCCCGGCCGACGAAGCCCTGCCGGCGCAGCCGGCGGGTCGAGGCGTCCAGCGCCGCCTCGTCGGCGGTGATCCGGGAAACCGGGCCGACCGGCGGGTGGATGCCGGCGGCGGCGCTGGCCACCACGACCTGGCTGCGGGTCGGGGCGAGTTCGGCGTCGTCGGCGCCCGGTTCCAGGCCGAGTTCGCCGGCCAGGTCGACCTCACCGAGCTGCAGCTGGTACACCCGGGGCTGCCGGGCGATGGCCGCGATGTCGAGCAGCGCGGCGGCGGTCTCCACCATCGGCATCAGCAGCGTGTCGTGGTCGGCGGCGTCGGCGAGCACCCGGGCGGCGGCAGCGACCTCGCTGGCAGTGCCGACCTTGGCCAGTACCACGCCGGTGAGCCCCGGCTGGCCGGCGACGGCCCGTAGGTCCGTGTCGCGCAGCGGGCCGGAGTTGACCCGTACCCAGATCGGCAGGTCGCCGGGTCCGGCGGTGAGCCAGCCGACGACGGCCTCGCGGGCGGCGGCCTTGCCGGCCAGCGGCACCGCGTCCTCCAGGTCGACGATCAGCGCGTCGGCGCCGCGCCGCGCCGCCTTGGCCAGCTTGTCGGCGGCGTGGCCGGGCACGTACAGGTAGGACCGGGGGGGCACCGGGTCGCCCATCAGACGGTCACCTCGCCACGTACGAGGGCCTTCGCCACGACGGTACGCAGCACATCGTTGGTGCCTTCGCCGATGCTCATCAGGATCGCGTCGCGGTACAGCCGCTCCACTTCGAACTCGGTCGAGTAGCCGTAACCTCCGTGGATCTTCATCGCGTCGATGGCGGCCTCCAGGGCGACCTCCGAGCAGAAGATCTTCGCCATGCCGGTCTGCGCGTCGGCGCGACCCTGGCGGACCGCGTCGGCCGACCAGTACGCCATCAGCCGGGCCGCCTGCACCTGGGTCGCGATGGTGGCGAGCTTGAGCTGGATGGCCTGGAACTCGGCGATGTGCTTGCCGAACGCCTTACGTTGGCGGGCGTAACCGAGGGCCTCCTCGTGGGCCCGCTGGGCGATGCCGACCGACCGGGCGGCGATGTTGACCCGGCCCCATTCCAGGGCGGACAGCGCCTGCTTGAGACCGATCCCTTCGACGCCGCCGAGCAGCCGGTCGGCGGGCACCCGGACGTCGTCGAGCAGGATCTCGCAGGACTCGGTGCCCTTGTAGCCGAGTTTGGGGATGTCCTTGGTGACGGTGAAGCCGGGCAGGTCGGCGTCGATCAGCAGGATGCTCATGCCCTTGTGTGCCGGGCTGGCCTGCGGGTCGGTCTTGACCAGGACCGGCAGCGGGTCGGCGTACCGGGCATTGGTGATCCAGATCTTGGTGCCGTTGACCACGTAGTGGTCGCCGTCGCGGCGGGCGGTGGTGCGGATGCCCTGCAGGTCGGTGCCGGCGTCGGGTTCGGTCAGCCCGATGCCGGTGCGCCGTTCACCGGTGGCCAGAGCGGGCAGGTACGCCTGCTTCTGCTCCTCGGTGCCGTGCATGGCGATCATGCGGCAGGCCAGCGAGTGGCTGCCGAGGATGCCGGCGATGCCCATCCAGCCCCGGGAGATCTCCTCGAAGACCAGGGCGAACGACACCGGATCGAGGTCGAGGCCGCCGTAGGACTCGGGGACGGTGACGCCGAACAGGCCCATGTCGGCCATGCCTTTGACGATCTCCGTCGGGTAGCGGCCGGTCTGCTCCCATTCCCGGGCCACCGGGATTATCTCGCGGTCCACGAAGGAGCGCAGCAGCTGCTGGAACTCGCGCTGTTCCTCGGTGAGGGTGAAGTCCATCGGGGTCTCCTGGGTGGTCGGCGGGCTCAGCGGGGATCGGCCGGCGTGGGTCGGCGTGGCGTGGGTCGACGGAAGACCGGCAGGGCGCGGCCGTCGGGCAGGTCGACCCAGTCGACGGTGACCGGGTCGCCGATCCGCCAGCCGGCATCGTCGGCGTCATCGTCCGGCCCGGTGCCGGGGCTGAAGCCGTCGAGGCGGGTGAGTAGCAGCGGGCCTTCGGCGAGCCGGACCCGGGCGATGGTGTACGGCACCGCCAGGTCGCGGCGCGGCGCCCGGTGCACGACGGTGAACGTGTCGACGGTGCCGTCGCCGCTGGCTTCGGTGAAGCCGAGCCGCGTGGTGTCGCCGCAGCGGACGCAGACCGCGCGGGGCGGATGCTGATGGTGACCGCAGCCGGTGCAGGTCTGCAGCACGAGGCGGTGTTCACAGGTCGCCTGCCACCAGTCGGCGGTCAGGTCGTCGGCGGGTGGTACCTCGGGCAGCGGGTTCATCACGACACCCCCAGCACGACGGTGGCGTGGGTGGACAGGATCGCGCCGGTGCCGTGCGCGACGGCGATCCGCGCGCCCGGCACCTGCCGGGCACTGGCCTCGCCGCGCAGCTGGCGGACCGCCTCGACCAGCAGCAGCACCCCGAACTGGCCGGGGTGGCAGTACGACAACCCGCCGCCGGAGGTGTCCAGCGGCAGGTCACCGCCGGGGCGGATCCGGCCGCCGGCGATGTAGTCGAGCACCTCGCCCTCGCCGCAGAAACCGAGAGCTTCGACGCTGAGCGCGGCGGTGATGGTGAACGAGTCGTACACCTGCAGCACGTCGACGTCGGCGGCGGTGATCCCGGCCCGGGCGAACGCCTCCGCGCCGGCCTCGCGGGCCCCGGTGTCCAGGATGTCGTCGGCGGCGGTCATCGACGTGTTGGTGGAGCGTTCGCCGTAGCCGAGCACCGCGACCGGGACCCGGCGCAGGTCACGGGCCCGGTCCGCGCTGGTCAGGACGATCGCGCCGCCGCCGTCGGTGACCAGGCAGCAGTCGGCGACGGTCAGCGGGGTGCAGACCGTCGGGGCGGCCCGCACCTCGTCGACGGTCAGCGGCGGCGCACCGTGGCGGTAGGCGGCCGGGTTGAGCCGGGCCCATTCGCGGGCGGCGACGGCGATCTCGGCCAGCTGCTCCGGGCTGCCGCCGTAGCGGTGCAGGTACGCCTGGGCGGCCATCGCGTAGTAGGAGATCGGGAACAGCGGCGCGTACGGCGTCTCGAACTGCGCCTCCGGGGTGTGCTCCTCGATCACCCCGGCCAGGCTGCGCGACCGTGCCGACCGCTGGTTGGAGGCAAAGCTGACCACCACGACGCTGGCCTGGCCGGCGTCGATGGCCTGCACGGCGCGGGCCACCATCATCTCGGCGGCGCTGCCGCCGACGAAGCTGGCGTCGACCCAGCGGGGCCGCAGCCCGAGGTGGTCGGCGAGCGCGGTGGTCGAGAAGCGGGAGATGCCGGTGGTGGCCAGCCCGTCGACGTCGGCGAGGGTGAGCCCGGCGTCGGCCAACGCCCGGGTGACCGCCTGGGTCTGCAGGGTCAGCGTCGACGCGGTGGTGACCCCGAGGTCGGATTCGGCCGCCCCGACGATCGCCACCGCCGCCCGGTCCCGCCCGGTCACGGCACACCGTCGGCGGTGCCCGCGCCTGGTCCGTCGGCGGTGCCGAGCAGGACGACAGCCCGGGCCGGCCGGGCCGCCGGACGTTCGGGGCCGTAGTCGCTGGCGGCGATGACGGCGGCCAGTTCGACCTCGATCCGGTCGCCGTCGACCTTGACCACCGTGCCTGTGCAACGCACCGTCTCACCGGCGAACATCAGGTTGCGGAAGGTGAAGGAGAGCTGCCGCACGAAGCAGTACGGCCCGAAGGCGTCCTGTACCAGTTCGACGAAGAGCGCGCCGAAGACCTGGCCGTCGACGACCGGGCCGGGCACCTTGGCGGCCGCCACGAACTCCGGGTCGTAGTGCAGCCGGTACCAGTCCCAGGTGGCGCCGGCGTAGGCGACCATGTCGGCCAGGGCGATGGTGCGTTCCAGCCCCGGCAGGGTGTCACCGACCTGCGCGATCACGTCGGATCACCGCCCATCGCGACCAGGATGATGGTTTCCTCGTTGACCGCCAGCAGTTCGCCGTGCTGGTTGGTGTAGGTGGCCCGGGAGCCGACGACCAGCATGTCGCCGCCGCCCCGGGTGCGTTTCTCGGTCAGGTCGTGGATCTCCCAGGTCGCGGTGATCACGTCGTCGGGACGGACCCGCCGGTGGAAGGTGTACGTGTTGCCGCCGCGTACCTGCCGGGTGCCGGGCACGTCCAGGTGCCAGGAGTGGCCGGCGTAGCCGTCGGAGGCCATCGGCAGCCCGGTGTACTGGCCGGTCTCGCAGATCAGCGTCGGTGGGGCGGTCACCCCGGGCAGGCCGTGCGCCCGGGCGTAGTCGCCGTCGCGGTAGATCGGATTGTCGTCGCCGACCGCCATCGCGAAGTAGCGCCCGGCGGCGGCGCCGAGCGCCTCCGGCGCGGTGTAGACCTTGCGGGTGCCGAGCAGCGCCCGCAGCTCGTCGGTGAGCAGACCCATCAGCTACCTCCAGCGGTGCTCGGCCCGTCGGCGGGCTCGACCCGGTCGACGGCCAGCTCGGCCGGTTCGTCGGCGGGCTCGGGGTAGACGGCGGTCGGGAAGACCTCCAGCAGGAACTCGGGGCGCAGCAGCGCCGCGCAGATCGCCCCGGTCGACGCCGGCCAGGGCGGGCTGAGCAGCCGCTCGCGTACCCCGGCGACCGCCCGGTAGTCGCCGATCGCCGAGGCGACGCAGAATTCGGTGGTCTCCACCAGGTCCTGCGGGCCGAGCCCGGCGTGGTCGAGCAGTTCACGGATCGCCCCGTAGGTAACCTCGGCCTGCGCGCCGATGTCGTCGGGGTGCAGTGCCTGCTGGGTCCGCATGTCCAGGGCGGCGAAACCGGACATGTACAGGGTCCGGCCGGCCTTCACCCCGGGGGCGTAGGTCAGCGAGTCGTACCGCGACCAGCCGGGGTTGACCAGTTCCAGCGGATGCCGCGACGCGGTGACGTCGATCGCGACCAGCGCATCGGGATGGTGCAGCCGGCTCATCAGGATGCCACCGGCTCCCGGGTAGACGCCGGCACCGCCGAGCCGTTCGGCGCGGACCCGGTGGGTTCTGCGGTACACCTCTCGGGTCGCCGGGGTGGAGTAGTCGTAGGTGGTGACGGCGGCGTCGAGCGACAGACCGGCGGCGACGAGCAGGTCCTGCGCCCGGTCCAGGCAGTACGCGTACTGGCTGACGAAGTCGCCCGGGTGGACCACCTCGCCGGTGGCGTCGACCGGCAGCATGGTCGGCAGGTAGACGGCACCGTCGTGGCCGCCGCGCACCGGTGAGGGCACCCAGCTGCCGGCGGCTCGCGGTTCGCTGGCGACAAGCAACTGGCCGCCGCCGACGACGGCGTGCAGTTCGATCTCGATCAGCGCGGCCCGGCGGACCAGCCGCTCGACCACGACGGTACGGACCACCGGCTGGTGCTCGCCGAACACCTCGGCGCGCACGGCGGCCGCGGCGGCGTAGTCGTCGAGGCCGGCCACGGTGACGTTCTCGGTCACCCGGGTGACGTCGGCCGGTCCGTAGCCGGCGGCTTCCAGGATGGTCAGCACCTTGCGGTACGCGGTGGCGGTCTGGGTGGCCAGGTCACCGCCGACGGTCATCTTGCCGAGCGTGGTGTCGAGCGCGGCGGCGGTGTGCCCGGAGGTCCAGGCGGCGTCGCCGTCGGCCAGCCCGAGGCAGAAGGTGAACCCGTCGTACGGGAACCAGGGGAAGTCGGCGGGTCGGATCGCGGCGGGCGGCACGGGCGTCTCCCTGGTCAGTCACCGGCGGCGGCCAGCGCCGCCATGATCGGGTCGAGGTCGTCGAGGTCGTCGAGGCGGCGCAGCAGGTCGACGACGGGCGCGCCGGCCGGGCCGGCGTTGCCGAGGAACTTGGCGGCCAGTTCGTCGTCGGTCAGCGGGGTGTCCGGGCCGCCGCCGCTGCGCGGCACCGCGCCGCGTACGGTCGTGCCGTCGGCCAGGGTGACCACGACGGCACCGGGGGCGTCGGCGGCGTGCCCACCGGTGGCGACGATCCGCCAGTGCAGCCGGGCCGCGAGGGCGGTCACGTCGGCGCGGTCGATGACGTCGGGCCGGTAGCTGGCGGTGGTCAGGTCGCCGTCGAGCAGTGTCGCGGCGACGCTCCACGGCAGCGAGAACTTCGCCGCGTACGGGGTGGCCGGCCGGGTCAGGTCCCGGCCGGGCCCGCAGACCGTGGGTGCCGAGTCGGGGTGCACGTCGACGTCGATCCGGGCGATCGCGGCCGGGTCGGCGGGAAAACCGGGCTGGCGGCGGGCGGCGCGGGCGGCGTCGATCGCGGCGTGCGACAGCTGGCAGGCCGGGTAGGGCTTGATGCCGATCCGGAGGGTTTCCCAGCGTTGGCCGAGGCCGGCGATGATCGACGCCGGGTCGACGGGGCCGGCGGCCAGGGCGTCGAAGACGCCGTGCGGGCCGTCGAAGACGTTCGCCGGGCCGGCCGCGCCGGCGGCGGCGAGCCGGGCGGCGAGGATGCCGGCGTGCGAGGCGAAGCCGGGGTGCAGTTGTTTGGTGGCCGCCCCGGTGTGCAGGAAGGCGAGCAGCCCGCCGGCCTGGCTGCCGGCGATGCCGAGCGCGTCGGTGGCGCGGGCGGCGTCCAGCCGCAGCAGCCGGGCGGTGACCAGCGCGCTGGAGAAGACCCCGGCGACCATGGTGGCGTGCAGGCCGCGGGCGTGGAAGCCGTGCGGGGCGGCGGCGGCGACCCGGCAGACCGTCTCGTACCCGGCGATGGCGGCGTGCAGTACGTCGCGGCCGCTGGCGCCGACCTGCTCGCCGACGGCGAAGGCGGCGGGCAGCACCACGGCGGTGGCGTGCACCAGGCCGGCGGCGTGGGTGTCGTCGAAGTCGAGCGCGTGCACCATGGCGCCGGCGGCCAGCGCGGCGGCGGGGGCACCGATCGTGTCCCGGCCACCGAGCAGGGTGGCTTCCGGTGGGCCGCCGAGGTCGCGGGCGACGTGCAGCGCCGGGTCGACGGTGCCGCCGCGCCGGCCGGCCAGGGCGGTGCCAAGGCCGTCGAGCAGGTGCCGTAGCGCGGCCCGCCGGACCGCCGCCGGCGGGTCGAGCGGTCCGGTCGCCCAGTCGGCGAGCGCTGCGGCGATCATGGCGGGCCGGTCATCGGGCGGTGTCCTCGGAACCGGCGGCGGCCGGGCCGGGGCTACGGGGGGTGCCGAACGCGCCGGCGGCGGTCAACTCGGCCAGGGTCTGCGGGTCGAGCCCGAGGATGTCGCCGGTGACGGTGGCGAAGTCCTCGTTGCGTTGCGGCGCGCGGCGGTACGCGGGCGGTTCGGCGCCGACCCGCACCGGGCTGGCGAGCTGCGCCACGGTGCCGAACCGGGGGTGTTCGGTGGTGACCACGAGGTCCCGGGCGGCGGTGTGCTCCTCGGCCAGCGCCGCCGGCACGTCGTTGATCGGCCCGCAGGGGATCGCGGCAGCGTACAGCTGGGTCAGCCACTCCTCGACGGTGCGCTGCCGGAAGATCTGCTCCAGTTCGGCGAGCAGCTCGTCGCGGTTGTCGCGGCGGGTGCCGAAGGTCCCGTACGGCGATCCGGCGGCGGCCCATTCGGGGTGGCCGACGACGTCGGCGAGCCGGGTCCAGAACTTCTCCTTGGCACAGCCGACCACCATCCAGCCATCCTTGGCCTGGAAGACCTGGAACGGCACCAGCGACGGGTGCGCCGAGTGGTGGGTGCGGGCCGGCTGGAAGCCGGCGTTGAGATGCCAGGTGGCCGGGTAGGTGAGCATCGAGATCGCGGTGTCGTAGAGACTGACGTCGCAGTCCATGCCGACGCCGTCGCGGCGGGCGGCGTGCACCCCGGCGAGCAGCGAGATGGCGGCGACGAACCCGCCGGAGTAGTCGACCAGGGACAGTCCGGACTTGGTCGGTGGTCCGTCGGGTTCACCGGTGAGCTCCATCCAGCCGGCGAGTCCCTGCAGGATGTAGTCGTAGCCGGGTTCGGCCCGACGCGGGCCGGTCATCCCGAAGCCGGTCAGCGAGACGCAGACGATCCGCGGGTTGATGTGCTTGAGGTCGTCGTAGCGAATTCGCATCTTCTCCGGCACGTCGCCACGCAGGTTGGAGTAGACGACGTCGGCGACGGCGACGAGCTTCTCGAACACCTCGCGGCCGGCGTCGGTGGTCAGGTCCAGTGACAGGCTGCGTTTGTTGCGGTTGAACGTCTCGAAGAACAGCGAGTCCTCGTCCTCGGCGTACGGCGGCACGTAGCGGCCGACGTCGCCGCCGGCCCGTGGATCCTCGATCTTGATCACTTCGGCGCCGAGGTCGGCCAGGTGTACGGTGCCGAACGGGCCGGCGCCGTACTGCTCCACGGCGATGATCCGGATGTCGGCCAGCGGCGTCATGCTGCGGCTCCCGTCAGCTCGGCGATCAGCGCGATGATCTCGTCCTGGGCGGCTCGGGTCTCGGCGGCGGGCAGCCCGTGGGTGGGTGGACTCAACTTGACCGAGTCGGCGATGCCCGCGTACCCGGCGATCCGCTCGGCAACCTCGGCGCGGTCACCCGCCAGGGTCAGCGTGTCGACCATCCGGTCGCTGACGGAGTCGGCGAGGTGGTCGGCGCCGGCGCCGGCCCGGAACGCGTCGATCACCTGTTGCTGGTCGTCGGCGAGGCCGTGGAAGGCGAAGAAGTCGGCGTAGGTGCGCACGGTGGCGTAGAAGCCGACCAGGCCGGCGGCGCGGCGGCGGGCCAACGCCCGGTCGTCGGCGACCGAGCAGCAGGCGGAGACGACGACGTCGAGGTCGGCGCGGGTCCGGCCGGCCCGGTCGATGCCGGCGGTCAGGTCGGGCAGGATCTGCCCGGCCAGGTACGCCGGAGAGCAGAGTTCGTGGCTGATCCAGCCATCGCCGATCTGCCCGGCCAGCCGGGTCATCAGCGGCCCCATCGCGGCCAGGTAGACCGGGATGCCGGCCGGCGGCACCGGGAACGGGCGTTCGTAGCCGCGGATGCGCATCGGCTCGTACTCGCCGTCGAGCATCATCGGTTCGCCGGTGGCGCAGTTGGCCCAGAAGTGCCGGATGTTGCGGACGGTCTCCCGCAGGTGGGCGACGGGTTTGCCGAAGTCGACGTGGTGCCAGTCCTCGTTGAGTCGCCGGACGCCGGAGCCGAGGCCGAGGATGAACCGTCCATCGGAGAGCTCGTCGAGGTCGAGCGCCTCCAAGGCGGTGATCATCGGGCTGCGGGTGAAGGCCAGCACGATCGAGGTGCCGATCCGGGCGGTCGTGGTGGTGCCGGCCAGCGCGGCGGCGGTGCCGGTTGCGCTACGGTGCAGTTCGGAGACCCAGAGCACCTCGGCGCCGGCCTGCTCGGCGCGACGGCCGGCGGCGGCGAGTTCGGCGAGGGTCTCTCCCCAGGGCTGGTAGGTCAGGCGCAGGCTCATCCGGTCGCCTCGTTCTCCAGCGACAGCGGGGTGGCGGCGGCCGGGAAGATTCCCTCGACCTGCTTGGCGCCACGCTTGTAGACGTAGAAGGTGCGTTTGAAGGCGCAGACCTGTGCGCCGTCCTGGTTGAGGGTGCGGGTGCGGACCGTCACGATCCCGGCGTACGGGCGGGACCCGGATTCACGCTTGTCGAGTACCAACGATTCACTGTAGAGGGTGTCGCCGGCGAACACCGGGTGCGGCAGGACGATCTCGTTCCAGCCGAGGTTGGCAAAGGCGTTCTGGGTGAGGTCGGTGACGCTCTGCCCGACCGCGATGGCCAGGGTCAGGGTGGAGACGACCAGTGGCCGCTCGAACTCCGACCGGGCGGCGTACTCGGTGTTGAAGTGCATCTGGCTGGTGTTCATCGTCAACAGGGTGAACCAGGTGTTGTCCGCCTCGGACACGGTGCGCCCGAGGGGATGCTGATAGACGTCGCCGACGCCAAAGTCTTCAAAGAAGCGTCCGGTCCACCCCTGCCGTACCGACATCGACCGATCCTCTCGCCCGCCCGTGAACTGCCACCAGCTTATTTGTCTGACTTTTACGAGTCAAGGGCCAGCAACTCAACCAGGCCAACGAAAACGCCCTGCTCAGCACGACAGCAGGGCGTAGTTCCGAAACATCAGGTATTTAGTTGTGAGTTTGTCTTCAGTGTCCGTCGTACGCCCGGCGGACGGTACCCAGGTGGGCCCGCATCGCCGCCTGCGCACCCTCGACATCACCGGCCTCGACATAGCCGCAGATCTCGGTGTGTTCGGCGTCGATCTGGCTCCAGTACTCCGCGGGCATGTCGCGGTCGGCGGTCCGCGCCTGCAGCACCCGGAAGACCGGCTCGGCCATCACCCCGAGCAGCTGGTTACCGGTCGCCTCGACCAGCACCCCGTGGAAGGTCCGGTGCTCACGGAACTTGCGGCCGCGGGCCCGGGTCGACTTCTCCCGCTCCACCGCTTGACGCATCAGCACCAGATGTTCGTCGGCGCGGCGCAGCGCGGCCAGCCCGGCCGCCGGCACCTCCAGGCACTCCCGCGCCTCCAGCAGGTTGTCCAACGTGATGTCCCGGGCCCCGGACATCAGCCCGAAGCTCATCTCCAGATACTCGCTCACCTGGTCGAACTGCACCCGGGCCACGAAGGTGCCGCCGGTGGTTCCCCGGGTGGTGCGGATCAGATCCTTGGACGCCAGCACCCGCAACGCCTCCCGTACCGTGCTACGGCTGACCCCGAAGATCTCCGACAGCTCGACCTCGGTCGGCAACCGGTCCCCCGCGGTCAGCGACCCGTCCAGGATCCGCTCCCGCAACTGGTCGGCGACCTGCTGGTACGCGGGTTGGACCCGGGTCACCCCGAGCACCCCAGGATCCCGGCGGTGCCCCGGGATCGCCTTTTCCGACCGGCTCGCCGGCTCGTGCGTCACGTCCTTGGCCATGGTCACTTCGGCTCCGCATCCTTTCGGACCCGCACACCGGAGTGCGGATTCGTCGCGAACCACCACGGTAGGGCATGGCGGACGCCGATCCGCGTCACTGTCGGCCATCCCCGGTCGAACGGGTGGTCCCGGCCAGCTCGCCGATCAGCGCCCGCGTTGCCGCCCGTTCCTCCGGGGTGCCGTAGAACTGGGCCGCGAAGGTGCTCGCCCCGGCCCGCGCATAGCGGTCGATCTCGGCCCGCACCTCGTCTGCGTCACCGACGATCGCCATCTGGTTGGCCCGCTGTAAACCTTCGCGGTCCAGCATCGCCCGGTAGGACGGCTTGTCGTCGTACCAGCCGAGCACCGGGTCGATCGCCGCGCGGGCCCGGGTCGGGTCGTCGGTGACGCAGACCGCGGCGGTCACCACGATCTCGGGGGCCGGCCGACCAGCCGTCCGCGCGGCGGCGGTGATCGCCGGTACGGTCAGCTCGGTCAGCGTGCGCGGGCCGACCATCCAGGTGATCGTGCCGGCGGCAAGGGCACCGGTCAGCTCCAGCATCTTCGGGCCCAGCGCGGAGACCATCACCGCCGGTGCCGGCGGGTCGCCGCTGATCGTCAGGTCACCCCGGGCGGTGATCACCTCACCGGTGTAGCGGACCCGCTGGGTCAGCGCGCCGGTCAGCGCGGTCAGGTACTCGCGCATGTAGCGCGCCGGCCGCTCGTAGGACATCCCCCAGCAGGGCTCGACCACCTGCGGGTGCGACGGCCCGACGCCGAGCACCAACCGGCCGCCGAGCAGCATGTTGGTGGTGAGCGCCTGCTGGGCCAGGGCCATCGGGTGACGCGGGTAGACCGGCACCACGGCGGTGCCGATCCGCAGCCGGCTCAGCTGCCGACCGTACGCGCCGATCACGGTCAGCGTGTCGTGCCCGAAGCCCTGCGTCAGCCAGTAGCTGGCGATCCCGTCGGCGTCGGCGGCCCGCAGGTCACGCTCGAGGTCGTCGAGCCGTTCGATGTGGCTGAAGATCCCGTAGTCCATCGTGCCCCTCAGTGCCGGAATTCCCGCATGGACTCGCCGCGCCGGGCGGTCGAGGCGTCGGAGCGGGCCAGCATCGCCAACCCGAACGCCTCGGCCGCGGACCGCTGCGCCTGCACCGCCGTCCACACCGTCTCCACCGTGGTGGTCAGCACGTCGAGCGGATGCTGGGCGATCTCGGTGGCGATGGCCAACGCCCGGTCCACCAGATCGGCGGGAGCGGTCACCTCGGTCACCAGACCGAGCTCCAGCGCCCGGCGGGCGTCGATGCGGTACGCGCGCCCGGTCAGCACCATCCGCATCAGCTCGCCGAGCGGCAGCCGCCCCAGCGCGCCGACCGCCTCGACCGGGTTGGCCAGGCCCACGTCGTGGTGGGTGTCGAAGAAGGTCGCCGTCTCGGTGCAGAGCACCACGTCGGCGTCGTTGACGAAGTGCCAACCACCGGCGCAGCAGTGCCCGTTGACCGCCGTCACCACCGGCTTGTAGACGCCCAGGTCGCGGGCGGTCAACGCGACCCGGCCGGCGTGGTCCAGCGACGGACTGGTGACCCCGGCGTCGAGGGTGTCGTCGACGTCGAAGCCGGTGCAGAAGCCGCGCTCGCCGGCTCCGGTCAGCACGGCGACGTGCAGGCCGTCGTCGGCACCGAACCAGCGCCAGGTACGCCGCAGTTCGTCGACCATCACCCGGTCGTAGGCGTTGAGCCGGTGCGGCCGGTCCAGGGTGACCAGCAGCACCCGCCCGTGCCGGGTCAGCGTGAGGGTGCTGGTCGACGGCGGTTTCACGGCTGCTCCGGGTTTGCCGCGCCGACGCCCGGCGCAGAATCGGACTCGGACTCCGGCTCGGGCTCGGGCAGTGGGCGCAGCAGGTAGGAACGCGTCATCCGCAGGACGGTCTCGTCCCGCTGGTTGCGTACGTCGTCGTGCACCACGCCCACGTACATCCGCCCGCCCGGGGTCGGCTCCAACCGCGTCACCTCGATACGCACGCGTAGCGTGTCACCGGCGGACACCGGCCCGGTGTAACGGATCTCGTCGATGCCGAGCGCGGCGTGGCAGTCCAGGCCGGCGGCGTACCAGGCGGCGTACATGGTGGTCGAGGTGAGCCCGGCGGCGAGCGCGATCAGGCACGGCCCGCCCAGGATCGGCCGGCCGAACCCGGTGCCGCGCATGTACTCGGCGTCGGTGTGCAGCGGGCCGTTCTCCCAGGAGACGTTGACGATCGCGGCGAAGTCTCCGTCGGTCAGCGTCCGGGCCGGGGTGAGCAGCACCGCCCCGGCCGCGAACGCGGTCGGCAGCCGGGGTCGCAGCGCGCCGGTCACGACGCACCCGGCCCGGCGAGTCGGGTGTGTGCCTCGTCGACGACGAGACCACCGTCGTCGGTGGCGGTCATCGTCGAGATGATCTCGTGGGTGAGTTCGCGGCTGACGTCGAACAGCCGGGGATCGTCGTAGCTGCGCGGCAACGGCACCTCGACGTCGACCACCCGGCGTACGGTCGACGGCCGGTTGGACATCAGCACCACCCGGTCGGAGAGCACCGCGGCCTCGAACACGTTGTGGGTGACGAAGACGAACGCCTTGCCCGCCGTCTGGGTACGCAGTTCCAGCAGCAGCTGACGCAGGCTGCGGGCGGTGAACTCGTCCAGCCCGCTGAACGGCTCGTCCATCAGCATCACCGGCGCGTCCAGCACGAACGCCCGGGCTAGCGCGGTGCGCTGCTGCATGCCGCCGGAGATCTGGTGCGGATAGTGGTTCTCGAAGCCGGCCAGTCCGACCCGACGCAGCACCGGCATCACCCGGTCGGACCACTGCGCCCGGTCCACCCCGGTCGCCTTCAGGGCGAACTCGACGTTCTGCCGGACTGTCTTCCAGGGCAGCAGCCGCGGCTCCTGGAACACGTAGCTGAACTGCACCCCCGGTGCCCCGCTGCGGATCTCGGCTGTGCCGGTGAAGTCGGTGTCCAGCCCGCTGAGCATGTTCAGCACGGTCGACTTGCCACAACCGGACGGTCCGACCAGCGCGACGAACTCGCCGTCGGCAATCTCCAGGTTCATCCGCTCGATGACCGTGATGAAGCCGTTGCGGGTGTGGAAGCCCTTGACCAGGTCGGATATGACGATCCGGGCGTCGGCGCTCATCGGGCCCCCTCCGGACGCCAGCGGAACAGCTTGGCCTCGATCGGTTTGAACACCGCCAACTCCAGCACCACCATCAGGATCGAGAAGAACAGCGTGAGTGCGAAGACCTGTTCCATCCGGAAGAGCTGGAACCAGTAGTTGAGCCGGTAGCCGATGCCGTCGGTGCGGCCGAGCAGCTCGGCGAGGACGACGACCTTCCACACGATGCCGAACCCGAACCGGGCCGAGGCCATCACCGCCGGCAGCACCTGGGGCAGGGTCACCTCCCGGGTACGCAGGCCCCGCGACGCACCGAGAGTGCGGGCCATCTGGCCGAGCCGGGGGTCGATCGCCTTGACCCCGGACCACATGTTGATCGCGATGATCGGAAAGGACGTCAGGGTGATCGCCACGACGGTGGCGGTGTCGTTGAGGCCGAACATGATGAACGCGACGATCACCCAGCAGAGGCTGGGGATGGTCTGGCCGACGGCGATCCAGATGTCCAGCAGCCCTTCGGCGATCCGGGACAGCCCCATCACCAGACCGACCAGCACACCGAGCACCATGGAGGCGGCGAAGCCGATCAGGATCCGGACCATGGTGACCTGCAGGTCGGTCCAGAAGACCGTCTCCTGCACGCTGGTCACCAACGCCGACGCGGTGGTCCACGGGGTCGGCAGGATCCGCTCACCGACGGCCAGTGAACCCAGCCACCAGATGACGATCAGCATGAACACGGAGGCGATCCGCAGCGAGACGCCGTGCCGCAGGAAGCGGTGGGCACCACCGCGCCCACCGCCACCGCGGCCACCCGCCGCGCCACGATCCGCCGCTCCGGCCGTCGCTTGCGCCGGCTGGGTGGTTTCGGACAGGGTCATCGTGCGTCTCCTCGCGAGGCGGGGGGTGGTCGACGTCAGACGAACAGCCCGTCGGGCACCTCGGGCAGGAACTCCGGCTCACCGTTGTCGCTCAGGAAGGTGAGCAGCTCGGCGGCCTGCTGCTTCTCCTGCTCGCCCCACTGCTCGACGAGCCGGCCGCGCTGGTTCTCCCAGATGACGTCGAGCACTGCCTGGTCGTCGATCTCGTACAACTCCCGCAGGGCGCTGTCCCACAGCGACTGGTCGCCGTTGAACCGGGTCTGGTACTCGAGGTTCACGTCGACGAAGGCCTGCACGGCCTCCTGGTTGGCGTCGATGAAGTCGGTGGCGAAGTCCCAGCCGGCGGTGAACGCCTGCAGCCCGGTGGCCTCCTCCAGCAGCACGCCGAGGTCGCCCAGCGACCGGTACTCGCCGCTGACCACCCGGTCCGCACCGGCCGGGTCGATCACCAGTGCCATGTCCACGTCGCCCTGGCCGAGCAGTTCGGCCATCAGGTTCGGGGCGCCGTACTGCACCTCGCAGTCGGTGGTGGGGTTGAAGCCGTGGTATTCGCGGCAGAGTGCGAAGAACTGGTTGGTGGAGGAACCGATCGCACTGCCGAACAGACCAAGCTTGCGCCCACGCAGGTCACCGAGGGACTGGATGTCGCTGTCGGCGCGCACCAGGATGCCGTTGGTGGTGCGCTGCAGCGCGCAGACGACCTTGCGGTCGACGCCGGTGGCGACCAGGTTGGCGGTGGACGGGATGCCGCCGAGGCCACCGTCGACCTCGTTGGCCCGGTACGCGGTGTAGACGGCGGCCGCCTCGGCGTACTCCTCGTACTGGATGTCGAGGCCGGCGGCCTCGAAGGCACCGTCGGACATGGCGAGCTTGAACGCGGCGAGCGCCGAGGCCGGTAGTCCGGCGAGTCGGATCGTGGTGAGGTCGCCGTCGGCGGCGCCGGTGGAACCGGAGTCGGAGTCGTCGCTGCCGCAGGCGGTCAGCAGTACGCCGCCCATGAACGCGCCGCCGAGACCGGCGAGCACGGAGCGACGGGAGAGGGCGACACCGGAACTATTGAAGTGGGACACGATGGCCTCCTGATCACGAAGTCCGTGCGGTCGACAGGTGAGCCGCGAGCCGCATCGGGACCTTGGTGCGGATGACACTAACGGCCTCTGACCAGCCAGTCCACTAAAAGTCAGAGTTTTACCGTACTGACACAATCTCCACCGCTGGCAGCAGCGCAACAAGCGGGCAGCGCCGCGTTTCAATACGGGTACAGCGACGAAAACCGTCCCACCCACATTGGTCAGACATTGGAAGAGAAGGCGCCTACAATCAACCCTTACCAGGTTGACTGACGTACTCGTCGCGGATCGTCCGCTTGAGGATCTTCCCGCTCGGGTTGCGCGGCAACTGGTCGACCACGTGCCATTCCCGGGGAACCTTGTACCGCGCCACGTGCTCCCGTACGTAGCCATCCAGCGTGGAGACGTCGATCTGCTGGCCGGCACGGCTCACCACGAACGCGGCGATCCGCTCGCCGTACACCTCGTCCGGAACGCCGACCACCGCGACCTCGTCCACCGGCCCGTGCCGCGCGATGACCTCCTCGATCTCGCGGGGGAAGATGTTCACCCCACCCGCGATGATCATGTCCTTCTTCCGGTCGACGATCGAGATGAAGCCTTCCTCGTCACGGACCGCGATGTCGCCGACCGAGAAGAAGCCGTCGGCGTCGTACCCGGCCCGGGTCGCCTCCTCGTCGTTGAGATAGCCGGTCAGCAGCAGCGGCGAACGCGCGTACAGCTCGCCGGGCTCACCCGGGCCGACCTGCGCCCCGTCCTCGTCGACCAGCCGTACCTCGTTCCAGAACCACGGATGACCCACGCTGCCCGCCCGGTCCAGCGCGAACTCCGGCCGCAGGTTGGTCACGATCGAGCACTCCGTCGACCCGTAGAGCTCGTGCACCTCCACGCCGGGAAACGCCTCGATCACCCACTCCTTGAGCGCGACCGGCAACGCGGCGGCGTTGAAGTAGAGGGTCTTCAGCGCCGACAGGTCGTAGCGGGCCGCCGGCTCCGGACAGAACCGGCGGATGTGCTGGGCGTGGGTGGGCACCAGGAAGACCGTCTCCGCCCGGCTGCTCACCATCAGGTCGAGCAGCCGCTGCGGATCCCAGCTCGGCAGTACCGTGCAGGAGCCGCCGAGCATCGGTGCCGCGTACGCGAACTCGAAGCCGGCGCCGTGGTACATCGGCGCCACCGCGATCGTGCTGCGGTTCGGGCCCAGCCCGTAGTCCAGCCCCACCCCGAACGCGGTCAGCACCCGGCCCCGGTGGGTGAGCAGCACCCCCTTGGGTCGCCCGGTGGTGCCGGAGGTGTACGTGACACAGAACGGATCCAGCTCGTCGACCGGCACCTGCGGGTCGACCGCCCGCCCACCGTCGAGGAACGTCCCGTAGTGCTCGCCCACCCCGCCGTCGAAGCTGAGCACCAGCCGTAGCCCGTCGAGCAGCCCGTCGACCCGGTCGGCGAGGTCGTCGGCGACGATGATCCCCTGGACGGCCGAGTGGGCCAGGATGTACGCGTTGTCGGTCACGTTGTTGCGCGGGTTCAGCGGCACCGTCGGGATACCGGCCTTGGCCATCGCCGCGGAGATCTCGAAGTACTCGTACCGGTTGTTGCTCAGCACCGCGATCCGCTCCCCGGGCGCCAACCCCCGGTCCAGGGTCGCACTGGCCAGCTGGCTCGACCGCTGGTGCAGGGCACCGAAGGTGACCTCACGGTCGCCGTCGACCACCGCGATCCGGCGTGGCGTGGCGCGGCCGAACTCCCGGATCCCGGCCGCCATGTTGAGCTGCACACCCGTCACCTTGGGTCCGCCTTTCCCGATTCGTTCATCAGCATGACGGCTTCGGCCTCGGCCACGGGCGCACCGTCGGCGTCGACGGCGGTCCACCGCAGCTCGGCCACGACCTTGCCGCTGGAGGTGCTCCGGCTGGCGAGGCGCTCGATCCGCACCCGCAGCGTGGCGCCGGCCCGGACCAGCTGATGGAACCGCATCCGGCGCAGCTCCAGCAGCGCGATCGCGTCGTCGAGCTGGCCGGACTGCTCGGCCAGGCCGCCCATCAGCAGCAGCACCGCCTGGCCGGGCAGCGGCGGGCCACCGCCACTGCCCGGGTCCGGCGGGTTGAACAGCGGATGGGTGTAGCCGCCCCGACTGATCAGGGTGTCGACCAGCTCCGCGGTGACGGTGACCGACGGCGGATCCGCCGACGGCGAGGGCGGGGCCGGCGGTTCAGGCAAGGCCGCGGACATCGACGTCCCCCCAGACCGGCTCGCGCTTGTCGACGAACGCCCGGTAGCCCTCGGCCACCTCGGGCACCTCCTCGTGCAGCCGGGAGAACATCTCGCGCTCGTAGCGCAGGCCCTCCTCCAGCGTCATGGTGTGCACCGAGTTGAGCAGCCGCTTGGTGATCGCCATCGCCGGGCGGGACCGGCCGCGCAGCGACGACAGCAGCTTGCCGACCTCGTCGTCCAGCTGCGCCCGGGGTGCGCTGGCCAGCGCGACACCCCACTGCACCAGCTCCGGCCCGCGCAGCCACAGCGGGGTGAGCATCAGCGCCTTGGCCCGCTGGTCGCCGAGCTTGCGCGGCGCACGCTGGCTGGAGCCGGCACCGGGCGGCATGCCGAACTCCAGGTGGATGTCGCCGACCTTCGCCTCGTCGGCGGCGATCACGAAATCACAGGCCAGGATCAGCTCGAAGCCACCGGCGCGGGCGAGGCCGTTGACCCGGGCGACGACCGGTACGCCGAGCTGCTCGATGCGACGCAGTACCGCATGGTACGAGCGCAGGAACGGCAGGAAGATCCGCTGTGGGTCGTCGAAGCAGGATTCCAGGAAGTCGATGTCCATCCCGACGCTGAACGCCCGGTCCCCCACTCCGGTGATCACCACGGCCCGCAGGGTGTGATCGACCTCGGCGGCGGCCAGGGCGGCGTCCAGTCCGGCGATCGCCGCCGGCGTCAGGCTGTTCATCGTCTCCGGGCCGTCGAGGACGATCGTCATCACCTGGTCGTCGGTGGCGAACCGTACGTCGGTCACGCCGTCGCCTCCCCGATCTTGACGAACAGCTCGACGTCGGTGTCGGCGACGATGGGCGGCGGCGTGGCACCGGCCGGCAGGTGTATCAGCGAGCAGGCGGTCAGCGGCTGCCCCGCGACCGTCAGGGTCCCCGTGGTGGTGACGAGGAACCGTTCCCGGTCGACCGGCTGCGGCGTACCGGTGTAGCCGGCCGGCAGCCGGACCAGCGCACTGCACGCCCCGGTGACCACGTTGCGGCTCAGCGGCCGGCCCACCGGTGTCGGTCCGGTGTCGGGCGACGGCAGCCCGACCACCTCGGCGTCGACACCCGACCACCGGGCGGTCAACGGTGCCCAGGGCAGCTGCCGCGACTCGACCCGCCGCAGGTAGCCGCGCGGGCCGACGTCGTCGGCCGCCCCGGCTGCCCCGTTTGCCCGGGCCCGCACGCCGGCCTGGTCGTCCGGGCAGACCACCCGGGTCACCCGGTCACTGCCCTCGGTGGCGACCGCGCCCTCCATGCACAGGATCGCGGTGAAGCCCTCGTCGCTGCTGGCCTTGTGCACCCAGCCCGGCGGACGCCAGAAGTAGTCGCCGGCGATCAGCCGTCCCTCGGCGCTGAGGTCGACCACACCGTCGAGGAAGTACGCCTCCTCCACGCTGTCGTGGTAGGCCTCGCTGAGATCGCGGTAGCCGGCGACGGCCCGGATGTGGTCGATCCTGCGGGTGGTGTCCCGGTCCAGCCACAGCGACCGCATCCAGTACCGGGACAGCAGTTCACGCACCTGGTCGGGGTCGCCGCCGAAGTTGTCGCGGAAGGCGGGCTCCATCGAGTCGTAGACCTGCTCGCCGTTGACCCACGGCACGTTCCCGGCGTCGACGATCGTGACTGTCATCGGTGCACCTCCACCTCCCGCCACTGGCGGCGAGTACGCCCAGTGCCTCAACCTAATATGTCTGACGTTAGGCGTAAAGACACTGGACAACAGTCCTTGACGCCAACACTGTTTCCGCCGTGTAACCTCGTCGCCCGCCGAGCAAGCAGCAGTTCCAGGCCACACTCTGCAGGTGGGAACCCTCGTCTGGCAAGACCTTGACAGCCTCGGACCTCATTCATCAGACTTTTGTCCGGAAGGCGGTGGCCGGTGTCGACCTCTGCGCTGGAGGAAACCCCACGACGTCCGTCGGCGAGGATGGCTGCCGCCTCCGGCGCGCTGATCCTCGTCGCCGTGCTGGGCAGTTTCGCCGCCACCCCGCTGTTCGCGATCTACGCGGACCGGTGGCAGCTGACGCCGGCGCAGGTCGCCGTCGCGTTCGCCGGCTATCCCGTCGGGGTGATCCTGGTCGTGACGCTACTGGGCGGTCTGTCCGATCTGGTCGGTCGACGGGCGGTGATGTTCGGCGGGGTCGCGCTGGTCCTGGCGGCGTGCCTGGTGACCGCGACCGCGGCGTCGCTGCCGGCGCTGGTCGCCGGGCGGGTGGTGCAGGGCATGGCGACCGGGATGGTCAGCGCCACCACCGCCGCCGCGCTGCTGGACTTCCATCCTCGCGGCACCCGTGCGGGGAGCCTGACCCACTCGGTCTGCACCACCCTCGGCATGGGCCTGGCACCGCTGATGTCCGGGTTGCTGGCCGACCACACCCGCTACCCGCTGGTGCTGCCGTTCGTCGTCATCGGCGTGGCCGCCCTGGTGCCGTTGATCCTGCTGGTCCGCACCCCGGCCGACCGTCGGACGACGCGACGGATCCGGCTGGTCCGGCCGGTCCGGGTCCCCCGCGCCATCCTGCTGCCGTTCAGCGTCGCCACCTGCTCACTGATGACCCTCAACGGGTGCATGGCCCTGTTCGGCACCTTCGGCTCGCGGATCCTCGCCGAAGGTGCCGGCGTCACCGCCGCCGGCGGCACCGGCGGACTGCTCACCCTGCTGATCGGTATGACGCTGCTGTCCCAGTTGCTGTTCAACCGACTCGACTCGACCCGGTCGATCTGCCTGGGCGTAGTGGCGATCACCGGTGGCGCCGGGGCCACCGCGCTGGCCCTGCATCTTCAGGACCCGGCGGCCACCGTCACCGGCGCGGTGCTGGTCGGCTTCGGGGGCGGGCTGACGCTGCTCGGCGCCACCCGACTGATCGGCGAGTCGGCACCGACGCACCGGCGGGCGGAGATCTACGCGGCGTGGATGGTGGCCGCCTTCACCACGCTCGGCGGCAGCGCACTGCTCAGCGGCGCGGCGCTGACCGGCACCTCGCTGTCAGCGGTGCTGACCGTCGCGACCGGGATCATCGCCCTGCTCAGCACGTACACGCTGGGTGCCGCCGCCCTGGACGCCCGCCGCCGCCGTCGGCGGTGAAGGGCCGCGCGGCCGCCGGTCAGTCGCCGTCGCGCCCGCCGGGTCAGTCGCCGTCGCGCCCGCCGGGTCAGTCGCCGTCGCGCCCGCCGGGTCAGTCGCCGTCGCGCCCGCCGGGTCAGTCGCCGTCGCGGGCGGCAGCGTCACCGACGTCACTGGCGTCGTCATCGGCCAGGGCGGCGATGTCGCCGACCGCGTCGGCCATGCCGGTCCGCAGGTCGTCCAGCACACTGGCGACGGAGCGCACCCGGTCGACCAGGCCCACCGCCTGGCCCGCCGCCGAACCCATCACCGGGGTCACCTGATGCTCGAACGAGCTGACGACGGCGTCACGGGCGAGGAGCTGCTGCACCGGTGAGGCCAGCGGCGCCGGCGCCGGCGGCTGCTGCCAGGCCCGGGTCCACGCGGTGGTCAGCTGTCGGGTCGGCTTACCGGTGTACGACGTGGTCTTCGCGGTGTCGGTCGCCGCCGCCGTCACGATCTTGTCCTTGACCACCGGGTCGAGATCGCTCTCGGCGGTGGAGAGCCAGATGGAGCCGGTCCACACCGCCTGCGCGCCCAGTGCCAGTGCGGCGACCACCTGACGGCCGGTGGCGATGCCGCCGGCGGCGACCACCGGCACCTCACCGGCGGCCGCCACGACCTGCGGCACCAGCACCATCGTGGTGGTCTCGCCGGTGTGTCCGGCCGCCTCGTAGCCCTGGGCGACGATCACGTCGACGCCGGCGGCCAGCTGATGACGGACGTGTCGCTGGTCGCCGACCAGGCCGGCGACCAGCATGTCGCGCCGGGTCGCGACGGCCCGCACCGCGGCGGGCGGCGGCCCGAGGGCGCTGGCCACCAGCCGGACCGGGTGGGCCTGGACGACCTCCCACAACGCGTACGCGTTCGCGTGGGTCATCAGATGGTCGATCTCGGTCGGCATCCCACCCAGCCGGGTCCGCCCGGGTGCGCTGCGCCGCTGCGGGATGCCCAGCCGGGTCCGCAACCCGGCGACGAACTCCTGATGCCCGGCCGGGATCTGGGCGAGCAGGTCCGCCGGGTCGTCACCGGCCGTCGTGGCGGGAAAGAGCAGATCGACACCGTACGGCGTACGCCCGCACTCCCGGTCGAGCCAGGCGAGATCCTGCTCGAGATCCTCCGGGGACATCGAGGCCGCGCCGAGCACCCCGAGTCCACCACCCCGGCTCACCGCCGCCACCACGTCCCGGCAGTGGCTGAAAGCGATCACCGGCAGGTCGATGCCGACCCGCCGACACAGCGGCGTCACGACGCCGAGGCCGAGGTGACGGCGCAGACCTCGCAGCCGTCGGCGTCGACCGAACAACTGGCCCCGGCCGTCGCGTCCACACCCAGGTAGGCGTCTACCAGGGCGGTGACCGCGCCGAGCCGGCCGGTCCGCGCTGGCGCACCGGTGGCGGCGAGCGCGGCGGCGTGCCCGGCCCGCAGGCCGACGACGGACGGGTCGAGGATCTCGATCCCGGTCCGGTGCCCGACCTCCTCGACGACCGGGGTCATGCAGGTGCAGCCGAAGAAGATCAGGTCGGTGCCATCGGCGTCGGCGGCCCGCAGGCACGCCTCGGTGATGGCGGCGACCACGTCGGTCTCGCCCCGACCCATCCGGGCCTTGACCCCGCTGTCGGTGCCGACCAGGTCGAGCTCGGTCTCGTCGGAGAGGTAGTGCACGCCGGCGGCGAGCTCGCCACCGGGGCAGGTGGCCAGTCGTTGCGCGTAGAGGTAGTCCATCGAGGCCGGCCAGACGGTGACGATGCTGAACCGCCGACCGAGTGCGGCGGCCCAGGCCAGTGTCGCCTCGCCGGCACCGACGATCGGCACCGTGGTGGCCGCCCGCAGCCGGTCCACGCCGTAGTCGCCGAACGTGTCGATGTAGACGGCGTCGCAGCCGGCGGCGATCGCCGCCTCGGCGACGTCGACCGTGCCGACCTCGGTGAGCAGGTGTTCGTAGGGGGTACGGGCGAACCGCCGCAGGCGCGGGTCGAGCAGTTCGGTGACGAGTCCAGGTGGATCGGGCAGGACCGGGGCCCGTTTCGCGTCGGAGTTGATGACCGCCAGTCGTCGCAGCTCGCTCATGTCGACCTCCCGGCAAAAGTCTGACTTATCTCTTCGCAGAGTGTCAACGATCCACCGAACACGTATTCAGCTGCTTACTCGGCCGAGGAAGAAAGGTCTGCCGTCAGTCTCGGCGAACGGACCGACACCGTCGGGAGGTGACGGGACCGGGCGCCGGGACCGGCTCAGTCCGTCGCGGCGGTCGCCGCCCGTACCGCAGCCAACCGACTCCGCAGGTGCTCCCGGTCCGGCTCGGTGCCGGCCAGCTCCAGCGCCTGCCGGTAGGCGTCGGCCGCGTCGGCGTACCGGCCGAGACGCTGCAGCAGCTCGGCCCGGGCCGCCGGGAACGGGTGGTGCGAGCGCAGCCGAGGGTCGGCGGCCAGCTCGTCGAGAATGGCCAGCCCGGCGGCCGGGCCGTCGCGCATGGCCACCGCCACCGCCCGGTTCAGGTCGACCACCGGCGAGGGCGCGATCCGCGCCAGTACGTCGTACAGGGCGACGATCTGCGGCCAGTCGGTGCCGGCGACGTCGGCGGCCTCGTCGTGCAACGCGGCGATCGCGGCCTGCAGCCCGTACGGTCCGGGCGGGCCACCGGTCAACGCCGTACGGGCCAGCCCGCAGCCTTCGGCGATCATCGGTCGGTCCCACCGCCGCCGGTCCTGCTCGTCGAGGAGCACCAGCGCCCCGTCCGGGCCGGTCCGGGCGTGCCGACGGGCGTGGACCAGCAGCAGCAGCCCGAGCAGGCCGGCGGTCTCCCGTTGGGTCGGGAGCAGCCGGTGCAGGATGCGGGCCAGCCGGACGGCCTCCTCGGCCAGGTCGAGGCGCTGCAGGTGCGGACCGGAGCTCGCCGCGTAGCCCTCGGTGAAGATCGAGTACACCGCCTGCAGCACGCCGGGGAGTCGCTGCGGCAACTCGTCGACACCGGGCACCCGGAACGGAATGCGCGCGTCGCGGATCTTGCGTTTCGCCCGGACGATCCGCTGGGCCATCGTCGCCTCCGGCACGAGGAAGGCCCGGGCCACCTCGGCGGTGGTCAGCCCGCCGAGGTGGCGCAGGGTCAGCGCCACCCGGTCCGGCGCGGGCAACGCCGGGTGGGCGCAGGTGAAGAAGAGCGCGAGCCGGTCGTCGGGCAGGTCGGGGTCGATGTCGGCGGCCGGCGCCGGGTCGGCCCGGTCCGCCTCGGCCTGCAGCACCGCCAGGCGCAGCGCCAGCGTCCGGTCACGGCGGATCCGGTCCACCGCGCGACGCCGGGCGGTGGTCAGCAGCCACGCCCCGGGGCGGGTCGGCACGCCGGAGACCGGCCAGTGCGTCAGAGCCGCCTCGACGGCCTCGGCCGCCACCTCCTCGGCCAGGTGCAGGTCACCGAAGCGGCGGACCAGGGTGGCGAGCAGCCGGCCGTGCTCCTCGCGGAACACGGCCGCCACCGAGGTCCGCACCGTTTCCGGATCGGCACCCCGCACCGTTTCCGGATCGGCACCCCTCGCCGTTTCCGGATCGGCACCCCTCGCGGGCGCGGCGGGGTCGTCGGGCGATTCGACGCCGGCCATCGGGGGATCAGATCCCGAACTCGGCGACCGGACGCACCTGCACCGATCCCCCGTCCCGGGCACCGGGCGAGCGGGCCGCCCAGTCCAGCGCGACGTCCAGGTCCGGTACGTCGATGATGTCGTAGCCGCCGAGCACCTCGCGGCTCTCAGCGAACGGGCCGTCGGTGACGATCCGTTGACCGTCTGCGTCGACCTTGACCGAAGTGCAGGTGGTCAGGTCCGCCAGGGCGTTGCCGCTGACCCAGATGCCGGCGTCCTTCATCTGCTTGTCGTAGGCGATCCAGTCCTCGACCGTGCACTGCGCCCCGGCCTGCTCCGGGCCGTCGGTCGGCGGGCTGACGAACAACAGCATGTACTTCATGTCGGGCTCCTCGCAGGTAGTGGCGTTGCCGTACGCCATGACGACGATCGGCGGGCCGCCGGATCGACAGCCGATCCCTACGAATCCTGCGGTGACCGGCGACCTACTCGGAGTCGGCCAGGATGGCGTACAGCTTGCGGCGAGTCTCGTCGAGTACGGCCAGGGCCCGCTCCCGCTGCTCGGCGGTGCCGTTCATCATCACGTGGCGCAGCGCGTGCAACGTCTGCATACCGGATTCGCGCACGTCGTGCCAGCTCTCCACGGTTTCCGGGGCGAACTGCGTCCACGGCGCCTGCTCGGCGGCCTGCTCGGCCTCGGGGCGGCCGGCGTCGGTCAACGCGTACTGCCGGCGGCTGCCGCCGGCCGCGTCCACGGTCCCGACGACCAGCCCTTCGTCCTCGAGCAGTTGCAGGGTGGGGTAGATCGATCCCGGGCTCGGTCGCCAGGCACCGCCGGTGCGGGAGTCGAGTTCCCGGATCATCTCGTACCCGTGCATTGGTCCTTCGACGAGCAGGGCGAGCACGGCGGCACGCACGTTCGGCCGGCGGCGGCCGCGGCCGCCGCCCCGGCCCCGCCACGGGCCGCCGCCCGGCCCTGCGCCGAAGCCGGGACCGGGACCGGGACCGGGACCGAAGCCGGGGCCGGGACCGGGACCGAACGGCGGGAATCCGAATCCGCCCCGCATCCATGCCTGCGGTCCGCCGTGGAACCGGTGGTGGAACTTCATGGCTGCCTCCAACGATGCTTTGTCGATACACCGACGATATATCGCCAACCCGTCGACGACAACATGCCGTACGCCCGGCGGGTGCAGGACCCGCCAGGCGTACGGTGATTTGGTGCATTTGCTATAGAATGCTGATTTCCCCGTCCGTCCGTCAGCTACGTGCTCCGAGGTTCGGGTAACTGCGTGGTTGCAGAAAGGCGGAGCTCCGAATCCCGCCGTCCGTGGCGCGCGGCCCGATCAGCACCGAAGGATCCGTGCTGAGCAGATCCGAGTTGCTCCAGGAGCTTTTGATGTTCCACGAGTTCCCGGTCGCCGTGGAGTTGCCCAGCGACACCCCCGCCCCGTTGCTGACCGCGAGGTTCGCGGTCAACCGCGAGGTCGAGTTCGCGAACTTGTACCCGCTGTCGCCGTTGTTCCAGGCCGTGGTGCGGTCCACCGTGATGGTGCCCGGGTTGCCGTTGTCGATGAACCCGCTCACCGCGTTACTGAACGAGAAGCTGTTACGGATGGTGTGGTTCGCTGCCGGGTCGGGGTCACCGCCGCCCATCTTGAACCCGTTGCCGTCGCCGCTGTAGTTGGGCAGACCCCATCGGTTGAAGCCGTTACCCCAGGCCGCAGAGTCCTCGACGAGGATCGGAGAGGCAAACTCCCAGGCGTCGAAACCGTCGTCGGAGTTGTTCCACAGCCGGGCTCCGCGTACCACGTTGCCGTTGCCGGAGCCCTCCTTGATGGCCAGGCCGTCGGCGCTCTCGCCGTTCTTGCGTGGATCCCGGTTGCCGTACGAGTCGAGGTTGATCACCTGGTTGTTGCTCGCGGCGCCCTGAATCTGCAGGCCGGACTCGTAGTTGTCGCGGGTAACGAGACGTTCGAAGACGTTGTTGCTGCAGTCGCGGCAGAAGATGGCGTATGGCCCGTGAATGATTTCCAGGTCACGTACCCGCCAGTGGTCGGCCTCCATGTGCAGCACGCCACGCTCGAGGTTGGGGATGCTGCCACCGACCGGGGCCGGGGTGTGCGGCAGGTTCTCCCCGTCGAGAACCACCCGCTCCCGGTTGTAGCTGGTGATCGTGTACGGGTTGGCTGATGTGCCGTCCTTCATGATCCGCACGTTGGTGCTGAACTGGTAGGTGCCGCCCCGCATGGCGATCGTCGTGCCGGGGGAAGCCAGGGTCACCGCCCGAGCCAGGGTCGCCAGTGGAGCCCCGAGTGTGCCAGGATTCGCGTCGTTTCCGTTGGTCGCGACGATAAGCGTGTTGACCGGTGGCGCAGTCGTCGGTGGCGGCGCAGTCGTCGGTGGCGGCGCAGTCGTCGGTGGCGGCGCAGTCGTCGGTGGCGGCGCAGTCGTCGGTGGCGGCGCGGTGGTCGGTGGCGGCGCGGTCGTCGGTGGCGGGCTGGTGGGAACGGGTCCGTTGCAGACCGTGCCGTTGAGAGTGAAGGTCGTCGGCACTGGGTTCGACGAGTTGTTCCAGGTGCCGTTGAATCCCCCGGTCACAGTGCCGCCGGTAGGGATCGACGCGTTGTAGCTGACATTTCGCAGGACGACGGTGCCACTGGCCGGGTCGGCAGTGAATCCCCAGGACTGGGTGATTGCCTGGCCGGCAGCGAAAGTCCAACTCAGCGTCCAGCCGTTGATCGGCGCACCGTGGTTGGTCACGGCGAGGTTGGCACCGAAGCCACCCGGCCATTGCGCGGCGACGGTGTACGTGACCTGGCAGCCGCTGGCGGCGCTGGCCGACAGGGTGGTCACCGCGGTCATCCCCGCGGTGAGAGCCACGGTGGCCACGGCCGCCACCGGCCACGCCGGCCGTCGGAGGTGTCGAGTCATGGATTCTCCTGATGGTCGATCCAGCGGTTACCGGCGGGCAGCACGCCCACTGACGACCGGGACCACTGGTGGGTGAGGTTCGACGATGAGACAGCAGTTGGCATCCGCCGACCAGCCGGTGCCGGCCGGTCGGCCGAGTCACCTCCTAAACCTCGGTGGCCTGCGGTGAGGTGCGTGAAAGCGCTTTCCACACATCATATTGATAGATGTCATCACGTCAACAACCGGGAGTCTGCTGCCCGGCCGGGTCGACCTGGGGGACCCTGCTCGTCGACGCCGGGGATAGGGCCGCGCAACGATGACCGCGCTGATCCCTTGGGCATCATCGAGGCCCGCGACGCGTCAGCGGAACGCGGGATGGATCAGGACGAAGGCCGTGACGCATGCCATCACGACAGCACCGATCAGTACCGGCAGCGGCGCCCAGACCGCGTACAACGCCGTACTGGCGGTCGGTGCGAGCACGAAGGTGAGCCCGTTGGTGGCACCGATCAGGCCGGCCAGCCCGCCCTGTTCCTCGCGGCGAACCGCCAGCGTCGGACCGGCGACGTAGCCGGGCATCGCGATACCGAGACCCAGTCCGATCATGGCCATCGCGACCACCAGGAACGCGATGTGCGTGTCGGGCACCAGCAGAGCGAACCCGACCAGCCCGACAGCACCGCCGACCCGCAGCAGCCTTGCCGGCCGCCAGCCGCTACGCGGCACCACGACGGTCTGCGCGAACGCCATCCCGACACCGGCGGCGAGCAGCGCCGTACCGGCGATCAACCCGGTCGCCTCCGCATCCAGTCCGAACCGGTCCTGGACGAGGAATCCGCTGACCACCTGGATGAAGCCGAGCGCGGTGAACATGCCGAACCCGGCGAGCAGGTACGGCCACACCCGGGCGTCCCACGCGCTGACCCGTACCGGCTCCTCGATCAGCTCGGTACGGTGCTCCCGGCGTAGCCGCACCGCGACGACGACCAGCCCGGCGGCCAGCAGCACCGGCACCACCACCAGCGGAGCCATCAGCCCGAACCCGGCGAGCAGCCCACCCACCAGCGCGCCGACGACCATCGCCACGCCCTGCACCGCCCCGATCCCGGCCATCCCCCTGACCCGGGCGGACTGGTCGTCGGTGACGTCGGCGATGTACGCCTGCGCGGTCGGCGGCACGGCGGCGAGCGCGGCTCCGAACCCGACGCCCCGGAACGCCACGAAGAGCAGGAACAACGTGCTGCCGGTCACGACGCCCCGCATGCCGAGGTCGGCGAGCAGCGCGAACAACGCCATCGTCAGGGTGGCCAGGGTGAACGCCGCGACCAGCACCGGCTTGCGGCCCCATGACTGGGACCGGCGCCCCCACAGTTGGCTGGTGGCCACGACCGTCAACGCGGAGATGCTGATCGTCACCCCGACCTGCCACTCGGCGAGGCCGATCTCCCGGGCCAGCGGAGCGATGATCGGGTTCATCGACATCTGACCGAGGAAGACCAGGAAGACCGCGCCGAGCAGCAGCGGGATCTGCGGCCGTGGGACACCGGCCGGGCTGTCGGCGCGGGCCGTGCCGGGTGAGACCATCCGGTCACGCTAACCACCGGTGATCATCGGCACCAAGGACGCCGGTCACACCTGCCACCCCGGCTGTGACCAGCGACGATGGCGGTAGCCGTCACACCTGGCAGCCGTGGTCCGGGAGGTAGTCGAACCAGTCGAAGCGGACCGTGCCGGTGGCGGCGTACATGCCGATCACCCGGCCGGTGAAGCCTCCGGCGACCTCGGTCGACAGGTAACGGCCGTCGAGCTCGGCCAGGACGGTGAACTCACCGTCGGCGGTTTCGAGGCCGAGCCGCAGCACGTCCGGCCCCTGCCGAGGATGCCAGGTCGGCGACGGGACGGCGTCGACCCGCAGCACCACCGGCCCGGGCGGCACCGGTCGGGCGTCCAGCACCGGCCGCAGCGGGCCGATCCGGGCCGCGACGTGCACCCCGCCGCCGCCGGCCTCGACCGCGTAGTGGTGGTTCTCGTCCATCCGCACCGCCAGGCCGCCCCGGCCGGCACCCGGGTCGATCAGGGTCCGGACCCGGCAGGACAGGTGCTGCTGACGGCGGCCGACGAAGGTGACGTCCGGGGCGTCGAGCGACGCGCCGCGCGCGTGCAGGGTCAGCCAGCCGGGCGGCCGGCTCGTCGACCAGGCGTCGGCGGGCCGGGACCGCACCGACAGCCACCGTGGGTGCAGCCGGTCGCCGTCGAAGTCGTCGCGGGTCGGCGGCGGTGTCACCGGCTCCGCCGGCCAGCGCGGGGCGGTCATCCGCTCGGTGAGCGCGCCGACGACCGGCCAGTCGTCGACCCAGTCGACCGGGGCGAGGAACGTCTCCCGGCCGAGCACGTGCCAGCCGGGGGTGCCGCCGCGCGGTCGGGCGCCGAGCAGGACCAGCCACCAGGAGCCGTCCGGTGCCTGGATGAGGTCGCCGTGACCGGTGTTCTGGATCGGCAGGTCGGTGCCGCGGTGGGTGAGGATCGGGTTCGCCGGGCACGGCTCGAACGGGCCGTCCGGTGCCGGGCCCCGGGCGACGGAGATACCGTGGCCGCGTTCGGTACCACCCTCGGCGATCAGCAGGTACCAGTAGGCACCGATCCGGTACAGGTGCGGGGCTTCCGGTGCCTGGGCTCCCGGGGTGCCGGACCACAGCCGGCGGGTCGGTCCGAGCGCGGCACCGGTCCGCGGGTCGATGCGGACCTGCCCGACGCCAGCGGTCGTGCACCAGCAGTTGCCGTCGTCGTCCCAGGCCAGGTCGGGGTCGATGCCGGCCACGCCGGGCAGCGGCACCGGGTCCGACCACGGACCGGCCGGGTCGGCGGCGGAGACCAGCAGGTTGCCGCCGCCGTCCGCCACGTTGGTGGTGATCAGCCAGAACCGGCCGTCATGGTGGCGCAGGGTGGGTGCGTAGATCCCGCCGGACGACGGTGCCGACGCGGGGATGGCCAGCTGCTCGGGGCGGTCCAGCACGTTGCCGATCTGGGTCCAGTTGACCAGGTCGCGGCTGTGGAGGATCGGTACGCCGGGAAAGTACTCGAAGCTGGAGCAGGCCAGGTAGTAGTCGTCGCCGACCCGGCAGACGCTCGGGTCCGGGTGGAAGCCGGGCAGCACCGGGTTGGTGAACCCACCGTCGACCCATCCGTCCATTGTCATGTCGTCCTCCCCGGTCCGGTGTGCGGTGGATGCACCGTACCCGGACCGGGGTCGGACCTCGGTCGGTCGATCAGTCGGCGTCGTCTGCGCTCGCGGCGGCGCCGCGGGCCGGCAACGCAACGGTACGCGGCAGCAACTGCGCGGTGAGCAGGGTGGACAGTGCCGAGACGTCCCCGCCGCCGGTACCGTCGGTGCGTACCACCACCGGCTGCGGGGCCTTGCCGGCGAGCGCAGCGCCCACCTCCAGCCGGCGCAGCGCCAGCTCGTACTGCAGGACCGCCCGGTTGTCCCGGTACGCCTGGGCCAGCCGGCGTTGCGCCTTGGCCTCGTTCTCGGCGGCTTTATCGCGTCTCGGCGAGCCAGCTCGCCGGGACGCGCCAGTTGTCGTCTGCCCTGCGCGGTGTGTCGGTCGATCATCGATCGACGACCGGCGACGATAACGGGAACCCGACGGTTCGCCGGGCCGACTGATGTTGCGGCGATGAAGGGAGGCGTCGGATGGCCACGCGGTGGCGGACATCGACGATGGTAACCACATGGGCGATGGCGGTGTCGATGCTACCGCTGTACGCGGTCAGTGCGCTCGGCCCGTATCTGGCCGAGGACCTGGGCGTGTCACGAGCGGCGGTAGGCGTCCCGGTGACGGTCGCGTTCGCGGTGGCGGCGGTGGTGTCGTTGTCGGCCGGACGGCTGGTCGACGCGGTCGGGCCCCGGCGGGGGCTGCTGTGGTTGGCGACGGTCGTCGCGGCCGCGCTCCTGGCGGGCTCGGTCACCGGCAGCTACCCGGTGCTGGTCGCGGTGGTCGCCGTCGCCGGGCTGGGGATGGCGCTGGCGAACCCCGCGACCAACGTGCTGGTGGCCACAGTGGTACCCGCACCCCGGCGGGGCACCGCTGTCGGGGTGAAACAGTCCGGTGTGCAGCTCGCCGCGGTGATCTGCGGGCTGGCGCTGCCATCGGTCGCGGCCGCCTCGGGCTGGCGTACGGCGCTGGGACTGGCCGGCCTGCTCGCGGTGGGGCTGTTCGCGGTGGTGTGGTGGCAGGTGCCCCGGCCACCCCGACGGGACACACCGGCCGGACCGTGGTGGCAGTGGTCACGACCACCGGCGGAGGTCGCCGGTCTGATGGGCTACTCGCTGCTGCTGGGCACCGGCCTGTCCGCGGTCAACACCTACCTGCCGCTGTACGGCGTACAGCAGTTGCAACTGGCCGGCTGGTCGGCCGGCGCGCTGTTGGCGGTGTTCGGCGCCGCCGGCGTGTTCGGACGGCTGTGGTGGACCCGTTGGGCGGACCGGCTTCCGGTGGTGACTTCGGCACTGCCACTGCTGTCGGCCGCGGCGGCGGTCTCGGCCGCGCTGGTGCTGCTGGCCGGGCAGTGGACGCCGCTGGTGTGGCTGGGTGCGATCGGGGTGGGGATGACGGCCACCGGCGCGAACGCGGTGTCGATGCTCGCCGTGGTGCGCCGCAAGGCTCCGGCCGGTCATGCCTCGGCGCTGGTCTCGACCGGCTTCTTCAGCGGCTTCGTGGTGGGGCCGACCGGCTTCGGTCTGCTCGCCGACAATGGCGGCTACCCGCTCGCCTGGGGTGCGGTCGCCGTAGTGTTCGCCGTCGCCGCGCTCGCCGGGCTGCGCCTGAGGAGCCGCACCGCCGCCGAACCGGTGCCGGCGTGACCGCGCCGCCGGGACCCCGGCCGCCGGTCGGGGTCGGCACACCGCAGCCCCGGACCGCGCTGAACGCGATGCTGGACCGGCTGCCGCACGTCCGTGCCGTGGTCGGCGAGCGGTTCCCGCTCTACGCCGACCCGGCCAGCGGCGACTGGACGAGCACCCGACGCGGGTCCTGGACCGGCGGCTTCTGGGCCGGGCTCCACTGGTTGGGGACCGCGGTCCGCGGCGACCCGTCCTGCCGGGCCGCCGCGACCGAGATGACCGGACGCCTCGCCGCACGGGCCGGCGACGACACCGTGACCCGGGCCATGACGTTCTGGTACGGGGCGGCCGCGGTCGGCGGACGGATCTGCCGGGACACGACGGCGACCCGGGTCGCCCTGACCGGTGCTCGTGCGCTCGCCGGGTCGTTCGACGCCGGTCCCGGTGTGTTCCCGGTCGGGTCGGCGTTCGGTGGACCACCGACGCCCCGGATCGGCATCGACGCACTGGCCGCCGTGGTGGCGTTGCTGTGCTGGGCCGACGGGCCGCTGAGCGGAGCCCGGCAGCTGGCCCGACGCCACGCCGCGAGCTGCGCCACCCTGCTGGTGGCCGCCGACGGTCAGGTGCTGGCCGAACGCGAACTACCGGCCGTGGGTGCACCGTCGACCGACGGCGAGATGTGGACGCGTGGGCAGGCCTGGGGGATGCTCGGTTTCGCGGTGGCCGCCGACCGGTTCGGCGGCGACTTCACCGAGGTGGCGAGGCGCACCGCCGACCACTGGTTGGCGGTCACCGGGCAGAACGGATCGGCGTCCCGGGTGCCGCCGGCGGTGGTCGGTCGCGCCGGTGCGCCGCCGGACACCTCGGCGGCGGCGATCGCCGCCGCCGCGCTGTGGACACTCGGCGGACGGCCCGCGCCGTGGGCGGCCCGCTACCGGTCGGCCGCCACCGCGACGACCGCTGCCCTCGTCACCGGTCACCTGGCCGCCGACGGCACGTTACGCGACGGATGCTACGACCTGGACAGGGCCGTCGCGCCCCGGCACGAGGTCGTCTGGGGCAGTTACTTCCTGGCCGCGGCGCTGGCCGCGCAGTCCGCCACGCCACCGTTGGTCGCCTGGTAGTCGGCGAGCAGCCGGGTGGCGACGGTGGTGACGTGCAACTCGTCCGGGCCGTCGAGGATCCGCGCCGCCCGGGCGGCGCGCAACAGCATGGCCAGCGGGGTGTCGTCGGTGAGCCCCTCGGCCCCGTACACCTGCACGGCGCGGTCGACGACGGCATGGAACGCCCGGGCGGCGACGACCTTCGCGGTGCCGGTGGCGGTCCGCGCGTCGCCCCCGGCGGCGAGAGCCGCGACGGCGGCCCGGGTGAGAGCTCGGGCGGCGGCCAGCTCCGCGTGGCTGTCGAAGACGTAGCCGTGCAGCAGCTGCTTGTCCGCGAGTACCGCCGTACCGACCTGGCGCCCGGTCAGCCGTCGGCACATCAGGTCGAAGGCTCGCGCGGTCTGGCCGAGCCACCGCAGGCACCGCAGGGTACGTCCGAGCGACAGCCGGCCGGCGACGATCCGCAGGCCGGCCCCGGCGGCGCCGATCAGGTGGTCGCCAGGCACCCGGACCCCGTCCAAGGCGATCTCGTACTGCCCACCGGCGCCGAGCACCGGCAGCTGACGGACGATCCGGTAGCCGGGTGCGGTGGTCGGCACCAGAAGCAGGCTGAGGGAGCTCCGACCGGTCGGGTCGTCGTCGGCCGACCCCGGTCCGGTTCGGCAAACGACGGTGGTGAAGCCGGCGTCCGCGGCCCGACTGGTGAACCACTTCCGGCCGGTGATCACCCAGTCGTCGCCGTCGCGGACAGCACTGGTCCGCAGGGCCGCGGGGTCGGTCCCGGGCACCTGCGGCTCGGTCATCGCGAAGCTGGGTGGGCATCTGCCGGCGACCATCGGGCCCAGGTACCGGTCACGCACCGCCGCCGTCGCGTAGGTGTCCAGCATCGTGGCGTCGAGAAGCGAATCGGAGCCGAGCGCCACCGGGCCGTAGTCGCTGTACCCCTCGGCCTCGGCGATCCCCGCGTAGTCGGTCAGTCCCAGCCCCTGCCCGCCGAGTGCCACCGGCAACGGGATCGCCCACAGCGCGGCGGCACGGGCCCGCTGCTGCAGCGCGCCCAGCGCTGCCCGGCCCTGCTCACCGCCGGCCGCGAGCGCGGCCTCGGCGGGAATCACCTGGCTGCGGACGAACTCCGCCACCTGAGGCTGAAGGACATGCACGGCGAACCTCCCAAACGCACCATCGTGATCGGACAGCTGGAAATCGCAGCGCCCGGGAACTGGACAGACGACCCATGCGACTACAGCAGACGTGACAGTTGATGCCGAAGGCACCCGTACCGTAGTCGGACCGCAGGGCGTTCCAGTTCCGGCCGGTCCGCTGGCCGGTCACCGGCTGGCCGGCGCTGGGGGCACCGCCGCGCACCGGGTACTCGCCCGTCACCTCGTCGAACTCGGTGCCGACCGGGTCAGCGACGCCGGGCCGCTGCGGCTGATTGGGCCGGACGAGGCGCAGCTGCCGATCGAGCTGGACTGGACGGAGCCAGCGGACCCGGCCGGTGGCGCCGGGCGGCCGGCCGAGTTGGACGAGGTGACGGCTCAGGCCCGGTACGGTCTGATGGCGGTGCACGGCCGGGCCCGGGGCGGGCCGGCACGGATCAGCCTGGACTACGTCGGCACCGCCGCCGCGGTGGTCGCCGGGCAGGGGGTGCTGGCCGCGCTACTGGCCGGGTTGCGCGGTGGCCCGGCGCCTGAGAGCGTGCGGGTGCCGGTGGCCGGGGCGGCGCTGCTGACCGTGTCGCAGTACCTTGCCGCCGGCAGTGCCGACGATCCGGAGTACGTCGAGGCACCGACCGCGGCTGGCTCGCCGCCCCCGTTCGTCTGCGCCGACGGGGTGTGGGTGGAGTTGGAGACCCTCGATCCGGCACCGTGGCATCAGTTGTGGACCGGTCTCGGTGTCGAGCCGTCCGTCGCGGCCCGCGCGTGGCGGGCCTTCGTGCTGCGCTACGCGACTGCGACCGCTCCGCTGCCGGCGCAGCTGCACGCCGCCGTCGCCGCCGTGCCGTTGGCCCGGTTGCAGGAGTTGGCCGGAGCCGCCGGGGTAGCGGTCCAGCCGGTACGGGGCCATGCCGACCGGAGCCGCGACAACTACCTGCCGGGAGCCGACACACCACCCTGGACGATCGCGGCTGGACCGCAGCGCCGAGCCGTCGGCGTCGACTCAGGCGGTGCCGCCGGGGGCACCGGGGGCGGACCGTTGACCGGCCTGCGCGTGGTCGAGGCAGGTCGACGGATCCAGGGGCCACTCGCCGGGCAGGTGCTGCGGCTGCTCGGTGCCGAGGTGATCCGGATCGAACCGGCCGGCGGCGATCCGCTACGGGGGATGCCGCCGATGGTGGGTGACTGCTCGGCCCGGTTTCTGGCGCTCAACCGGGGCAAGCGGATCGTCGAGGCCGACCTGCGCAGCCCGGACGGCCGGGCCACGGTCCGGGAGCTGGCCACGTCCGCCGACGCGTTCCTGCACAACTGGGCACCGGGCAAGGCCGCGCGGCTGGGGCTGGACGCCGGTGACCTGTGGGCGGCCAACCCACGGCTGGTGTACACGTACGCCTCCGGCTGGGGTGACGCGCGCGGATCGGATCCGCCCCCGGGCACCGACTTCATGGTGCAGGCGTACGCCGGGCTCGGCGCCCAGCTGCGGCCGGCCGGTGAGCCTCCGGCAGGTTCGCTGATGACCATGCTGGACGTGCTCGGTGGGCTGGTCGCCGCCCAGGGTGTCCTCGCCGGACTCGTCGCCGGGCACCGCGACGGCCGGGGCCAACGGGTGGACAGCAGTCTGCTGTCGGCCGCCGGTGTGCTGCAGGGACCGGTACTGCGCGGTGAGCAGCCGGCCCACCCGCGCGGGGGTCCGCTCGACGGCCCGCTGCCGGCGGCCGGGGGGCACCTCGCCGTACCCGAGGGCACCACGGCCACGTCGCTGGCCCGGATCACCGGCGGGGCCGGCCTGGCCGGTGCGCTCGACCGGTTGGCCGAGCTACCGGTCGCCGACGCCGTCGGGCAGCTGCGGGCCGGCGGCGTCGCCGCGGTGCCGGTCTGCCCGGAGCCCGGCCTGCTCGCCGCCGACCCCACCTTGGCAGCGCTGCTCGACATCGACGGCTGCGCCTTCGTCACACCCCCCTGGAGGTTCTTCCGGTGACCGTGCTGACCGCCACCGACCTGGTCCCCGCCGAGCTGCGCCGCTGGTGGCGCCATGCCGGCTACTACCCCGACGCCGACCTGTACACCTTGTTCACCCGACAGGTCGCCGCCGCGCCGGATCGGGCAGCGGTGATCGACGACGACGGCACCCACTCGTACGCGGAGCTCGCCGACCGGGTGAACCGACTGGCCGGCGCGCTGCACACCGCCGGCGTCCGGCCGGGCGAGGTGATCGCCGTCCAGTTGCCCAACAGCTGGCGGGCGGTGGCAGTGGACCTCGCCGCAGCCGCGATCGGGGCGGTCGTGCTGCCGTACCCGATCGGTCGGGGCCGCCGGGACACCCTGACCCTGCTGCGCCGGTCCCGCGCCGCCGCCGTCGTGGTGGCCCACAAGTTCGGCGACGTCGGGTACGCCGATGTGCTCGCCGGGCTGCGCGATGACCTGCCGGACCTGCGCATCGTGCTGGTGGCCGGGACCGGTGGCCCGGACAGTCTGGAAAGCCTGGCCGTCGACGGCACCGCGTTGTCGCACCGGCCGCCGGTGGCGCCGGACGCCCCCGCTCGGATCCTGGTCTCCTCCGGCTCCGAGGCCGCCCCAAAGATGATCGTCTATTCACACGAGGCCCTTGCCGGCGGCCGGGGCACGTTCATCGGCGCGCTGCACACCGGGCCCGGTCCGATGCGTAACCTGTTCCTGGTGCCGCTGGCGTCGTCGTTCGGGTCGTCCGGGTCGGCGGTGACCGTGGCACGGTTCGGCGGGACCCTGCTGGTGCAGTCCCGGTTCGACGCCGCCGGGGCGCTCGACCTGATCGACCGGCACGGCCCGCACCTGGTGTTCGGGGTGCCGACGATGTTCACCATGATGCTGGACCATCCCGCCGTAGCCGACGTGGACACCTCGACGCTGCGGGCCGTAGTGGCTGGCGGTTCCCGGGTCGACCCGGCGACGGTGGCCGCCTGCCGGGACCGGTTCGGCTGCGCCTACGTCAACTGCTACGGCTCGGCGGACGGGGTCAACTGCACCACCGACCCGGCCGCTTCACCGGCCGCGGTGCACGACGCGGTCGGCCGGCCCAACCCGGCGGTCGCGGCGGTCCGGATCGTCGGCGAGGACGGCCGCGACGTCACAACGGGCGCCGTCGGCGAGATCTGGGGGCTCGGGCCGATGAGCCCGCACTGCTACGTCGACGCCGAGTTCGACGCCCGGTACCGCACCGACGGCGGCTGGGTGCGCACCGGTGATCTCGGTCGGATCGACCCGGACGGCTTCCTCCATGTGGTCGGCCGGCGCAACGAGATCGTCATCCGGGGTGGGCGCAACCTCTCACCGGTCGAGGTGGAGCTGCTCCTGGCACAGCACCCGGCGGTGCGTCAGGTCGCCTGTGTGGGAGTACCGGACCGGTTGATGGGTGAACGGATGGCAGCCTGCCTGGCACTGCGCGACGGGGCGTCCGCACCAACCCTCGACGAACTCACCAGCTACCTGACCGAGACGCACGGCCTGGAACGTGCCAAGTTGCCGGAGCACCTGCGGATCTTCGACGCGTTGCCCCTGTCGCCGGCCGGCAAGGTGGACAAGCGGTGGCTGCGGGAGCAGCTCACCGCCGGATCGCCCCGATGACCCGACCATCAGCCACCGCCGCCTCGGCAGTGGCGCGACCGGCCGGCGGTGCTCCCGTCACCTTCAGCGGCGTGACCTGCCGGTACGGCCGACGCACGGTGGTCCACTCGGTGGACCTCGCCGTCGACGCCGGCGAGCACGTGGCGTTGACCGGAGCGAACGGCTCCGGCAAGACGACGCTGCTGCGCACCGTCCTCGGGCTGCACCCGCTGGCCGCCGGTGCCGTCTCGGTCGACGGCGTGGTCGCGGCCGGCCGCGACGGCTGGGCACGACGACGCCGCGAGGTGGCCTGGGTGCCGCAGCGGCTCACCCCGGGGCATTTCCCGCTGCTGGTCCAGGAACTGCTGGCCAGCGGCGGCGCACCGGCAGCCGCCGCCGACGCGGCCGACGCCCTCGGTGTCGGCGGTCTCGACGACCGGCCACTGCACACGCTCTCCGGCGGGCAACTGCAGCGGGTGTTCCTGGCCCGGGCCTTCGGCGCGGTCGCCGCTGGGGCCCGTGCGCTGCTCGCCGACGAACCGACCGCCGCGCTCGACTTCGGCGGTCAGGAACAGGTCGCCGGGCTGCTGGCCGGGCTGCCGGTCACCGTCATCGTCGTCTCACATGACCGGGCGATGTCCCGTGCCTGCGACCGGGTCGCCGAGATGGCCGCCGGCACGTTACGGGTGGTCTGACCAGGTGGAGCACTTCCTCGAGCTGCTGGCCCTGCCGGCGGTCCAGCGGTCGGCGATCGGGTTGGCCGTCGCCGCCGTCGGGTTGCCGATCGTCGGGGTGTTCATCGTCGGTCTGGACATCATCGCCGTCCGGTTCGCGATCATGCACGTGGCGTTGCTCGGCATCGCCGTCGGTCTGCTCGTCGGGCTCGACCCGATGCTGTGCGGGCTGGTGGCCTGCGGGTTGGCCGGTGCCGGAGTCGCCCCGCTGGCCCGCCGGCCGGCCGGGCTGCCCGGCGCGATGGGCCTGCTGATGACCTTCGCGATCGCCACCGCGCTGCTGGTGCTGTCGGTGTCCGGGGTGAACGCCACCGGTGCGTTCGAGCTTCTGTGGGGGTCGATCCTGGCCACCCGCGACGTCGACCTGGTCGTGCTGACGGTCCTCGCCGTCGCCGTGCACCTGTTGTTCTGGCGATACCGGCGGCAGCTGGCACTGCTGCTGTTCGACCGCGAACTGGCGCTGTGCTCCGGTGTGGCCGCCGGCGGCCTGATGCTCGCGCTGCTCATCGTCGTGGCGGTCGCGATCGGAGCCTCCATCCGGCTCACCGGCGCGCTGCTAGTCGACGCGCTGACCATCCTGCCGGCCCTGGCCGCCCGCAACCTCGGTCGGTCGCTGACCTCGATGGCCGCCTGGGCGGTCGCCTTCGGCGTACTCGGCAACGCGGTCGGCTTCACCGCCGCGCTGCTGCTCGACCAGCCACCCGGCCCCGTCCTGGTCCTGGTGGCCGGCACCCTGACCCTGCTCACCTATCTCATCCCTGAAGGAGCACTGCATGCGCTGGTCACGAACCGTCGTCGCGTTGACCGCGACGACCACACTCGCCCTGTCGGCGACCGGGTGTGGCAGCACTGACGCCGGCCAGACCGCGCCGGACGCCGACGGCCCCCCGGCCGGCGGGCCGGCGATCGTCGCCTCCACCACCTGGGTCGGCGCGCTGGCCAGGGCCGCCGGGGTCGCCGACATCACGGTGATCGCCCCGGCCAACGTGCAGCATCCGCCGGACTACGACCCGAAGCCCAGTGACCTGGCCGCCGTCGCCGACGCCGACTACGTGCTGTATGCCGAGTTCGACGGATTCGCCGACCGGCTGACCGAAGCTGCCGGCGGCGACGCGGAGCTGATCGCCGTACAGTTGGAGAACACTCCCGCTGCGATCACCGCCGAAGTGAACCGGCTCGGTGCGCTGTTCGGCACCGCCGACGCGGCCACCGCCTGGCTCGCCGAGTTCGACAGCACCTACGCGGAGCTGTCCGAGCAGGTCAAGACGGCCGCGCCGGAGCCGGGAACGGCGGTGGCCCAGCTGTTCATCGCGTACTGGGCGGAGTTCGCCGGTCTGCAGGTCGCCGGTACCTACGGCCCGCAGCCGGTCACCGCGAGCCAACTGGCCGAACTGACTGCGGCAGAGCCGACCGTGGTGCTGGCCAACGCGCACCTGCCCGGAGCCAACCCAGACGTCGAAGGGGCCGCCAGGGTCGACATCATCAATTACCCCGGTGACGACCTGGACCTGCTGACGGTGTTCCGCACCAACGCGGAGAACATCAGCGCCGCCCTCGCCTGATCCCGAGCCACCGGGCGGGCGGACCGTTTCCGGTCCGACCGCCCGGTCACGCCGATCGCGAGTCGATCGGGTCTGTCAGTCGGCGTCGTCTGCGCTCGCGGCGGCGCCGCGGGCCGGCAACGCAACGGTACGCGGCAGCAACTGCGCGGTGAGCAGGGTGGACAGTGCCGAGACGTCCCCGCCGCCGGTACCGTCGGTGCGTACCACCACCGGCTGCGGGGCCTTGCCGGCGAGCGCAGCGCCCACCTCCAGCCGGCGCAGCGCCAGCTCGTACTGCAGGACCGCCCGGTTGTCCCGGTACGCCTGGGCCAGCCGGCGTTGCGCCTTGGCCTCGTTCTCGGCGGCGATCAGCCCACTGCGGCCCCGGGTCTCGATCTCGAACCGGACCCGCTGCGCGTTGGTCTCCTGCTCCTCCAACAGCTGCGCGACCTGCTCACGGGCCTTGTTCAGGGCCGCCTTGACCTCGACGAACCGGGCGTCACGCACCTTCTTGGCCCGCTCGATGTCCATCTGCAGGCTGTCGATGCGCCGCTTGCGGGTCAGCCCCCACTCCTGCTCGTACGCGGCGTGCTCCTTGGCGACCCGCTCCCGGGTGGCCAGGTGCTGCTGGTACTGGGTGGGCAGCTGCACGTCGGGGATGTTGCAGCCGGTGATCCGCACGCCGTAGCGGGACAGCTGCCGGTTGAGCAGCTCCTGCATGTCGGCGACGTCGGAGCCACGCAGGTCGTACGCCCGTTCGGTCTGCACCTGGCGGGCCCGCTGCCGGATGGCGTCCTGCACGGCGCTGGACAGCACCAGGTCGAAGTTGCCGGCGCCGATGGCCCGGACGAACAGCACCGCGTCGGTGATCCGCAGCTTCATGAAGAACTCGATCGAGCGCAGCGGCACGTTCTCCCGGGTCGGGCAGGCCATCACCGGCGCCGAGTACGGAATCTCGGTGGCCACGTCGACGACGAAGTCGACCCGAGACCAGGGATGCCACAGGTAGTGCCGGCCCGGTTCCAGGGTGCGCACGACCGCACCGTAGCGGGTCAGCACCCCATGAGTGCCCTGTTCAATCTCCACGATGGACGACCGCCACCACCAGAGCGCGCCGAGCAGCAGCAGCGCCACGCCAGCGAGATAGCTGGCTGTGGCGAGGGCGCCGTACGCGGCGCCGACCAGCCCGTCGGCCCCGTTCAGGGTGAACATCACGCCGGACAGCAGGGCGAGCAGACCGAGCCAGAGCGGCACCATCCAGCCGAGCCGGCGCCGGTGCTTGGGGATCACCACCGGTACGAGGCTGCCCGCGTCACCGCCGCGCAGCAGCTGGGCGAGCTCGCTCCACGGTGCCACCGCCTCGGAGATGACCGACCTGCCGCCGCTGAGTTTGCTCATCACCGCTGTGCCTCCGTCTCGTCGTCGGTCGGCTCCGGCGCACCGGGGGCCAGGGAAACGCCGGCGTCGGTGCCCGGAACGGTCGGTTGGTCGGCCTCGCGCAGTGCGGCGATCTCCGGCTCGCGTTCGGCGATCCGGGCGGCGACCTCGGTCAGCCGGGTGCGCATCGTGGCCATGTCGGTCTCGCTGAACAGTTCGGCACCTCGTTCGCCGACCAGTTCGCGGGCCAGTTTCAGCAGGTCCACGCCCACCGCGCCGTCCGGGTCGGTGGAGCCGCCGATGCGCACCAGCCGGGGCAGGTGGTCGGCGACCTCCTCCAGGGTGTCGAGCACCTCCCGCTGGTAGCGGTAGTCGAGGATCTCCGGTGCTTCGGCGGCGGTGACCGCCCGGATGTCCAGGGCCTGCGCCTCCAGCAGGGCGGCGTTGGCCCGTGCCTCGGACTCGGCCAGCACGTACCGCTGGCGGGCGAGCGCCTCGGCGCGGTTGGTCTCCCGCTCGACCGCGGTGTCCATCTGCGCCTGGTACTGGGCGATCTCGGCCTGGATGCCGGACAGGGTTTCGTGCAGGGTGGCCAGCTCCTTGGTCAGGTCGCCCTCGTCCTGCTCCTTGCGCAGCTGCAACGCGTACTGGTGGGTGTAGGCGTCCTTGGCGACCCGCACCATCTCGGGCGCGGCGAGGTCCATCCGGTACTCCCGGTCGGACGGCTCGGCGTGGGTGATGTTGGCGTTGGTCAGCTCGACCGCCGGGAGGAACTGCTGGTTGAGTTGCTCCAGCAGGCGGCCGGTGTCCTCGCCGACCATGTTGTAGATGTCGGCGGCCTGCTGTTCGTAGATCAGGCTGCGGATGGTTTCGCTGACCGCGTTGCTGAGCTTCTCCTCGAAGCCGCGGACCGCACCGAGGGTGTAGACGAACTCCACCGGGTCACTGATCCGGAACTGGATGAACAGGTCGATGGACGCCTTCACGCCGCCCTTGGTCGGGGCCTCGCGCACCGGCGCGTTGAACGGGTATTCGCGGGTGGTGTTGACGATGTACGACACCCGCTTCCACGGGTTCAGCAGGATCACCCGGCCGGGGCCGACGACCTGCTCCAGCTTGCCGAACCGGGTGATCAGCGCGGCGCAGCCGTCCGGCACCATCACCATGCCCTGGCGCCACCAGACGAAGCCGACGGCGAACAGCGACAGCACCCAGTAGTGGATACCGAACAGCGGGTTGAGTAACAGGTTGCCGCCGGCGACCGCGACCACCGCGGAGCCGAGTACGCCGAGCACCAGCAGCAGCGACACCGGCAGCATGGTGAGCAGCGAACGACCGCGCGGAATCACCATCGGGCAGATGACGTGCGCCGCCCCGCCCTCGCCGCGCCGCTGCTCACTGCGGTTGAGCACCTCACCCGCGTCGTCCAGCGGCACCCGGCGCTGCTCCATGACGGTGTCGATGCTGCCCCCGAGGTCGCGGGCCGCCGGGAAGTCGACCGGGTCCATCCCGTCCTCGACCGGCTGACCGCCGCCAGCCCCACCGGCCCCACCGGTCACGGCACCGCCACGGCGGCGCAGCTCGGCCATGGCCATCTGGCGAGGATCGTTACCTTCAGCTATCGCGTAGGCGGCGTTGCGTATACCTTGTTGGACCCGTGACACGGTTCCCCTTCCGCAGATCTCAGTCGGCGCCCGGCTCGGCCAGCTCGGCGCACCGGTCCCGCGAAATGCTAGCCACCCAGGTCAACCGGGGTGACGGCTACGCCGGGTCGGGCACCGACGCCGGGCGTACCGACAGCAGCAGGTCGGCGACGGGCAGCCGGTGCCGGGCGGCGCGCTCCCTCGTGGCGAGCGGCTCGTCGAGCTCGATGGTGGCCGCCCGGCGGCCGACGGCGACGACGACCAGCGGGTTGAGCGCCGCCGTGGGCAGCAGCGCCGCGACCCGTTCGGCGTCGAAGCCGCCGAGCTGGTGCACGGCGAGCCCTTCGTGCTGGGCCTGGATCGACAGGTGCGCGACCGCCTGCCCGGTGTCGTAGGCGGCCCACGGGCGGGTCGCGCCGCTGTCGGCGACGGTCTGCGCGGCCACCACGATCAACGCGGCGGCGGCATGCGCCCAGACCCGGTTTCCCGGGTCGAGCGCGTCGAGCAGGCTGGCGTGGCCGGCATCGCCACGGCGGACCACGCCGAACCGCCAGGGTTGGCTGTTTCCGCAGCTGGGCGCCCAGCGGGCGGCTTCCAGCAGCGCGGTCAGCTGCCGGTCGGTGAGCCGGTGCTCGGGATCGAAGGCGCGCGGGCTCCACCGGTCGGCGAGCAGCGGGTGCAGTGGCTCGGCCGTGGTCGCGGTCTTCGGGACGTCGGACACCGGGTGCTCCTGTCGGGGTCGGGGTCGGGGTCGGGGTCGGGGTCGGGGTCGACAACAGAGTGTCGAGTATCCAGTGTGTCGGTGCTCAGTGCTCGGTACGACGGTACGACGATCCACAGGTGACCGGCGAGCCATGCCATCGATTCATATCGCTTTTACGCCTAGTCTGGATCGACACACGTGGTGCCGTACGTCCGCGACGCCACATCCGGCCACCCCGAAGGAGGCAGCCGATGCCTGCCGCACCCCGCCCCGGGGAACACCCCCGCCGTTGGCGGCGGCGCCTGGTCCGCACCGCCTGCGCCGCCCTGTCCGTCCCGCTCATGCTGGTCGCCGCGCTCGCGCTCGCCGCCGCACCGGCCGCCGCCGCACCGGTCACCGTCACCAATGCCACCCAGTTCACCGACACCACCGGCGCCGGCGTCCACGCCCACGGCGGCGGCATGATCAAGGTGGGCGGGTACTACTACTGGTTCGGTGAGAACCGCCACGACGACCACACCTTCCGGTACGTCTCCGTCTACCGGTCAACCGACCTGCGCACCTGGGAGTTGCGCAACCACGTGCTGCGACAGTCCAGCAGCCCGGAGCTCGCCGTCGCCAACATCGAGCGCCCCAAGATCCTCTACAACCCGGCCACCGGCAAGTACGTGCTCTGGATGCACTGGGAGAACGGCGTCGACTACGGCCAGGCCCGGGTGGCGGTGGCCACCTCCGACACCGTCGACGGCGACTACACGTACCTGGGCAGTTTCCGGCCGCTCGGGTACGACTCGCGGGACATGACCGTGTTCCGCGACGACGACGGCACCGCGTACCTGATCTCCTCGACCCGGGTCAACGCGGACCTGAACATCTACCGGCTGACCCCCGACTACACCGGCGTCGCCGCCCTGGTGCAGACCCTGTGGCCGGGCAACTACCGGGAGGCGCCGGCCATGTTCAAACGTAACGGCGTCTACTTCCTGGTCACCTCCGGCGCCACCGGCTGGCAGCCCAACCAGGCCCGGTACGCCACCGCCTACAGCATCACCGGCACCTGGACCGCCCCGACCACGTTCGGTGACAGCATCACCTACGGCTCGCAGCCGGCCTACGTCCTGCCGGTGCAGGGCACCGCCACCACCTCGTACCTGTACCTCGGTGACCGCTGGGCCAGCGCCTGGGGCGGCCGGGTCAACGAGTCCCGCTACGTCTGGCTACCGCTGACCTTCCCGTCGAACACGTCGCTGAGCATGGCCTGGCATCCACAGATCAGTATCGACACCGCGACCGGGCAGGTCACCGGCGTCGGCGGCGGGTACGCCTACGAGACGCTGCGGGCCCGGCACAGCGGCAAGTGCCTCGACGTGCTCAACGAGTCCACTACGGACGGCGCCGGCGTCGCCCAGTACGGCTGCCACAACGGCGGCAACCAGCACTGGCTACTACGTGACCTGGGTACCGGCTACCACCAGCTGGTGGCCCGACACAGCGACCGCTGCCTGACGGTGTCGAACGGCTCCACCGCCGACCACGCCGCCGTCGCCCAGTACGCCTGCCAGCCGGGCCGCACCGACCAGCAGTGGCAACTGGTCGACGCGGGCTCCGGCTACCAGCGGATCGTGGCCCGGCACAGCGGCAAGTGTCTCGACGTCGCCGGGTACTCCACCGCCGACAGCGCCCGGGTGATCCAGTACACCTGCGGCACCGGCGGCAACCAGCAGTGGCAGCGGATCGGGGTCTCCTGAATCTGCGCCGTGTCCGCTGCGGGACCGGACGGCGCGGTCACGCCGTCCGGTCCCCCGGCGGTACGGGTCAGTCCCGCAGCGGGTACGGAATGAAGGTGCTGCGGTTCTCGTCGACGTCGAGCCGCCGGCTGATCGGCGGGGCGGCCCGCTGCGGGCAGGTCATCCGTTCGCAGGTCTTGCAGCCGGGGCCGATCGGGGTGGCGGCGTCGGCGGCGTGCAGGTCCATCCCGGCCGAGTAGACCAGCCGACCGGCATGACGGGTCTCGCAGCCGAGTCCGATCGCGTACACCTTGCCGGGTTGACCGTAGCCGCCGTGGTGGCGGATGACGGTCCGGGCGATCCACAGGTAGCGCTGGCCGTCCGGCATCGCGGCGACCTGGGTGACCACCCGGCCCGGCGAGCCGAACGCCTCGTAGACGTTCCACAGTGGGCAGGTGCCGCCGGTACGGGAGAACGGGAACCCGGTCGCCGACTGGCGCTTGGACATGTTGCCGGCCCGGTCGACCCGGACGAACGAGAACGGTACCCCGCGCGAGCGGGGCCGTTGCAGGGTGCTCAGCCGGTGGCAGACCGTTTCCCAGCCCATCGCGAAGTGCTCGGCGAGCAGGTCGATGTCGTAGCGACGGGTCTCGGCGGCGGTGAGGAACCGCTCGTACGGCAGGATCAGCGCGGCGGCGAAGTAGTTCGCCAGGCCGACCCGGGTGAGGATCTGGGTCTGGACGTCATCGAACCTCTCCTCCTCGATGATCTCGTCGATCACGTCGGCGTACTCCAGCAGGGCGATCTGCGCGGCCATCCGGATCGCCTCCTGTCCGGGTCGCAGCGAGGTGGACAGGTGCAGGGTGCGGGTCTGCGGCCGGTAGCGGTGCAGCTCGCCGCCGAGGGAGTCGGCGTCGTCGCGGGAGATCCGTACGCCGTGTCGCTGCGCCAGCCGGTCCCGCAGCGCCGCCCGCGCCTCGCCCCGGCGGATGCCGATCTGATCGGACAGCCGCTCGGCGGCCTCGTCGACCGCCGGGACGTAGTTCTGCCGCCGGTAGAAAAACTCGGTGACCTGGTCGTGCGGGCTGTGGCCAACCCGCTCCCGGTCACCGACGAGCTCGGAGAGCTGCTCGTCGGCCTGCTGGTAACGACGGTGCAGGTCGAGCACCGCCTCGGCCACCTCGGGCAGCCGGGAGGCGAACTCGGTCAGGTCGCCGATGCCAGTGCGGGAGCCGAGCGCCTCGCGCAGCCCGGCGACGAGTCGCGGGGTGTCGTGCGGGGCGAAGCTGGTCGGGTCGACGCCGAAGACCTCGGTGATCCGCATCAGCACCGCGACGGTCAACGGCCGGGAATCGTGCTCGATCTGGTTGAGATAGCTCGCTGAAATGTTGAGCTGCCGGGCCAACTCGGTCTGACTGATTCCCCGGTCCTCACGCATCCGGCGCAGTCTGGCACCGGCGAAGGTCTTGGCGATCGCCCTCACCTCCACGCTCGTCCCGGCTGCGATCCGCCAACGTTAACACGCGCCCGGCCAGCATTAGCAGGGCTGCGAAGAGATGCTTTTGCAAGTTGGCAAAATGGGCCGACGACTTTTCAGTAATTGGCTACTTCCGTCTCTCGACCAGTCGCCGGCGTCGTGTGACCGTTGGTCGCACGCCACCCGAAGGAGACGACGATGCACACCGCAGTGGAGACCGTGCAGAGCGCAGTGGATCAGTTGCGACACGAATGGGACACCGACCCGCGCTGGCACGGGGTGCGGCGCAGCTACCGCCCCGCCGACGTGGTGCGGCTGCGCGGCGCCATCACCGAGGAGCACACCCTGGCCCGGCACGGCGCCCGGCGGCTGTGGCAGCTGCTGCACAGCGAGGACCACGTCCACGCCCTCGGCGCGCTCACCGGCAACCAGGCGGTGCAGATGGTCCGGGCCGGGCTGAAGGCGATCTACCTGTCCGGCTGGCAGGTGGCCGCCGACGCCAACCTTGCCGGGCACACCTACCCCGACCAGAGCCTCTACCCGGCGAACTCGGTGCCGGCGGTGGTCCGCCGGATCAACAACGCGCTGCTACGGGCAGCGCAGATCAGCACCGCCGAGAGCGGTGCGGACGGCGCCGGACCCGACAGTGCCGGGCCGGGCGGCGGGGACGGCCCGGCGACCGACTGGCTGGCCCCGATCGTCGCCGACGCCGAGGCCGGCTTCGGCGGCGTGCTCAACGCGTACGAGCTGATGACCGCGATGATCGCGGCCGGCGCGGCCGGGGTGCACTGGGAGGACCAGCTGGCCGCCGAGAAGAAGTGCGGCCACCTGGGCGGCAAGGTGCTGATCCCGACCGGCGCGCACATCCGTACCCTCGAAGCCGCCCGGCTGGCCGCCGACGTGGCCGGCGTGCCGAGCGTGGTCATCGCCCGCACCGACGCGCAGGCCGCCACCCTGCTCACCACCGATATCGACGAGCGGGACCGGCCGTTCGTCACCGGCGAGCGCACCGCCGAAGGCTTCTACCGGGTGCGCAACGGTATCGAACCGTGCATCGCCCGAGGCCTGGCCTACGCGCCGCACGCCGACCTGCTGTGGATGGAGACCAGCACCCCGGACCTGGAGGTCGCCCGCCGGTACGCCGAGGCGATCAAGCGCGAGTACCCGGACCAGCTGCTGGCGTACAACTGCTCGCCGTCGTTCAACTGGCGCAAGCACCTCGACGACGCGACCATCGGCAAGTTCCAGCGGGAGCTGGGCCACATGGGGTACAAGTTCCAGTTCATCACCCTGGCCGGCTTCCACGCGCTGAACTACTCGATGTTCGACCTGGCGCGCGGCTACGCCAGTGACGGGATGAGCGCGTACGTGTCGCTGCAGGAGCGCGAGTTCGCCGCCGAACCGGCCGGCTACACGGCGGTGAAACACCAGCGGGAAGTGGGTACCGGCTACTTCGACCTGATCTCGACGGTGCTCAACCCGGCCGGCGAGACCACCGCGCTGCGCGGCTCGACCGAGGAGGAGCAGTTCGCGTGAGGTACGAGATTCTCGGTCCGATGGCCGACCGGTTCGACGAGGTGCTCTCCGCCGAGGCGCTGGAGTTCCTGATCGCCCTGGACGGCGAGTTCGCCGCCCGGCGGGTGGCGCTGCTGGACACCCGCCGCGCCCGGCGGGCCCGGTACGCCTCCGGCCAGCTGCCCGACTTCCTGCCGGAGACCGAACACATCCGCACCGACCCGACCTGGCGGGTCGCCCCGCCCGCACCCGGGCTGGTCGACCGGCGGGTGGAGATCACCGGACCGACCGACCGGAAGATGACCGTCAACGCGCTGAACTCGGGCGCGAAGGTGTGGCTGGCCGACTTCGAGGACGCCACCAGCCCGACCTGGCGCAACGTGATCGGTGGGCAGCTGAACCTGATGGACGCCCTCGACCGGCGGATCGACTTCACCGACGAGCGCGGCAAGCGGTACGCCCTCGGCGAGGAGCCGGCCACGATCGTGGTCCGTCCACGCGGCTGGCACCTGGTGGAGAAGGGCATCGTGGTGGACGGGCGGCCGATCTCGGCAAGCCTGGTCGACTTCGGGCTGTACTTCTTCCACTGCGCCCACCGGCAGCTCGACGCCGGCGCCGGGCCGTACTTCTACCTGCCGAAGTTGGAGAGCCACCGCGAGGCGCGGCTGTGGAACGACGTGTTCGTCCTCGCCCAGCGCCGGCTCGGCCTGCCGCAGGGCACCATCCGGGCGACCACGCTGATCGAGACGATCACCGCCGCGTTCGAGATGGAGGAGATCCTGTACGAGCTGCGGGAGCACTCGGCCGGGTTGAACGCCGGCCGGTGGGACTACATCTTCAGCATCATCAAGAACTTCGGGCAGTGGCCGGACTTCGTGCTGCCGGACCGCGCCGAGGTGACCATGACGGTGCCGTTCATGCGGGCGTACACCGAACTGCTGGTGCGGACCTGTCACCGACGCGGCGCGCATGCCGTCGGCGGGATGGCCGCCTTCATCCCCAGCCGGGACCCGCAGGTCAACGAGGCCGCGCTGGGCAAGGTGCGGGCGGACAAGCAACGCGAGGCCGGCGACGGCTTCGACGGCTCCTGGGTGGCCCACCCGGGCCTGGTGCCGACCTGCCGGGAGGTCTTCGACGCGGTGCTCGGCGACCGTCCGCACCAGGTCGACCGGTTGCGCGAGGAGGTGGCGGTGACCGCGACCGACCTGCTGGCCGTGGACAAGACGCCCGGCCAGGTGACGGCGGCCGGGGTCCGCGCCAACGTCGCGGTGGCGCTGCGGTACGTCGATGCCTGGCTGGGCGGTGCCGGCGCGGTGGCCCTGTGGAACCTGATGGAGGACGCGGCGACCGCCGAGATCGCCCGCTGTCAGGTCTGGCAGTGGCTGCACCACGGCACCCCGTTGGCCGACGGTGGATGCGTCACCGAGGACCTAGTCCGGTCGGTCCTGGCCGGGGAGCTGGTTGCGCTGGTCGACGGGCGGGACGGTCCGGACCGCGACCGCGCCGAGGCGGCGGCCCGGATCGTCGAGGAGACGGCGCTCGGCGAGGACCTGCCGGCGTTCTTCACCACCGAGGCGTACGCCCGGCACCTGTCCCCCGCCGCGCTGACAAACCAGCGCTGACGCCGCCCCGCGGTCACTGCGGATCGCGAACAGCCGCCAGCCACCGGCGGCGGACGAAAGGGCAGGTCGGACGATGCCTACCTGCCCACATATGTGCACAATGGAGGCAAACTGGGACCACCTTCCCGACTTGCACCGTCGCAGGCTGGCCGACTGCTGCGAACGAATCGGCGTACCGCTCACCGACGCGCACTGCGCGCTGGCGGACGCCCGGGCGAGCGCCGCACTGCTGCGGTCGTACCTTGCCGGCGGCGCAGGCCACTCCCGGCGCCCTGGCCGCGGGCATCACCTCACTCGGTCGGGGTACCTGTCGAGCTTGATGCCAGAGATGCATCAGCATGCACCTGTGGCATCAGGTCCCCGTCGGCGGATAATGAGTATTCTTCGCGAAGGGACGCCGAATTAGAAGATCAATTCTGGGGCGGCCCCACCTCGTCTCCGACATCTGCGAATACTCGCATTTGCCGAACAGATCCACCTACTGGCAACATAGATAGAGTGAGTCCATCGTCGATGGTGTCGCCCACCGGTCACGGCTCCGCCAATAAGGTCGGTTGAGATCGTGGGCGAGTCACCGGACGCCATCGAGATGCAGCCCTGGGACGCCGAGCACCCGGTGCTCAAGATCATTCGGAAACGGCGCGACTCCGGCAGCCGGCCCGGTGCCCGCGATCACGGTGACACGGCGAAGGTCGGCCTCGCGGTCGAGGGTGGCGGGATGCGGGGAGTCGTCTCGGCGTCGATGCTCGCGACGCTGGAGGACCAGGGTTTCAGCGACGCGTTCGACGCGGTGTACGGCTGCTCGTCCGGCGCGGTGAACAGCGCCTATTTCCTCGCCGGCGGGACCTGGTACCCCGTTTCGATCTACTACGACGATCTGACCAGCCGCCGGTTCATCGACTTCACCCGCGGCCTGCGTGGCGGGAACATCCTCGATCTCGACTACGCGTTCGGAGAGATCGTCGAGATCATCAAGCCGCTCGCCTATGACCGCGTTCTGGCAGCCGACCTCCCACTTCATGTAGCTATCACCGATGTCGATGCAATTTCCACCCGGCTGGTATCCGATTTCTCCGACCGTGCCGACCTCAAGGCAGCGCTGCTGGCCTCCGCCTGGCTGCCGATCGCCGTACGGGGAACGGCGCAGTTCCGAGGCTGGCGGGCTCTCGACGGTGGCGTGGTCACCGCGCTGCCGTTCCGACTCGCGCTGCGCGACGGATGCACCCACGTGCTCTCCCTGAGTACCCGGCCCATGCGCAGCGGCAATGGCGGGCTCGGTCTGCAGCACCGGTACACCTGCCGTTACCTGGAGAGAATCAAGGAAGGGCTGGGTGCCGCCTACCTGGCCTCGGTCCGGCAACGGCTCCGCGACCAGGTCGACCTCGCCGCCCGGCGCGGCACCGCGAGCCAGCTGCCGCCGTACGTCCTCGACCTCGCCCCGTTGCCCGAGGACACCGAGGTCAAGCGGCACGAACTGCGCTCGCACCTGCTGATCAGCGCGGCGCGCCGGGCGTACTCCCTGATGTACTGCGCGGTCGAGGGACGGCCGGTGGATCTGCTCCGGTCGGGACGACTGCACGCGGTACCCCGTCTGATGGTCGTGGACCAGCGCTGATGGCCGGACAACCGACCCTCGACCAGTTGGTCGAGGAGCTTTCCCGACCACCCACGCCGCCCGGTCCGGAGCTCGACCGGCTGGCGAAACTGCTGCTGCCGGCCGGCGGTGAGTCGGCCGCCGGGCGGCGGACGACGGCGACGAACCGACCGACGGCCGATGACCTGACCTCCTGGCGGGCGCTGCTGCGTGACGTGCCGTTCGATCAGCGGTCCTTCGACGACCGGTTCCGCCCAGGCAGCTGGAAGGCGGTCCTCGACGGACTGGCGCGGCACTGCGACCGGCTCGCCGATGGTGCCGCCGACCTGCCGCCGCCGCGTCGGCAGACGGTCGGCTTCCTGGCGCTGCTGTTGATCACTCTGACCGGCCTGGCCGAATCGAGTGACCGCCGAACCGCCGCCGCGCCGGCCCGGGCGGGTACCACCGACGGGAGCACACCCCCACCCGGTCACGACTGTCCCGGCGTGTGCGGGCGTCTCGTCCGGCAGCGGCCGGTACGCGAGACGATCCGCGAGCTGTACCGGCCGGTCGGCGGACCGCTTCCGGACCATGCCGGTCAGGATGCCGTCGCGGGGTCCGAGTGGACCGCCGGAGTCGACTTCGACACCCTCGAATTCCATGAGCACGGCACCACCTCGCTGATCCTGCGCGGGTCCGGCACGCGACGGGGCGGGCTGCGTCGACCCTTCGCCCTCAAATTGATTCTCTACCCGTACCTGCGGATCCCGCGCATCGCGAGCACGACGAAGGCGTACGCCGGGCTCTACGATCTCGCCGGTGCCCAGGCGGAACATCTGGTCGCGGTCTGGGCCAGCTCGCACAGCTGGATCCTGATGGACTTCGTCGCCGGGCGTCCGCTGCACGAGGTGTGGCGGGAACGCACCGCGCGACGCCGCACCGCGCGACGTGCCCGCCCCGGACGCTCGGCGACATCCGGCGACGACCAGGGCCTCGGCGAGACCTCGGTCGACCGGTTCGCGCTCCTGGCCGACCTGCGGGACTACGGCACGGCCGCGTTCCTGGCGCTCGCGGAGCTCGACCGGTTCCTCAACGCCGGCAACCACCCCACCGAGCCGACCAGGCGGGGGCACGGCGACCTCGCCCCGTCGAACATCATGGTGACCTACCGGGACGGCCGACCCGTTTTCCGGCTGATCGACATCGGCGCGAACTACCTGTACACGTACGCCTTCGGCGCACTCGAAGGCCCGGACGGACAGTTCGTCGCTCCTGAGGTGAAGGCCGACGGGACGGCGGGTGACAAGTCCGACGTCTATTCGCTGGGCAAGTTGCTGACCATGTTCGGTGGCGGGGAACCGGGTGATGTCGTTCCAGACGAGTTCTACGCCCACGCGCCGCTGCTGGCCCGGTTCATCGAGGACCTCATCGACACCCACCCGGACCATCGGTTGCTGCTGTTCTCGCCGGACACCGACCCCGCCGAGCGGCACGCCGCAGCCGGTGAAGAACAGCAACCGGCACCGGACGTCTCCCGGTACGCCCGACTCCACGACACGTTCGCTGCGGAACTCGACGCCGAGGCGGCCCGGACGCCGCCGACCGACGACCGGCTGGTCCGAGGCACCTGGGAACTGTTCCAGACCCGACTGACCCTCGGACTGTTCCGACCACTCGCCGGTGCCCCCGGTCAGCTGCGTCGCATCTACCGGACGCGCCGGGCTGAGCCGGGTGCCGCCGGCCGTGCGTCGGCCCTCGCCGCAGCCCGGTTGCTGGCCTGGTCCTGGCTCTCCTCCGTGGCCTGGGCGGTGACCTGCGCCATCACCCTCATCTGGATCATCCGGCAGTTCGACTGGTCCTGGGGCAACCGGATGGTGGAGTCCCTGCAACGGATGCTGGGCGGCTCGGAAGATCACTTCCCGGTCCTCGACTCGCTACGCGCTCCCGGGTACTCGATACCGGACATCGAGGCGAACGCGCCGGCCCTGCTGGTCGGTCTGACGTACGCGATGGTGTCGGCGAAGTACTACCACAACATCTTCGCCAGCATGAATCCGCTGGCCGCCGGCTGGCGGGCCGGCGGCCTCACCGTCCGCGCAGCCCTCGCCCAGTTCGCCATCCGGATACAGACGGTCACCGGCGCTGTCCTGGTGCTGCCGATCGTGCTCTACGACCCCCGGCTGTGGCCGATCAACAGCGCCATCGGCCAGACCCTGTCGCTGTTCACCAACAGCGCCGTCCTCCTGTTCGCCCGACGTGCCCTGGCGGACGCACGTCGGCGTGGGCTGAGCACCGTACCGCCGAGCGACGCGAAGGTCACCGGGCTCGCGTCGTTCGCGGAGTGGACGCCGTCCTCGCTGTTCTACGCGGGGATCGTCTGGACGATCGGGCTCGCGGTCTACCAGGGCGCGCTGCAGGACGTGTACGTGTACGCCTTGTCCGTGGCGTCGATCAACCTCTTCCTCTTCTACATGATCAAGTGTGGCCGGGGAGCGGCCGAGGTCAGGACCGCGCTCACCCGGGCCACCGGGGCGGCCGAGCGGCTGCGGAGCCGGTCGGCGTGCGGTTGGCGTACCCAGGAGACCTGGTAAATCGCGGGACGGCCGGCGAACTCACGCAGTCGCTCCAGCCGCAGCGCGTGCTCGCCCGGCGCGATTCGCAACTGGGCTGCGGCGCGAGCCGACGAGAGCCGCACCGATCGACGAAACCGGCGAAGGTGCCGGCGGTGTTGGAGCCACCGCCGACGCAGGCCACGACGTGGTCCGGCACCGCGTTGACCAGCTCGCGGGCGCACTGGCCACGCGCCTCGTCGCCAATGACCCGTTGGAAGGTCCGCACCATCCACGGATACGGGTACGGACCAATCACCGAGCCGGCGCAGTAGAGGCGATCCGCTTCCACGACGACACCGGCTGGGGTCGCTACCGGCCCTGGGCGCGCCCGGTCCTGCTGCTGACGCGGGACCGGCCGGCCGACGCGGCGACGGCGCTGCGGCAGACCCCGGACCCAGCGCGCGACCCGTTGGCCGAGGCGTTGTGGTGCCTCACCGCACAGGCCGCGATCGCCCTCGACGACCGTACGGTGCTGCGCCGCGCCCGGACCGCGCTCACACCGGCCGTCGACGAGCTGGCCGGGGCCGGCAGACATGATCGGCGCGGGACGGGCGGGCGGAGCGGGATCAGCAGGCACCAACCCGTTTCCAGGGGCCCCACCCGGAGGCGGCAGGTTGCTGGTCCCGCGTCCACCACTGTGCGGTCCACAGCTGCCCGTCATGCTCGACGGTCTCGCCGCCGGTGTAGATCCACGACGACGTCCACTCCGGGTAGAAATCGCTGCCGCAGTGCTGGTAGGCACCGAGCTCGGCCCAGGCACCCCGCTGCGTGGCACCCGGTACCTGGTTCCTCGTCCACCACTGGGCCTGGTACGCACGGCCGGCGTGGTACACGAGATCACCCTCGGTGTAAACCTGCGACGGCTCCCAGGTGGGTACCACCGGCGTCCAATGGGCGTACAGCGTCGCCGCGGTTTGGGCCAGGGCCGACACCTCGGTCGCGGCGGTCACCGTGGTGCCGCTGCCGTCGGCGGCAGTGTTCCAACCGGCGAACTCGAACGCGGGCCTGCGCAGACCGGTGCCCGGCGCGTCCAGACCAGCATCGGTCCGCAACAAACCATTGCGCGCCTCGGGTGCCGTGCCGATGCCGCCGTTGACGTCGTACGACACGGAGTAGACCCCCTCGACCGCAGCGGCCCACGACAGCATCGGCGACTGGTTGTTGGTCGCCCGCAGCCGGATGGTCACCGGTCCGGCCGCGGCCAGGTCGATGTCGTAGCTCAACACCCTCGACGGCGTGGCGGTGTCGAGGGTGACCTGCGCTCCGACCTGGTGCGCGGCACCGTCATAGTCCAGGAACACGTCGTAGCCGCGACTGTTGCCGGGCCACCAGGAGTGGCTGCCCGCCACGATCGTGTGGCGACCCGCCGGCAGGGTGAAGGTGTAGCTGAGGATCGCCCCCACCTGGTTGGCCGTGTACACCCCCGTGGTGGTCGTCTTGCTGTAGTCACCAGCGACGATCCCCTTGTACCGGATGTCACGGTCGCCGGCGGCGTTGTACGCCCCGAGGCCCCAGGTCGCATCGCCTTCGAGGACCTGGTCGGGTGCGCCGTTGCGCAGATCGTCGCCCAGCAGTTCGGCGACCGCCGCGTGGGCCGGCGAGTTGTAGCCCAGGGTGCCGGTTGCGGTCCCGTTGACGTCCGCGAAGTACCTCAGCCCTGGCGGCACGACCTCGACCCAGGCGGTCGTGGTGGCACCACCGTGGCTGCCCCGGACGGCGACCGTCGTCCACGCCTGGCTGACGTCGAGTCCGTCGAGATCCCAGGTCACCGCGAGATCCCGGGTGGTGCCGTCGGTGAGCGCGGCGGGCAGCGTCGCCGGCAGGTCGCCCGGCACCTGGCCGAGGAAGGTCGCCCGCCAGACCTGCGGCAGCGCGGCCACCCGATTGGCCAGCGGGTAGCTGGCCGCCTGAAGCCGGGAGACGATCTGCCGGGCGCCCTCCCCGTCGAGCCGATAACCCGCCGGGTCAGCCACCGCACGACCGGCCATCGCGATGGTGGACTGCAGCAGCGCCCAGTCCCGGTCGGTGAAGTCCTCGGTCCGCTCGATCCGCGAGGCTACCGCCAACGCCTGGCTGACAGCATCGCTCGACGCCGGCTCGGTTGCCGGCGTCCCCAGGACACCGACCGAGTCGACCACCAGCGTCCCGGCGATCACCTCAAAGGTCACAGTGTGCCGACCCCACGGCAGTCCTCGCACGGCCACGGTCTGCTGGAAGTTGGTGACGGACCTGGTCGGCAGGTTCGTCGCGACGAGTTCGCCGTCGACCCGCACGTCGAGCCGGGCGCTGCCGTCGTTGACTCCCATGACGTCGATCCCGGAACCGGTGAACGTGTACGCGAGGGAGGCACCGGGCCCCCGACTGGTCGACGACGAGCGATGATACTCGTACATGCTGCCGCCGTTGGCGTGCCGCCAGTCTCCGCTGTAGGCGAGCCGGGCGGCCGGCGGGTCGGCCAGGTCGTTCATCTCCAGGTTGTCGAGGAGTTCGCGGTAGTACGGCAGGTGGCCCGGCACCCGCTCGATCGTCAGGTTGTCGAACCGGGTGTGGTGGAAGCCGCTGGCGAGGTCGACGCGACCGGACAGGTACGGCAGGTCGTCGGTCCAGCTGAACACCTGGTCGCCGTTGACGAAGCCGGTGATCTGGTGACCGGCGACCCGGATCGCCAACCGGTGCCAGGCGGTGGCGTCGAATCCGGCGACGGTCCCGCCGGAGATCGTCCTACCGGTACGGCGGAACTGCCAGGTCCCGTCGGAGGCCAGCAGCAACGCATAGGGTGTGCCGCTCAGACTGTGTGAGCTGCCGCCGCCGGTCGAACGCGCGCCGATGGCCGCGTAGTTGTCCGACGCCGGGCCCCGGTCGAACCGCACGTCGACGCCCGCCTGGTAGTTGGTCCAGCGCAGATCACCGACGCCGGTGACGGGATCGGCGCTGTTCCAGGCACCGCCGACACCGGTCGTCGCCCGGTCGATCTGCTGGCGCAGCACGTTGTTCCCGTCGCCGGTCCGCACCGTCTCGAAGGCACCGTTCCGGTCCCAGGTGTACAGCGGGATGGCGCCCGTGTCGCCGCCACGGGAGTCGATGAAGCTCTCGGTCTGGCTCGTGACGACGCCACCCGGACCGATCACCGGCACGGTCCGGCCGACGTAGTCGAAGTCGTCGGCCCACAGCACGCCGTGCTCCGGGTCGGCGTCGAGCACCGTGCGCTCGCCCTCGACCGGAAGCGGCGTGGCCCACTCCGGATCTGCGGTGACGTCGAGCGAGGTGACGGTGACGATGGAGTATGGTTCGACGCTGACCTGGTAGCCGCCGGTGACGCCGGGTACCGCATCGGCGACGTGGCGCTTGTAGTTGGCGTCGAACGCCTCGCCGCCGCCGGTAGCCCGGGTCTGCCAGACGGCGAGTTTCGGGTCGACCCCTAGATCGAAGCCGACCGGCGTGATCTCATAGGTCCGTGCGTACTCGGAGTCGTTGACGATCACGGTCGAGAAGTCCGACCGGTCCGGCGCGGCCATGGTGAGGTAGTTGGGCTGACCGTTGCGCCCGACGACCGGGTTGGTGCCGGTGGCGGTGGAGGCGCTGGCCTGCGGGACAGCCCGCCAGACCCCGGCGGTGTTGGAGTCGTTCTCCCAACCGGTCTGCGCGAAGCTGGTGAAGTGCTGCAGCACGGCGAGTCCCGCGTCGTAGTGAATCCACCCTGACCACGGGTCGCGGGCGGACACGAGCTCCTTGAAGGAGTACTGACCGCCTTCGAAGAACGAGCCGATGGCGGGTTGGTAGACGAAGTGCGTCCGCCGCGACATCACGAAGCCCTTGACGATGGTGTTGGCCATCTCCAGCGCGCTGCCCGTGCCGCCGATGCCGGTGCCCGGCACGGTCGGGTCTGCCGTGTTGTTGTTCTGTCGGAAGGACGAGTTGCTGAAGGTGGCCTGCGCTTCGCTGTTCCAGATTTCCTTGTCGAACTGCTCGGCAAGCCGGGTGAAGTTCTGCTGACCGTCGTCGTTCGTGTTGTAGTGGTAGCCGGCCACCGCGACTGCGTCGCGCAGCTCGGCGTCGCCGACCATCGCGCCGCCGAAGCTGCCGATGCCGACCTCGTCGGAGATGACGACCTGGATCTGGTGGTAGAGCTGCGCCTCGCCGGGACGGAAGCCGGCCAGTGCGGGATCGTCGCTGACGTAGCCGGTGGTGTCGCTGCGCACCTGGTTCGCGTACTGCTTGGTCCAGGTGAGATCGGCCGTGTGCTCGTTCACCCCGGGGTTGACGTAGTCGACCATGAAGCCGTACTCGCGGTAGGCCGCCAGGATGGTGTTCTTGTACCAGGTGTAGATCTTGTCGTTGGTGTTCGCCCACGCCGGCGCGTTCCACCGCAGGATGCTGACCTTGACGTCGGGGTTGACCTTCCTGGCGTCGGCGGCCAGTTGGAAGCCCGGGTGCCGGGCCACGTTCGCCGGCTCCGTCTCCCGGCGCATGGTGGCCGGGTCGGGTCCGGTCGAGTTGTTCCGGTCGTTGCCCATCTCGATCTTGACGTGGCTCATGACGGGTCGGTCGCCCCCGAAGAGAACCCGCAGCAGCCGCGCGTAGGTCTCGGGGTGCTGGGCCTTGTAGTCCATCAGCACGGCGCTGGTGCTGTTCGCGCTCAGCACACCGAAGCCCTTGAAGGTCAGGCCGTTGACGTTGTCGGCCGCGACGAGGCTCGCGTCCACGGTGATGTCGACGGTCGCCGCAGCCGCAGGTGCAGCCGCAGCGGTAGACGTACCACCGACCAGTTGAGCTGGCGCGATCATCCCGAGCACGAGCAGGGCTGCGACGGCCGATCCACGTCCCATGAATGTCTCCTTCTGCCGACCGCATGTTTCTGTCCGATGCACGGCTGGTCTCGCGACAGTAAATCGATCGAAAGACACCAGTCAATAACAGGAATGAACAGACTCGATCGCGTCCGATCACAATCGACCACACCGCACGGGCCAGGTGCGCCCTCAGGTAGTCCCGGTTGGCATCGTGGTGCCAGTAACCGCAGCCGGCCGCCCTGCGCGGCGGCGCAAGGTGGTCACAAAGAAACAGAACCGATCACGAAGCTTCAGTCGGCGGGAACGCGGTCGGCCAGACAGCAGGCGACGACGCGAAAAAGCTCTGGCACACTACGGGCATGGACCGGCCCACGGCGCACACCACGGCGCCCCGTCACCTGCCCGCCGCCGAGCTCACCGCCGGGCTCACGGAGGTGGCCCGCTCCCCACGCGGCTCCGGCAGGTTGGACCTCGTGGTCCGCCGGCCAGCCGTCGACGAGCGGGAGCTGCTAGCCGAAGGGACGCTCGACATCACCGACGGGCTGGTGGGCGACAGCTGGGCGCAGCGCGGCAGCTCGAAGACCAGTGACGGGTCGGCGCACCCGGATCGGCAGCTCACCGTGATGAACTCCCGGCTCGTCCGGCTGGTCGCCGGCGACGACCCGCAGCACTGGGGGCTGGCCGGCGACCAGCTCTTCGCCGATCTCGACCTGCACACCGACGCACTGCCCGCCGGCACCCGGCTGGCGGTCGGCGACGAGGCGGTCATCGAGGTGACGGCCGAACCGCACAACGGGTGTGCGAAGTTCGCCAACCGCTACGGGCGGGACGCGCACAAGCTGGTCTGGAGTGAGCAGGGTCGCCAGGCCCGGCTGCGTGGCCTCTACGCCCGCGTCGTGGTCGGTGGCGTCATCCGGCCCGGCGACCAGATCCGCGTACTCGGCACGGCGGCCGACGCCACCGAGGGAACCGCCATGACCCTCAACCCGCCGGTTCAAGGGGCATAGCGGTTCCCTCGTCGTGAGGCGCCGGTCGTCAGCCCGGTCGCCGTCGCCAGCCGGGCAACGCCGGCAGTGTCCGGCCCGCACCGGGCAATCTCCGCCACGAGGGTACGGGCGGAGGGCCGGCAGCGGATCTCAGCCGGTACGACGCGGTCCGCCTCGACCAACTACCGTCCCCCCGCTTTGAAGTCGACGGCGGCCGGTCCGAAACTCGCCTGCAGGTAGTTCGGGCCGTCCCCGATCTGCCTGGTGACCTCATCAGCCTGTGCGATCAGCTCGTCGACGCTGCAGGTTTCACCGCAGCCGGCGGCGGCCAACCCGGCCTGCAGCAGCAACGTCCCGTACACCTCCCGGACCTGCGGCGACGCGGCTCCGCCGCTCGACCCGGCACCGGATACACCACATCCACCGGCACATCCGCACGCTGAAACCACTTCCCGTACACGACACCCCCTCAACGACCCGAGCAGGCCGCCAGTGCGATGCAATCCGCTGTGGATGGATGATTCAAGTCCCAGCGCAGCCGCGCCTACTACAGCGTCCGCCTCGGCCTCTTGTTGCTGGTCGAAGGTAACCAGACTGATGCCTGCCAGGTCGTTGCCACGGCACTGCCGCTGTTCACGTCCGTCCGCTCCAGCCGACCTGCCTCACTATCGCCCGCATCTCGTAGACCTCTAGAGGAGTCCTCCCGGCCCGGCTTCTCCACCATCGTCGTGGAGATCAGCACCGACGTAGTCGGCTATGCATACGGGCACACCTTCGCCCCTGACGCGTGGTGGCCAGAAGCAGATCACGAACCCTCAGGGACGACGGGACTCGATGAACTCGCCGTCCTCGAACTGGGGCCGGCAACCCGTCGCGGTCGCCTACCCACCGGGGGCGAAGTCCAGTGTGTCCGGCCGGGTCCAGCGGCACACCGGCCACGAGCACGCCTACATCATGGAGGGTGAGCTGACCTTGCCAGGTCGGCTTCCAGGAGGTCGTGCTCGGCGCCGGGGACAGCATGGTGTTCGACTCGTCCCGCCCGCACCTGCTGGAGAGCCGCAGCGACCGGGCCGTGCACGCGATCTGGTTCATCGTGCGCCTGAACCCGACTCGGGACCGTGAACGTCGACTATTCGGGGTCGGTCACGCCGCTGCGGCTTCGATCCGCGCCACCGCGCTCGCGACGCCGTCCTCGGCCGTGAGCCGCCGCCCCAACCCGGCCGCCGCATCCCGGACATCGACGTCGGTGCTGACCTGGCGGATCGCGGCCGCGAGCCGCTGCGCGGTGATCGTCGACTGCGGAACCGGGGCGCTGCCCGCGCCGAGCGCCGCCACTCGCCGACCCCAGAAGAACTGGTCCAGGATGAACGGGCAGATCACCGAGGGCCGGCCGGCGCGCAGCGCGGCGGCGGTGGTGCCGGCACCGCCGTGATGCACCACGGCGGACACCCGGGGAAACAACCAGTCGTGCGGTGCCTGGGTGATGGGCAGGACGTTGCCCGGCAGGCCAGCCGCGTCCAGCCCGCCCCAGCCGGTGGCGACGATGCCGCGTACGCCGGCCAGGCGCAGCGCTTCGGCGACGACGCGGGTGAGGCGCTGCGGATCCCGCCCGGCCATGCTGCCGAAGCCGACGTACACCGGTGGGTCGCCGGCGTCGAGGAAGTCGACCAGTTCGGCCGGTGGCTGCCAGCCGGTGGCATCGTCGAGGAACCAGTATCCGGTGAGCTGGGCGTGCCCGGGCCAGTCGGCCGGGCGCGGCAGCACATGACCGCTGACCGCGTGCAGCACCGGGATCGGCCGCCCGTCGGGCAGCCGGGTGGCCAGGGCCGCACCCCTACGTCGGGCCAGGCACAACGTCTCCTGGCGGAAGGTGTTCACCATGCCGTCGTACATCCGGTAGCCGGCACCGACGAGCCGGTAGGTGAGCCGGTTGTACGCGCGGCCGAGCGGCAGCGCAGGTGCGCCGATCAGCGGGAAGTCGCCGGTCGCCACGGACATCGGAACGGGGACCGCCTGCACCGCCGGCGCGCCGAGTTTCTCGGCGACGTGCGGGCCGGCCAGCGCCTTGGGGTGGTAGACGATCACCTGCGGGTCGGCCTGGCGGGCCGCCTGCCAGACATCGGCCAGCAGGCCCCGGTTGATCGGGTTGGCCCGCCGGGCCAGCCGGATGTTGGTCTTGACCGAGCCGAGAAGTCCGGTGGTGTCCTCCATCGCGGCGCGACCCGCCGCCGAGTCGAGCAGTTGCAGGATCTCGTCGCCGAGGTGGCCGTACGCCAGGCCGTGGTCGGTGACGAAGGACCGGAATCGGGCGCAGGTGGCCAGGGTGACGTCGTGACCGGCCGCCCGCAGCCCGGTGCCGAGCGCCAGGTACGGCTGGACGTCACCGCGAGACCCGACGGTGACGATCAGGACCCGCACCGTCACACGTCCCGTTTGGTCTGGCGCCGGAACTCCTCCATCAGCGCGGGCGTCCGTTCGATCATGAAGGTGTAGAAGTCGCGGGTGTGCCGGAGCCGGTCCGCCTCCGGGGCGTCCGCGTCGCCGACGAGATCGATGCCACGCTGCATCAGGTCGATGAAGGTGCGCATCTTGTCGGTCGGGTCGATCGCCCGGGCGAAGGCGTCCGGGTGCATCTCGTACGCGTGGCCCCGGCCGCTGGTCGGCACCCGGCGCACCATGCCGGACTGCTCCAGCGCCCGCATCCCGGCCGAGACGGATGCCTTGGACAGCCCGACCGCCTCGCACAGTTGCGCGGTGGTCTGGCCCGGCGGGTCGCAGATCAGCAGCCAGCCGAGCAACTTGCCGAACGCAGGGGTGGTGCCCATCTGGGCGAGGGCGACACCGACCTCTTCGGCGTACCGCCGCCCGGCGTCCGGATCCACGTGCATCTCCTTCCTCGCCGAGAACGCCCCATCATGAGGACCGCCACCATCGAAGAACGCCATCATCACGAATGTTCAGGACTTCCCGAACATCAACCGTAACATGGCAGCTGGTGAGGCGACCCGGACCGGCCCCACCCGACTCAACGGCGGGCGAGCGCCTGGTCGATCAGTTGCTCGCTGTCGTCCCAGAGCCGCCGCGCCCGGGCGACGTCGTATGACTCGGGTGACGACGGGGCGACCTTCGGACCCTCCAGGTACGCACCGGTGGTGCCGTCGAACCGGGCGTCGCTGACCAGGTCGGCCAGGTGCCGGGCGGAGGCCCGGGAGCTGCGCGCGCCGGGCAGCAGCGCGCTGATCAGCGGGGCGGCCATCCGAAAACCGGTCCGAGCGAGCGTCGGGTAGTCGCGGGAGAGGCTGGTGTCGGGCATCAGCCCCGGGTCGTACGCGTTGACGCTGATCGGCCGTCCGTCCAGTCGGCGGGCGAGCTCGTAGACGAAGTAGATGTTCGCCAACTTCGAGGTGGAGTAGCGGACCCGGCCCGCCGTCGGGGTGGCGTCGGCGTCGGACGGGTCGGCGAGTTCGCGGGCGCTCGTCCAACGCGGCTCCGGGAAGCCCATGCTCTTCTCCCGCCAGTGGGTGCCACTGCTGACGATCGCAATCCGGGCCCCGGCGGCCAGGTCGTCGAGCAGTCCGGTGACGAGCAGGTGATGACCGAGGTGGTTGGTCGCGAAGGTGAGCTCGTAGCCGTCGGCGGACCGGCGTACCCCGTCGATGACCTGGATGCCGGCGTTGCCGACGATGGCATGCAGCGGCGGACGCTGCCCGGACCGGCGCAGTTCCTCGGCCGCGTCGGCGACCGATCGCAGGTCGGCCAGGTCGATCCGGAGCAGTTCGAGGCTCGCCGCAGGGGTCCGGCGACGGATCTGCCGGGCCGCCGCTTCTCCCCGGCTCTCTGCCCGGTGACCGAGCACGACGTGCCAGCCCTGGGCGGCGAGCCGCCCGGCGACGCGCAGCCCGAGGCCGGTGGTGGCCCCGGTGATGACGACGGTTCTCATCAGAGTGAACCCTTCGACAGGTTGACGTTGTCAACCTGACCTTACGTCGCCCAGGTTGACAGCGTCAACCTGATCTAGGATCGGACGATGAGCACCCGGGACGACCTCGTCGCCGCAGCGACCGCACTGCTCGACGAGGGCGGCCCGGAGCGGGTCACCCTGCGGGAGGTTGGACGTCGGGCCGGGGTGTCACACAACGCGCCGTACAAGCACTTCACCGACAAGCAGGCGCTGTTGGAGGCCGTCGCCATCCAGGAATTCGACCGGCTCGAACGGGTCATGACGGCGACACCGACGCCACGGACCGAGGCCGCCGCGCTGCTGCGACACGTCCTGCTCGACTACGTACGCTGGGCACAGCACCATCCGCGACGGTTCGCGCTGGTCTACGGGTGGTCGATGCACGCCTCCGCCGACCTGCACGAGCGGGCCGGCGCCACCTGGCGGCGACTCGTCGAGCTGACCGCCGAGGCCCAGGCGGCCGGGGCCCTGCCCGCAGGTGACCCGGAACGGGCCGCCGCTCTGGTCCGCGCGCTGGCGCACGGCGCCGCCGATCTGTCCATCAGCGGCCACCTGGCGGCCGACGGAAAGGGCCGCGCCAGCGCCGAGGACCTGGTCGAGGACCTGCTCCGGGTGCTACGTCAGGCCGAACGGTCGAGCTGACGTCGTTCGCTCAGGATCGGTTCGCCGCGTACAAGCGATCCAGGTCGACGAGCTGGACGCCGGGGTCCGTGGCCGCCACGGCGCGAAGGTCGTCGGCGAAGCCGCCGCCGCTGAACAGCAGCAGCCGGCACCGGTCGGCCCGGACCCCGTCGCGACCGGCCAACAGGCTACGGATGTGTACCAGGCGTCGCAGGTGACCGGTCCCGACGGCCTCCTGCCACTTGGCCTCGCCGATCGCGCGGAGTTCCTCATGGCCCTGCTCGTCACGGCTGAATACCGCCACGTCCACCTCGTGCCGCGTGCGGGCGGCGGGGTCGTTGACGACACCGGCAGCCACCCGGGTCGGAACACCGCCAAGAACGTCCGGATCGGCTTCCCACCGGGCCCATTCGCGGCAGATCGTTTCGAAGTGCGGCCCGACGACCTTGCTCAGGAACGTGCGCTGCAGCCGGGGCCAGACCTGCCGGGACCGACCCGAGCGCTCCAGGTCGCCCCACGCCGGCCGCATTACGGCGTGGTAGAAGACGAGCAGTGGCTCGGCAATCCGGTAGACGCCCCGGTTGCTCTTGAACGCGTCGGTCTCCCGCACGACCAGGCCGACGTCCTTTAGTACACCCAGCGGCTGGGCCAGGTCGGACGGCTGCCGACCCAGGAAGTTGGCGATCTCCCCACGCCGGGTACGACCGTCCGCGATCGCCGCCAGCACCGAGTGGTACAACGCGGGGTCGCGGATGTCCGGCTCCTCCGCCAACAGGTAGCGGGCCTCCCGGAACAGCGGGCGGGCCGGGTTCAACACGGCACGCACCACCCAGTCGTCGAAATCGTCCGGCCCGGCCGGTGAGTCGTCCTGCGTGAACTCGTGCCGATAGGCGGGGGTGCCGCCGACGATCGCGTTGACCTGTAGGGCGGTGCGTGGGTCGGCGATCCCCCAGAACCGGGCCGCAGACCGGTAGTCCAGAGTCCGGACCACCAACTCCAGGCCGGCCCGTCCACGCAGCGGCGCGGCGCCGGACAACAGGTTGCCCATGAACGACAGCGCCGAACCGCACAACAGCAGCCGTACCTGGGTGTTCGACCGCTGTCCCGCCGGGTCGAGCGCCCGCTGGATGATCGAGGGCAGCGCCGGACTGACGCGGGCCAGGAACGGAAACTCGTCGATCACCACCGGCAGTGGCCCGGCAGGGGCGAGTGTCATCGTCCGGGTGACCGCCTCGTCCCAGTCCGCAAACCGCAGCGGCGTCGCCTCACCCAGATAGTCACCGAGCGCCTCACCGTACTGGCGCAGCGCGTCAGCCTCGGACGACTCGGTAGCCGTGAACAAGAACCCGCCAGCCGCCCGTACCAGCGCGTCGAGCAGGAACGTCTTGCCCTGACGACGACGACCGGAGACCACTCCCAGCGTGGCCCCGCCCTGCGGCAGGCGCGCGAACCGGACCAGCTCGTCCCACTCGACCTCACGGTCGAAAATCTCCGCCGGCTTCTCCACCGCGCTGGCGACCGAACGTGCGCGTACCGAGGCATGGATCAGCGCTTTCCACCTCGCCGAGGAACGCGGTGACGCAGCCCACCCGGCTGACGCCGACGAGGGAACCTGCATTGTCGAAGAACTGGCGGGTTGAGGGTCATACAGGTTCCCTCGTCACGAAACGCCGGTCGTCAGCCCGAGCGCCGTCGCCAGCCGGGCGACGCCGGCCGTGTCCGGCCCGCACCGGGCAATCTCAGCCACGACCGTACGGGCGGAGGGCCGGCAGCGGATCTCAGCCGGTGCGACGCGGTCCGCCTCGACGAGCCACCGTCCCGCCGCCGCGAAGTCACCGACGCCGAGGTGTGCCCGCGCGGCATCCACCAGGTACGCCGCCCGATGCTCGGCCGGCAGCCCACGCCATGTCAGCTGCCGGGTGGCAGTCTCGTGCCGGCGTACCGCCTGCCGGGCGTCGCCCGACTCCACGGCCGCCACGACGTGCGCCAGCTCGACGGCCGCCGGGCCGAAGCTCGCAGTACGGTAGTCCAGCCCGTCACCGATTCGGCCAGCGACGTCAGCGGCCCGGCCGAGCAGCTCGTCGACGCTGCGGGTTTCGCCGCAGCCGGCAGCGGCCAACCCGGCCTGCAGCAGCAACGTCCCGTACACCGGGCCGCACTCGACCGATGCCGTCGCGATGCGGTCGGCGGCGGCGACCGTCGTCGTCATCGCCAACCGGTCCTGGCCCAACCCGCGCAGCGCCTGCCCGAGCGGCACCGCCGCCGACCCGGCCAGCACCGGATCACCGCCGGCCACGGCAAGCGCCCGATCGGCCGCCAACCAGGCCAGCTCAGGTTCACCGACCTTGACCAGCACGAGCGCGATGATCCGGTACGCGCGCACCAACAACTCCGCCCCAGGCCCAGGCCGGGTGGCGTGCAGCCGCCGGGCGGCGTCCAGCAGCTCCGGTGTCATCCGCAGCAGCCGGGGATAGTCGCCGTGCTGGTACGTCGACCAGGCGTGCTCGACCTGCTGCGTTGCCTCGCGTTCCACGGCCGGGCCGCTGTCGGCGGCGGTGAACACCTCGTAGCTGGCCAGCGCCGCCCGGACCGCCGCCACCCCGTCGACCGCCCCGCCATGCTCCGATGGCCGGGCCGGGCCGATCAACTCCGCCGGGTCGACCCGCAGCACCTCGGCGACCTGCCGGATCAACGAGAACCGGTCCAACCGCCGGACACCACGCTCGACCTTCTCCACCCAGCTCTTCGACCGGCCGATCCGGTCGGCGAGCACCTGCTGGGTCATCTGCCGGCGGACCCGCCACAAGGCGACCCGACGCCCGACGGCCACGCTCATCGCCTGCCACCCGCGTCGATCCAGGTCCACGACACGAAGCGTTCGTACAACTCGGCCGGGTCGGTGATCCTGGCCTCCTCGGCGGCGACGGTCAGCAGCTCACCGACGTCAATCGACAGCGCCAGCGGCTCACCGACGTACGCCTCCGCCAACTGCGTCCGACCCGGCGGACACGGCCACGGCGTCCCGTCCGGACAGACCGCGCAGCACCACGACGGACGCACCGGCTCGTGCACCGGCCCTTTGCCGGTTCCGGGTGTCCTCATCGCAGGTAGTGCCGGCCGGCGTTACCACCCCGGCGCTGCGCCCGATCGGTACGGGTCGCCGGCCGACGGTCCGGCGGCGGCACCGTACGGTCGGCGTACCGCTGGCGGCCCGGCACCGGATAAACCACATCCACCGGCACGTCCGCACGCTGAAACCACTTCCCGAACACGCTGCCCCCTCAACGAGAGTTGGAAGGGCGGCGACCCGAGGTGGCTCTCCACGTCAACCCCGAGCCGCCGCCCGGCACCCGCCGCCGCAGCTCAAAGGCGTGCACGGCGGCGGGGCCACATGTCCAGGTTGGCCGGTTGAACCCTCAGCGGAAATGTCCGCACGGTGCACTGACGGTGCACGTCCGTGAACCTACGTACGGTTACGATCAGCGGCACGCACCTGAGCCTTGCCCGTCGAAAGGACGTGCAGATGACGACCGTGAGTGCCTGGACCGGTTGGGAAGCGAACGCGCTACGCAAGGCACTACGAATGAGTGTGACCGACTTCGCCGAGCATCTCGGGGCAGCGCGACGTACCGTGGCGAAGTGGAGCAGTCGAGGCCGTGACATCCAGTTGCGTGCCGAGATGCAGGCGGCGCTGTGCACCGTCCTGGCCCAAGCGTCGGCGGAGGCTCGTCAGCGTTTCGCACAGCTCTGCGATGCGAGCACCAGCGGTGCACCCACGGGTCAGTCAGCTGCCCTCGTCGCACTCCACGCCGGTTGTCTGGCTCATACTGACGGCGGAGGCAATCCCGATCTTGACCAGGATGAGAACGTGCGGCGCAGAGATTTTCTGACCGATACGGCTGTCAAAGGCGCCGCCGCGATCCCGACCGTGGCGCACCTGCTCGACGTGCTGTTGTCTCCCGGCCGTGATGCTGCCGGACCTGGTTCACCCAACTCCGCGCAGGACCTCGCCGCCCAGGTCGCTCAGGTCAAGGGTGACTACCAGGCATGCCACTACGGGCGCACCCTCGACCGGCTCGTGACCCTCCTCCCAGCCTTCACCGCAGCGAGATCGCAGCAGGCAAGCGAGCGTTCCGTACTCGATGCACTCGCCGCCGACCTCTACCACGTCGTCGGTAGCCTGCTGCTGAAGCACGGCGACACCTCGATGGCGCTTGTGGCAGCCGAGCGCAGCACCCGATACGGACTCGACAGCGGCGATCCTCTCGCGATCGGCACCAGTGCACGGATAATGACCCACGCGCTGATGAGCAACGGCCACACCCGACAAGCTGTCACCTTCGCGCAGGTATCCGCCACTACCGTCAGTGACGTCACCGGGCTCGACTCCAAACACGCCCTCGCCGTCTACGGCGCGCTCCTGCTCCGTGGCTCGATCGCCGCTGCAAGGATCGAAGACCGCGACGTTGCCGCCACCATGCTGGACGAGGCGACTCAGGCCGCCAACCGGCTGGGGCACGACGGCAACGACCGGTGGACCGGCTTCGGCCCTACCAACGTGCTGCAGCACCGGGTCAACGTTGCACTCGCCCTCGGCGACGCCGGCACCGCCATCACCTACGCTCGCCAGGTACAGATCGACAAGATCATCCTCAAGGAACGCAAAGCAGCCTTGTTGGTCGACGTCGCACAGGCGTACGCCCAGTGGGGACGTCATGAGCAGGGGCTGTCAGCGCTACGGACCGCCTTCGGGATCGCGCCGGAGGAGATCTGTGCCCGCCCGGCGGTGCACCGCATCGTCGAGAACCTCGCCGCTCTGTCACGCGGGCACCTACGAAGCCACGTCACCGAGTTCGCCGCCAATGCAGGGATTCGGCTGTGACCTCAGGACACCTCCGGATTGTTGTGTGCGGTGCTGGGCCCGCCGCCGATGTTCTCCGACTCGTTGAAGCGGCACAGGAGCAGTCGTGGGCGACGACGGTCGTCGCAACCACCAGTGCACTCGACTTCATCGACGCCTCCGCCGTCACCGGGCTGACCGGCAACCCCGTACGCAGCACCTACCAGACCCCGGACGTCGGCGGCCGGCGGACCTTGCCACCGGTGGACGCGGTGATCATCGCACCCGCGACGTACAACACAGTCAACAAGCTCGCCTGCGGCGTCGCCGACACCTACCCGCTCACCTCAACCGCCGAACTGATCGGACGCGGTGTCCCCACCGTCATCGTGCCGTTCGTCAACGCCGCACTGGCCGCCCGTGCACCCTTCCAACGCTCCATCGCCGACCTACGGGCCGAAGGCGTCCGGGTCATCTCCGGCCCGGACGACGACTGGACACCACACCCACCAGGCACCGGCACCGACCGACGTGCCGCGTTCCCGTGGAGGAAGGCGTTTCAGCTCGCCGTCGAGCCGGACCAGCATCGTGCTCGCCCGTAGCGAAACTCGGCAGTGACGAGGAGACACGTGACCCGTCATTCACCTGCCGGGAGCACCTGTATGACCAAACAGGTGCTGTCGTCAGTGCAGGCGATCTCCGAGCCGCCGGAAGGTGTCCTCGATCGCCGCGCGGTCCAGGAGCGGATCAGCGGCGCTCACGCGACGTTCAATTCCTGCGGCGATACGTAGACTCCGCGACGGCGGAACGCCGCCGGGGCGTGCACCACGGCGTCGACCCGGGCGGCCCGGGTGTTGAACGGGAACCAGAACCGGCGCAGTGATCGTGCCTCGACCCATGCCGGTGCCCCGCGACCATCCTTGGTCGCCAGGTGTTCCGTCAACGCGGCCAGGAACACGTCCCAGTGTTCGTCACCGGTGACAGCCGGCTCCTGCTCCAGCAAAGCGGCCCGCTCCTGCGCCGGCTCCCAGCGGTGCTCCTCAAGGAACTCCGCCACCAACCGCCACCGTCGCGCCTCGTCAGCGCCGACGAGCAGCGCGCCCAGCCCCGCCACCGTCAGCGGCTCGTAGCTCTCATCGTTACTCCGCACGCCCTCGACGCTAGTACGTCCGAGGCGATTCAAGGGGCAGGGCATCGGACAGTGCGGCGCGGCTGTTGACCCAGACGACCAGCAGCGCACAGCCGGGCAGCGTCGCCAGCGCCAGCAGCGGCGCCTGGTTGACCGACAGCAGGGCGGCCAGCAGCACGACCAGGCTGAGCAGGCCCAGCGGCGCCCGGCGTACCGCCGACCAGGCCGCGGCCCGGACGGCCGCGCGCATGCCCAGGCCCGGGGCCAGCTCGACCATGGCCAGTAGCAGCACCGTCGTGGCGGCCACCAGCACGGTCAGCACCACCAGCAGCGGTACGAGCACCGCCGCAGTGCCGGCGTCGTGCAGCCAGACGATGTCGGTCACCAGGACCGCCACCAGCGCCGTCGCCGCCGCCCAGCGCCGCGTCGCTGCGGCGAAGTTCCGCCGGTACGCGCGGACGTACTCGCGTACCGGTGCCCGGTCGTCGTCCTCGGCCCGCCGCAGGTAGCCGAACGCTGCGGCGACCGCCGGCCCGATGCTGACCGACAGCAGCCCGAAGAAGACCGGGTAGCGCCACGGCTGGGCGACCACGGCCAGCGCGACCAGCAGCGGCAGGTTGGTGACGGCCAGCCCGAGGTTGACCACCAGCACCCGGTGCACCAGTGACCAGATCGTTGACCAGGTGTCCGCGCCGACGTTGACCCGCGCGGCCAGCGAGGGCCGCAGCGGTTGCCGGACGGGTTGCCGCACCCCGGCCGCCGTCATTTCAACCCACTGGTGGCGATGCCCTGCACGAAGTAGCGCTGGCCGAACAGGAAGACGAGCAGGATCGGCAGGATCGACAGCACCGAACCGGTCATGATCATGGCGTACTCGGCCTCGTAGAGCCCGATGAAGGTCCGCAGCCCGATCTGTACGGTCCACAGGTCGTTGCTGGTCAGGTAGATGAACGGTCCCATGTAGTCGTTCCAGGTGTTGACGAAGGTGAGCAGCGCCAGGCTGGCCAGCGCCGGCTTGGACAACGGCAGCACGATCCGCGCCCAGATGCCGTACTCGTTGAGGCCGTCGATGCGGGCGGCCTCGGTCAGCTCGTCGGGGATGGTCAGGTAGTACTGCCGCATCAGGAACACGCCGAACGCCCCGAACGCCTGCAGCAGGATCAGCGACAGGTGGGTGTTCACCAGACCGAGCCGCTCCATGATGATGTACTGCGGCACCATGTACGCCTGCCACGGCACGGCGATCGTGGCGATGTAGGCGAGGAACAGCAGGTCGCGGCCCGGGAAGCTGATCTTCGCGAAGCCGTACGCGGCGAAGCTGCCGGTGAGCACCTGAAGGAAGGTGATGGTGACGCTGAGGAACATCGAGTTGTACAGGTAGGTGCCGAGCGGGATCCGGTCCCAGATGCGGACGTAGTTGTCGAAGTGGAACTCCTGCGGAATCCACTGGATCGGCACGGTGAGCACCTGCGAGTCCAGCTTGACCGAGGAGACCAGCATCCAGGCGAACGGCACCAGCACGGCCAGGCCGAGGACGGTGAGCAGCACCTGCAGGACGGCCCGGCGCAGCACGGCGAGGCTCATCGTTCCCCCCTCCGTTGCAGCTGGAACTGGACCACGGTGATCACCAGGACGACCACGAACAGCACCATGGCGATCGCCGACGAGTAGCCGAACCGGCCCTGGGTGATCCCCTCCCGGAAGATCAGCTGCGACAGCACCAGCGTGGCGCGGCCCGGACCGCCCTCGGTCATCACCTGGATCAGGTCGAACACCTTGAAGCTGGAGATGGTCAGCATGATCAGCACGAAGAAGGTGGTGGGCCGCAGCGACGGCACGGTGATGTGTCGGAACCGCTGCCAGGCCGACGCCCCGTCGGTGCGGGCCGCCTCGTACAGCTCGGCCGGGATGGTCTGCAGCCCGGCCAGGTAGAGCACCATGTAGTAGCCCATGTCCCGCCAGACGCTGGTGATGATGACCGCCGGCATCGCCCAGGTCGTCGAGGTGGTCCAGCCCGGCGGGTTGTCGACGCCGATCGCCCGCAGCAGCTGGTTGACCGGCCCGGCGTCGGGGTTGAACAGCATGTTCCACACCACGGCCACCGCGACCAGCGCGGTGATGTAGGGGAAGAACAACGCGGTACGGAAGAACCGTACGCCGCGCAGCGCCCGGTTGAGCAGTACGGCGAAGCCGAGCGCGGCGACCAGGGTCAACGGGATGTGGCCGAGCGCGTAGTAGGTGGTGTTGTACAGCGCGGTCCAGAAGGTCTCGCTGCCCACCATCCGGCGGAAGTTGTCCAGCCCGACCCATTCCGGGGTGCTGTAGGAGTTCCACTCCATGAAGGCCAGCGCCAGCGCGGCGACGACGGGCACCAGGGTGAGCGCGGCGAAGCCGACGAAGTTCGGCAGGATGAAGCTCCAGCCGGCCAGGGTGTTGCGTCGGCGCAGCCGACGTGCCGCACCGGCACCCGGCGGCGGACCGCCGGGTGCCGGTGTGCGTACGGTGTCGATCGGGGTGTGGATCGCCATGGTGCGGGTCAGTCGACCTCGGAGGTGACCCGCTCGCCCATCTCGGCGAGCCCGTCGTCGACGGACCGCTCGCCGATCATGATCAGCTCGTGCTCCTCGGTGAGGATGACGTCCACATCGGAGGATTTCTCGCTGACCGGCATCTCCAGCATCACCTCGTCGGGCTGGAACGCCGCCTGGGCGACCTCGTCGTTGGTCATGCCGTCGACACCGAAGTAGGTCTCGGTGATCGTCTCGTCGGAGTAGGCCGGGTAGACGCCGATGCTGGCGATCGCCGCCGCGCCCTCGGGGCCGGCGGCCCAGGCGACGAAGGTCCGGGCGGCCTCGGAGTTGCGGGCCTTGTTGTTGACCGCGAACGCGGTCGGCGAGCCGAAGGTGGTGACCGGGCCGCCCTCGGTGACCTGCGGCAGCGGGGCGATGCCCCAGTCGACGTCGATGTCGCCGGCCTTCTTCTCCTCGATCAACCGGGCGGCGTACCAGGTGCCCATCGGCAGCATCGCGGCCTGCCCGGTGGAGAACATCGTGTGGTACTGGACCTTCTGCGTCGACGCGGTCGCCCACGGCAGTGTGGCACCGGCGTCCTGCAGGTCGAGCACCATCTGGTAGCGGTCCTTGAGGAAGCCGTACTCGCCGCCGACGAGGTCGCCGCCGCTCTGCGCCGCCGCCGTCGAGTGGATGATGGAGCGCCAGGTGTGGTGGTAGGTGCCGTAGACGGTGTCCTGGCCGCTGCCGCTGGTCAGCTGCTTGGCCAGGTCGGCGTACTCGGCCCAGGTGAGGCTGGTCAGGTCGGCGCCGGTGTCGGCGAGCATGGCCTTGTTGTAGTACAGCACCCAGAAGTCCTGCCGGTACGGCAGCGCGAAGTAGTCCCCGTCGAGGTCGAACGGCTCCAGGCCGAGATACCTGCTCTGGTCGAGGTCGGCCGCCTCGTCGGCGACCGACGCCAACTGGCCACGCAGCGCGTAGCGGGAGTAGTCGGTGACGTTCTTCATGGTGAGCACGTCGGTCTGGTCACCGCCGGCCAGCATGGTGGTGACCTTCTCGGAGTAGTCGTCGGCGAGGATGTCGACCGGCTGCACGTCGATGTCCGGGTGGGCGGCCTCGAACCCGTCGATCAGGGCCGCGAACTCGGGGGTGCTGTCGTAGTTCCACAGGGCGATGGTGAGGATCTCGCGGCCGTCGTCGCCGACGGCCGGCTCGTCGCCACCGCCGCAGCCGGCGGTGACGAGAACCAGTGCGGTGGCGGCGGCCACCGCCCTGCCGATGTGTCGGTTCATCCTGCCGGTGTGTCGGTTCATCAGGTGACTCCTTTTGCGGAGGGTGCGGGGTTTCGTGGGGGTACGGAGCCCGGCCGGTCAGGCGTGCAACGTGAACGCGTCCGGGGTGACTTCGGCATGCAGCGGTTCCCCGACGGTCCAGCGGACGAGTTCGTCGAGGGTGTGGTCGGTAAGCCGGTGGATCTCGGTGCCGAGGGAACCGGCCAGGTGCGGGCTTACCATGACGTTCGGGCTGCCGCGCAGGGCGGCGTCGACGGGTAGCGGTTCGGGGTCGGTGACGTCGAGGATCGCGTACAGCCGGCCGGAGCGGCACTCGGCGGCGAGCGCCGCCGGGTCGACCAGGCTGCCCCGGGCCGTGTTGATCACGGTCGCGTGGTCGGGCAGCAGCGCGAGTTCGGCCGCGCCGATCATGCGGTGCGTGCTGGGCAGCTCGGGCGCGTGCAGGGTGAGGATGTCGCTGTGCGGCAGCAGCTCGGCCAGCTCGACCAGGGTCGCGCCGGCTGCGGCGACCTCGGCCGGGTCGGCGTACGGGTCGGCGACCAGGCAGCGGGCCGAGTCGAGGCAGCCGATCAGGTCGACGACCCGCCGGCCGATCCGGGAGAAGCCGACGACGCCGATGGTCCGGCGGTAGTTGGACAGGTCGCCGTGCCCGTGGTGGTGGCTCCATCCCCGGTACGCCCGGTCGGGGTCGGCGGCGATGAACGGCACCTTCTTGCCGGCGAAGATGATCGCGGCCAGGGTGTACTCGGCGACCGGCACGGCGTTGGCGTCGGCGGCGGTGCTGACCTGGATGCCGCGCCGCCACACCTCGTCGGTCACCAGGGAGCGGACGCTGCCGGCGGCGTGGAAGACGGCGCGCAGGGCCGGCGCGGTGTCCAGCCGCTGCCTGGTCAGCGGGGGTGCTCCCCAGGACGTCACCAGCGTCTCGACCGTGGCCAGTCGGGCGCGCACGGCAGGCGAGTCGAGTTCGTCGGCCCAGACCGGATCGGCCAGGACGACGACGCGGCCGAGGCGCTCCAGCCGAGCCTCGTCGAAGTGGGCCCGGTAGGAGTCCCGGTCCATCACGACGAGCGCCTGCGGCGGGGTGTGCACCGTCAACGTGTCTCCTCGGGTGGCGAATCTCCGGCCGACGTCCGACGTCGTGGGGACCTGCTGGATTCGCCGATGTGACATGGTTAACCTTCGGTGAACATGCTCGCTACCAGCCGATCTCATTCGGTCGGAAACGTTCGCGAACGAACATGGACGGGAGTGCCCATGCCGGCGGATCGGATGTTCAACCTGCAGCGCCGGGAGCGGCTGCTGGAGGAGTTGCGCCGACACGGCTCGGTACGAGTGGCCGACCTCGCCCCGCTGCTCGGGGTCAGCGAGCTGACCGTCCGGCGCGACATCGCCGCCCTGGCCGAGAGCAACCTGCTGACCAGGGTGCACGGTGGCGCCACGCTGCCCACCCAGCTCGGGCCCGCACCGCGACGGCCCCGGGTGGCACCGACCCGGTTCACCATCGGCATGGTCGTGCCGTCACTGGACTACTACTGGCCGCAGATCGTCACCGGCGCCCGCAGCGCCGCCGCCTCGCTCGGCGTGCACATCCAGCTGCGCGGGTCGAGCTACGACCCGACCGAGGACCGCCGGCAGATCACCCGGCTGATCGACGCGCAGCAGGTGCAGGGTCTGCTGCTGGCACCCAGCCTCGACACCGACGGCACCGCCGACATGATCGCCTGGATCGGCAACCTGCCGGTGCCGACGATCCTGGTGGAACGGCAGGCCCCCCGGTGGACCCCGACCCTGCGCCAGCTCGAATGGGTCCGCAGCGACCACGCCCTCGGCCTGGAGATGGCCGTACGGCACCTGCACGAACACGGCCACCGCCGGATCGGGCTGGTGCTGTCCAAGGGCAGCCCCACCTCCGCCCACCTCGCCCAGGGCTGGGCGCTGGCCTGTGCGGACCTCGGCCTGCCCGCCGACCTGGTCATCCGGGAGGCGGTCGCGTTGGACTCCCCGGGGCACCGGGGGATCATCGGCGACGTGCTGCGGCGGTGCCGCCGCGAAGGCGTCACCGCGCTGATCGTGCACGGCGACCCGGACGCCATGTCGGTCGCGCAGTACTGCGCCGAGCAGGGCGTGCCGATCCCCGACCAGCTCGCCCTGGTCTCCTACGACGACGAGGTGGCACACCTGGCCGAGCCGGCGCTCAGTTCCGTCCGCCCACCGAAGAGCCAGGTGGGCCGGGTGGCGGTCGAGCTGATGGTGGCCCGGCTGGTCGAGGGCCGACGCCGCCCCGTGCAACGGGTGCTGATCACCCCCGAACTGGTGATCCGTGACTCGTCCACGCCCCGGCCGACCCGCTGAGCTCACCCCGGCGCGGCCGGCAGCAGCAGCGTCGAGGCGTGACCGTCCGGCCAGCGGATGTCGACCGAGTCGCCCGCGCCGCCGGCCGTCACCGTCACCACCGGCACCGCCGCGTCGGCCGGGTCTCCCCCGGCGCCGGTCAGGGTCACGGCGGCGACGTACACCCGGCCGGGTGTCGGCGCGGCGGCGGTCCGCAACACCGGCACCGCCACCTGATCACCCAGCGGCGAGGTACCCCGCTCGCGGCGTACCAGCGCATGCTCGAAGCCGGTCAGGCCGACCAGCCGGGACGTCACCGCGGCACCGGCCACGACGGACACCGGCGGGTCGTCGCCGGTACGCGCCGGCGGCGGTACGTCACCGGCGACCGGCCAGCCGCTGAACTCCAGCCCGGTGCCGCCGTCGAGACCGTCGGCGGAGTCGGCCCGGGCCAGCCGCACCTCGGTCGGGCCGCGCACCGCCGAGGCCACCGTCACCACCGGGCCCCGGCGCAGCCGGCCCCGCCGGCCGGACCCGTGGTCCGGGCCGGCGTCATCGTCGGTGTCGACCCAGTGGGCGTCGGCCCGCGACACCGCCCAACCGACCCCGTCGACCAGCCGGCAGTCGACCGTCACGAACCCGTTGCGGTGACTGCGCCGGCCCGTCGCGTCGACGACGGCGACCGAATTGTCCGACGGGTCGCCAACGGTGGCCCCGGTCAGCGGCGGCATCGTCGCCGTCGAATAGCCGAGCCGGGCGTACAGCGGCGAGTCGGCGCGCTCGTCGCCGGGCACCGAGTGGTCGGTGCCGTGGTTGACCACCCGGACCACACCGTCACGGCGGGTGCCGGTGACCAGCCAGCCCGGCGTCGGCACCGCCACCAGCAGGTCCGCCCGCTCGACCGGCAACGGCTGTTCGGTCGCCGTCCACACCGGATGATCGGCCGGCAGGGCCAGCCCCAGCATCCCCTTCGCCGCCCAGTACGGCGACCCGGGCCCCGAGTACGACTGGGCCATCGCCGGCCATTCATGGTGCCAGCCGATGGGCAGCAGGCCACGCCGGTCCGGTGCCCCGTGGTCGTGAAAGTGACGCAGCATCCCGCTCGCCGCCCGGCGCAACACCCCCGGCGCCACCTCGGTCGCGCCGGTCATCGCCCCGACCCACAGCGGTGCGGCCGCCGCGAACCGGTACGCCAGGCTGCGGCCCTGCATCAGCGGCGACCCGTCGGCCCCGATCAGCCGGACCGCGTCGTCGAGGAACGTCGCGAGCCGCTGACGCCACGCCTGACGCAGCCCGTCGGGGCACAGCTCACCGGCCTGGTCGGCCCAGAGCAGCGGATAGACGTGCAACGCCCAGCCGACGTAGTGGTCGTAGGACCGCTCCGGTCCGTCGGAGTACCAGCCGTCGGCCCGGTACAGCGACTCGTGCACCCGCAGCCCGGATTCGATGTCCTCAGTCGACCAGGGGCCGCCGACCGAGCGCAGGAAGGTCTCCACGACGATCTGGAACCACACCCAGTTGATCGGCGGGTACCGCTGCCCGACGACGCTGCCGAGCCAGTCGACGGTCCGCTGCCGGGTCGCCTCGTCGAGCCGGTCCCACAGCCAGGGGCGGGTCAGGTGCAGACCGAGCGCGATCGAGCAGGCTTCGACCTTGGCCTGGTCCAGTCGGTCCGGGCGGGGCCAGGCGGTCGGCGAGATCGGGTCGGTGCCGGCGCGCAGCCCGGCGGCGTACCAGTCGGCCAGCCCGTGCGGGTCGGCGCCGGCCTCGCCGCGTAGCCGGACCGCCGCCAGCAGGAACGACCGGGCGAACGCCTCCAGCGAGTCGCTGTCCGGTCCGTAGGCGCTCGGCCGGCCGGGCAGGCCGATCCGGGCGTGGTCGGGCGAGGCGTACGGACGCAGCGCCAGCAGCATCCGGTCGGCGGCCGCCCCCCAGTGCGCGCGGGTGTAACCGGTGTACGGGGACAGCCGCCGGTCGTCGGCGATCTGCTCCTCGGCAGCCTGGTCATCGGCGTTCATTCGGGACCTCCGGAGACGGTCACGGTGACGGAGCCGGTCCGCTGGGCCGGCAGGGTGAGCACCAGCCGGTGCACGGCGTCGCCCCAGACGTCGCGCAGCAGCGGGTCGTCGACCGGCTGCCGGTCCAGCCGACCGGCACCGAGCTGCGGTTCCCAGGTCAGCACGAGGATCCCGCCGGCCAGGGCCCGTACGGCGAGCCGCCCGGCGACGTGGGCCAGCGGCTCGCCGGCGAGGACGTGGTGCAGCCGCAGCCCGGTCGGGTCGTCGACGCGCCACCGCTCGGTGACGGTCACCGTCGACCGGCGTCGGTCCAGCCGCACCTGCCGCCGCCAGGACCGACAGCCGGCCTCCGGCGGGTAGGCACCAGCCAGGTCGAGGCGCAGCGCGTCGGCGTCGGCACCGGTGTCGACGGCGACCGCCGACGCCCGGAAGTCGCGGCCCGCGGCCTGACCGTGACCGCCGACGACCGGCAGGTTGTGCCACTGGCTGCGGGTGACCCACTGTTCGTACCGGCGGTCGGTGAACGAGATCGCGGTGTAGGTGGGCTGGCCGAGGTCGACCAGCACCGGGCACCCGTCCAGGGCGACGAGGTACGAGCCGACGTCGTTGTGGTTGTGGTTCTCGTCGTTGTGCCCACCCTTGACCGCGACGGTCAGCCCGGCCGAGCTGCCGGCCCGTTCCCGGCTGACCAGTAGTTGCAGGTCGGGCAGCCAGGTGGTGACCGGCAGCGGCGGAGCGGTCGGTGGTTGGGTGAACCACCGCGAATCCGTCAGCCCGCGTACCGCCCGGCCCAGCCCGGCGGCGACCGTCACGGCCGGTTCGCCCAGGGTACGGTGACTGGCCGCGAAGTCGATCACCTGCCGGTCGCCGGTGGCCCGGCCCCAGCGGTGCAGGACCTGCCACGGCTGCGCGTCGCTCGGCCGGGCCGGGCCGTCGCCGACGTTGACGTACCAGCCGCCGCCGAGGGCCATCCGGTGCGGGTAGCGGGCCAGCTGCGGCAGCGGCGCCCACCGCCACGGATCCAACCGCCCGTCGAGGACCCGGTCGAGCAGGTCGAGCGCTTCGGCCAGCCGGGCCGGGCCGTTCCACCAGTACGCGTAGCCTTCGTCGCAGCCGCCGTCGGCGGGCAGCGAGCCGAGGTAGCGGTCGAGCCCGTCGACGACAAGGTCGACCACCTGGGTCCGAATGTCCGCGTCGTCGACCAGGAACAACGCGGCGGCCAGCAGATGGCCGTGGATCCACGGGTTCCAGTTGTGCAGGTGCCCGTCCAGGCCGAGCCAGTGCCAGTCACGGCTGCCCAGGAACGGCTCGATCACCCGGGCGCGGGTCTCCCGGCGGATCCGCTGGCGCAGCCCCGGGGTGCGCTCGTCGAGCGTCGCGCCGAGGATCAGGTCGGCCCAGGCAAGCACGGCCACCGTCTCGGCGGCCCCGAGGTCCAGGTACGGCCGGTCGACGTCGGGCACCACGTGCCGGCGGTCGGCGGCAAACTGCTCGTGCGCGGCCCAGCACCAGGTGGTCTGCTCGCAGAGCTGCAGCAGCCCGTCGGCGGCCTCGTCGAGGTAGGGCTGGCCGTGCAGCGCGGCGGCCAGCGCGGCTGTGGCGGTACGCCGCCGCAGCCCACCGGCGGGCTGCTCGTACGCTGTCCGGACCCCGTCGCGCCAGTAGCGGGCGTAGTCGGACAGCAGCAGTCGGGGCCAGGCGGTGCCCCGGTCGGCCTCGGCGGCGGCCACGATGGCCCGCTCGGTGACCTCGTCGACGTGCGGCCAGGCCGCCCGGCCGGTGCCGCCGATGTCGTACACCTGCCGTGCCCGGCCGAGCGCTGCCGTCCGCAGCTGCGGGTCCAGCGCCGCCCACCGACGGGCGAGCGGCCCGGGCCCGGCCGTTGCCGCTGCTGCCGCCGGGTCTGGCTCAGCCGGCACGACGGTCCGTTGTGATCAGCCGGGTCAGCGTTGCCGCTTCGATCGCGACCCGGCCGGGATCGTCGTCGATCACGAACTCCAGCAGGGTGTCAAAGTTGCGGCCGGCACCGCGCAGTTCGGCGAAAACGTCGCGCCAGAGTCGGTCGCGGGCGGTCAACGGCAGTCGCTGGTAGCCGGGCCACCAGGAGAAGACATGCACCGCGTCGACCCAGGGCATCACCTGCCGCAGGTCGTCGACGGCGGCGGCGTCGGGCAGGTCGAGCGGCGGCTGCCAGTACGTGCGTACCGCCGGATGGTCGACGTCGGCGAGCAGCCGCAGCGTCGACTCGGCCGTGTCGGTCAACGTGCCGGAGTGGTACTCGAAGGCGAGGGTGACGCCGGCGTCGGCGGCCCGCTGCGCGGCGGCCCGGGTGGCGGTCACGACCGCGCGGCGCTCGTCGGCGCTGGCCTGCGCCGAGCCGAGGGTGCCGGCCCAGATCCGGATCCGGGGTGCGCCGAGCGCGACCGCTGCCGCCAGTACGGCCGGAAAGTCCTCGTCCGGGTCGGAGCCGGCCCGGAAGTAGGAGCCGTAGGAGGCGACCCCGACGCCCCGGTCCAGGCCGGCGTCGCGCACCGAGGTCGCGGTGCGGGTGTCACCCGGCGGTACGTGCACGTCGGCGCCCCATTCGACGCGACGCAGGCCGGCCCGTGCGGCGACGTCCAGCACTGCCGAAGCCGGCTGCTGCCGCAGGGTGACGGAACACATGCCGCTGTGGATCTTCGGACTGGTCGCCGGCACGCGCCCTCCTCGCTGGGTCGGCAAGCGCTTTCCGCGCGACCCTAGAGCAGCAGTCCGGACGAGTGCAACAGCCTCACCGGGTCGCCCGAGCGTCACGGCCAACCCCGCCACTCCGCCCGACCGATCGTGCCACCACGTAGCACCTGGTGCCACATCATGTTAGGGTCCGGGTATGGCAGCGGAACTGACGCAGCGGGATCTTCGGGCAAGATCCGGACAAATCATGGACGCCGTCGCGCATGGCGAGTCGTTCGTCGTCACCCGCAACGGCACCCCGATTGGGGAGCTGATCCCACTGCGTCGGCATCGAGTGGTGACGCGGGAGCAGTTCGCGGGGGTGTCTGCGAACGCGCCGGTCATCGACGCGGCGCGGTTCCGAAGTGATCTGGACAGCGCAATGGAAAACGAGCTTCAGGACCCTTATGAACTCTGAAGTCCACGGGCTGCTCGACACCAACATACTGATCTTGCGCCGACAAATCGACCATGCCCGACTTCCGGATACGATGTCGATCAGCGCAGTCACCCTCGCCGAGTTGTCCGCAGGCCCACATCACACCGACGACCCAGTAGAGCGTGCGCGCCGGTTGGACGTGCTCCAGCGGGCCGAGTCGGAGTTCGACCCGCTTCCGTTCGATGCTGAGGCGGCCCGGGCGTTCGGCAGAGTTGTCGCAGCCGTACTGGCCGCAGGGCGCAAGCCGAGAGCACGTACGGCAGATCTCATGATCGCGAGTATTGCCATTGGCAACCGCCTACCGATCTACACCACAAACCCCGACGACTTCGCCGGCTTGGAGGGTCTGGTGACCGTGGTAGCGGTGCCAGTGCCGAACTGAACGGCAGCCGCCGCTGGTCCGCTGCTCCTTGATCCGGGCTGGTCACCAGCAACTCAGTCTTACCGGGTCAGCCCGAGCGTCGCGGCCAGTCCGGCCACGCCGGCAGCCGGCGGCGCGCACCGGGCGACCTCGGCTACCACCGTACGGGCGGACGGCCGCAGCCGGACCTCGGCGGACGCGACCCGGTCGGCGTCGACCAGCGACCGGCCCGCCATGATCAGGTCCCCGGACTGCAGTGCCGCCCGCGCTACGTCGACCAGGTACGCCGCCCGGTACTCGGCCGGCAACCCGCGCCAGCCGGAACGCCGCACCAGCACATCGTGTCGGCGTACGGCTTCTTCCGCCTCGCCGAGGTCGGCGGCCGCCGCCACCCGGGCCAGCTCGACCGCCGTCGGCCCGAACCCGCTCCACTGGTGGTCATGACCGTCGCCGATCTGGTCAGCGACGTCTCCGGCCTGCCCGGTCAGCTCCCGCACGGCGGCGGCGTCGTCGCATTCGGCGGCGGCCAACGCGGCCTGCAGCAGCAGCGTGCCGTACACCGACAGCCGCGGCGGCGGACCGTCGTCGGCCGGGCCGGCCGGGTCGAGTCGGTGCGCGGCGGCGATCGTCGCCGACATCGCCAACCTGCCGTGGCCCACCGCCCGCAGCGTCTGCCCCAGCGGCACCGCCGCCGTCGCCGCCAGCAGCGGATCACCGGCGGTCGACGCGACCGTCATCGCCCGGTCGGCCGCCAACCAGGCCAGGTCGGTTTCGTCGAGCTTGACCAGCACCGACGAGGCGATCCGGTACACCTGCACCAGCGGTTGCGCGCCACCGACCGGGTCGGCGGCGTGCCGCCGCCGCGCGGCGGTGAGCAGGTCGGGCAGCATTCGCAGCAGCTGCGGGTAGTGGGCGTGCCGGTACGCCAGCCAGGCATGCTCGACCCGCCGGGTGGTCGCTCCGACATCCGGCGGTGCCGTGCCGGTGTCGGCGACGGCAGCAACGCCGAAGATGTCGTAGCAGGCGAGGGCGGCGCGCACCGCCTCCACCCCGGGCACCGCCGAACCGACTCCCGGTGGCGGGGTCGTCGACCCGGCCGCGCCGACGAGTTCGGCCGGGTCGACCCGCAGCACCTCGGCGATCTGGTGGATCACCGAGAACCTGTCCAACCGGCGGGCACCGCGTTCGACCTTCCCAGCTTTTCGACTTGCCGATCCGGTCGGCGAACACCTGCTGGGTCATCCGCCGCCGGGCCCGCCACTGCGCCACCCGGCGACCGATCGGCAGGTCGTCACGGACCCGTACGGCGCCACCGTCGACCGTCACCGCCGCTTCACCTCGGGTGCCGGCGCGGCCGCGCCGGCGAACGTCCACGAGACGAACCGTTCGTGCAGCTCCGCCGGGTCGACGATGCCGGCCTCGTCGGCGGCGCGCGGCATCATCGCCGCCAGGCCCGCCGCCAGACCGATCGGGTCGACGGCGTACGCCTCGGTCAGCTGCACCCGCGCCGGGGAACACGGCCACGGCGTGCCGTCCGGGCACACCGCGCACGTCCACGCAGGCCGACACGGCTCATGCGCCGGCTCATGCGACCCGGGCGGCCGCAGCGGCTCCGGCGGTCGGGAAGGCTCCGGCCCGGTCACGGCAGGTAGTGCCGGCCGGCGTTACCGCCACGGCGCTCCGCCCGATCGGTACGGGTGGCGGGCCGCCGGTCCGGCGGCGCGCACCGGTCGGCGTACCGGCGACGACCCGGCACCGGGTAGACCACGTCGATCACGACGTCCGGCCGCTGAAACCATTTTCCGAGCACGATGTCCCCCTCATGGCATGTGGAGGGCGGCGACCCGGGGTGGCTCTCCGTGTCGACCCTGGGCCGCCGCCGCTAGGCGGGCCCGACGCGCGAAAAGGGCGATCGCGGGTACGGCGTCGGGCCCACACACCACGCTATGAGCAGGCCGGTCATCCAAGAGGGACAATCTGTACCCCAGGTACAACTACCAATCGATTCCCATCGCCAGCGCGAGTTCCCGGGCGTCCTCGCCCACCACGCCGGTTCGCCCTACCAATTCCATGGCCATGCCCCGGGCGTGCGGCTGGTGGCGGACAGTTTCTACCGACTCGCGCAGGGCCCGGCCCAGAAGATGCACCACCGCTACCTCGTCCCGTCGCATCAGATGCGCCCGAGCGGCGTCGATCAGTCCACCGGACCGCCGGGTCCGTGACGGTAAAGCCGAGTAATCGACCCCCGTAGCCCGGCGCACCGCCTCGCCCGGGCGTGCAAGGTCGATTCCGATAGTCACCCCGAAAGCGTCGACGACCACCGAACCGAACATCAACCACGGGTGCACGTACCCGGTACCCAACCGACGTGCGACGGAATCCGCCGAATCCCAGTAGCGCCAGGCCTGCCCTGCCCGGCCGGCTCGCGCATGGCCCAGGGCCAAGCCCAGCTGCAACTGTCCCCACCTGGCTAGTTGATCGTCACCACCGCTGCCGTCCAACAGATCGAGAGCGTCCACGAGCACCTGCTCGGCGGCGTCGGGCTGCCCATCGGAGCGATACACGTGGGCGTAATACCAGGCGGCAGCAGCTATCGCGCCAGGGTCGTCCGCATCCTGGGCAGCCAGCATCGCCCGGTCGGCCGCCAACCAGACCAGCTGTGGCTGTGGCTGGTGCGCCGCGTACAACTGCACCAGATGGTAGACCCGAGCCAGTTCGGTCGCAGCCTGTCGACGATCGGCGCCGTCGAGAAGACGTGCCGCGAGCCGGGCATCGACAAGGAGCCTGGGCAGCAGCGCGGCAACCGCAGTCCGCTCAGCACTGGCGTGATGCCAGGCGATCCACGCCTGGTCCACCCGAGCACGAAGGGCAGCGGCCGCCAACGGATCACCGACCGGAAGGGTGGTTCGGTGCATTGCCGCAGCAATGCTGTCGATGGCGGGGTGGCCGGCACGGGTGACTGAGGCTACAGGAAGAGACTGATCTCCCGTCAGCACGGACAGGTCGTCGATGTCCAGGACTTCCGCGAGCCGCAGCAGCATCGGCAGCCGGGGGGTAAGCAACCGACCGGATTCGAGGGCCTTGACCCACTCGGCACTACGGCCGACGAGGCCGCCGAGCACGGCCCGGGTCTTACCGCTGCGTTCGCGAAATGTCCGCAGCCGTGATCCGAACGTATCCATGATGTCTCCCCAGGTAGAGGCTGGGCGGCGGCGCGGTCGGGGCCTCTACCTCCCGGCGCGCCGCCATGCCAGACGGTACCTGGTACCGCGTCGCCGCAGTCAACACCGCTCGTCGTGATTGCCGGCGCTCACGGCGAGCTACGCGAGCAAGCCAACCTTCAGCGCAAGGTCACGGGCCTCATCCCGCATCGCCCGTGGCCCGTCGAGCAGGTCGAGGGTGATCTGCCGGGCGTAGCCGTTGAAGCGAATTGTCTCCGGCGCCGACTCGTACGCCTGCCGCAGAGTTGCCACAGCCGCCTCGGTGTGGCCCTTGCCGTGATGGCCACGGGCTACCTCGATCAGATGTCGGGCTCGACGGGGCCGCGACGGGATTGCCGCAGGATCGATTCGTCGTGACTGCCGCACCGCCTCGCCGGACTTCTGCAGCTCCACGGCCACCGTCACCGCATGCACGCCCATGATGATCCGGGAAAACGACGTCTGCTGCTGGTAGAAGCCTCGTGGAAGTCGCTGAGCAACCTGGTCGGCGCGGTCCCAGTACCGCCAGGCACGGCCCTCCTCGCCGGCACGGGCGGCGGTGTAGGCGGCCTCGAAGTTCAGCGCTCCCCACAACGCGAGCAAGTTCGCGCTCGACTCGGCCATCTGAGGTTCCACCGTCGAAACGACATCCAGCGTCACCGCCATAGCGGTGTCCCAGTCTCCTGCATCCCGGTGCACCTGACATAGAAACCAACCGGCGCACGCCAATGCTTCGGTATCCCCCGACTCCTGAGCCGCGACCATCGCACGGTCCGCGACGCGCCACAGGAGTTCCGCCGCCGGCTGGTAAGCCAGGAACATCTGCGCCAGCCCCAGCACCTGCGACAGCAGCGCCTGCGCCTGCCGTCGCTCGTCGCCCTGGTACGTCAGCGCCGCACGCTGCAAATCCCGCAACAGCTCGGGCAGCAGTGCACCCAGCACCGTACGGTGATCAGCCGCCTGATGGCGTGCTCGCCACGCCGCCGCGAGGCGTTCGCGGATCTCGTTCAGCGGCGGTGGCGCGACGTCATTGAACAGTGCCGTGCGATTCACGGCGTCACGGACCGACGCCAGTGCGGGATGCTCCGGTCCGTTCACCACGGCCGAGCGGCCGCCCAGCTCACCGACCAGCACGGATACATCCACCTTCAGCACGCGGGCGATGCGGTCCAGCATGTGTACGCGCGGCGGCAGGATTCGATCGGATTCCACTGCCTTGACCCACTCGGCGCTGCGACCGACGAGGCCACCAAGCACGGCCCGGGTCTTGCCGGATCGTTCACGGTAGACCTTCAGACGCTGCCCGAAGGTCAACCCAGGCATGGGGTCCATCCCGAACCTCCTCGTCGCACGGAAACGCGATCACACCCCGGATCGCACCTCCTGCCACGCTACTGGTTGTCGCCGCGCCAGATAACCCCAGCTACGACAAGACGAGTAGTTACCAAGTCTTCTATTGAAGGCGTGCCTTGATAGTACTCGCGGATGTAGTCGAGTGCGCGGGTGAAGACGGCGTTGTCGCGGATCCTGAACTTGATGTAGAGGGTCTTCCGCAGTGCCTGTTGGACCAGACGGTCACCCTCGTAGGTGTCCTGCCATCCGCTGAAACGGACCGCGCGGACCACCTCGTCGACCTCGTCGACGACGTTATCGACGATGATCGGGGGTGTCTTCGCCCTTGAGGGATTCGAAGAGTTCGGTGAGCGCCGCTTTCCCCTGCTCCTCGGGCGGAACCCCGGCGGCGGCCTTTTCCGCAGCCACGGTGTTACGGGCGAGGGCGAAGAGTTTCTTGAGGAATTCAAGACTGGCCTGCTGCGCGTGAGCGTACTTCTCGCGCCGGGCGGCGAGCCGCTTGCCGAGCTCGACGAAGACGGGTTGCCCTTGTGCTTGGCGATGCGGGCGGTGATCCACCGCTCGACCTCGACCGGGTCGACGTCGTTCCTCTTGCCGGTCATCAGCCGGTGGATGCAGTGTCACCTCACCGGGTCGGGGTACCAGCTAAGCTTGATGCCAGAGATGCATCGAGATGCACCTGTGGCATCACGTCCTCGGAAGCACCTCGGGTTTGCCCCGGAGTGCAACAACCTCACCGGGTCGGCCTGAGCGTCGCGGCCACCCCGGCAGCCGGCGGTGTGCACCGGGCGACCTCGGCGACCACTGTACGGGCGGACGGGCGTAGCCGGACCTCGGCGGACGCGACCCGGGCGGTGTCGACCAGCAAACGGCCCGCCGTGCAAGAACGTTTGGTACAGCGGAGTACGGAGAAGGTGGACAAGCTATCAGCACCAGCAGACGGCGAGGCGGTGTTCCCAGCATCCAGGTGAACACCTTCGAGATCGACGCTGCGACCGAAGGGACCGAGGGCTCGATGTGCGGGGAGATCATCCCGGACAGGGTTTGACGGATCGGACGCCAGAGCGCGGCGGACGCTCGCGTACCCTGATGCCGCACCGCTGCTCATATGTCCACAATGCTGGAGTAACGTCATGTCGTTCACCGAAGCTGTCCGTTCGGCCCTGACCCGGTACGTAGGGTTCAGCGGCCGGGCTCGCCGCGCCGAGTACTGGTGGTTCGTCCTGTTCTCGACCGCCGTCGCCATCGTGGGGTCGATCCTCGACCTCCTGCTGGGGACCGGTTTGGACGGGGGCAACCTCGGCATTCTCTATGTGGTTGCCCTCCTCGCGCTCGCACTGCCCTCGCTGGCGGTCGCCGTCCGCCGCCTGCACGACACCGAACGATCCGGCTGGTGGGTGCTGATCTCGCCGATCCCGCTGATCGGCCCCCTCGTGATGCTGATCTTCACCGTGCAGGACGGCACCCCCGGCCCGAACCGCTTCGGTCCCAGCCCGAAGTACTAGACGAGTTGTTCCGAAGTCCCGTCAGTGGTCGTAGGCGATCAGGGACCGGGTGACGGGTGCGCCGGTCTTGTTGTTGTGCCAGATCGCGGCGGCCATCGCGAGGAGTCGCTGGGCCACCCGTACGGCGACGCCGACGAAGGTCCGCCCACCGTGTTCCTCAAGATCAAGCTGGCCCTTGAGGGTGTCGTTGACCGACTCGATCAGCTGCCGGACCTTCTTGAGCATCGGTTCGCCGTAGCGGGCCTTCTCCCGCTTGCGTGACGGGCGTAGCAGGGTGATGCCCTGGTCGGCGAGTTCCCGCTCGAGTGGTCCGGACGCGAAGCCCTTGTCGCTGATCAACAGGATGCCGTCGTGTTCGGCGACGACACCGGCCTCGACCTCCAGCATCGCGGCGAGGACCTCCCGCTCGCCGATCTTCGGGTTCGCCAGGGCCCACAGGATCGGCATCCCGGTCGGGGTGCAGACCAGGTACAGGCGCAGTCCCCAGAAGAACCGGGAGTGGGAGGCGCAGTAGCCGTATCCGGCCCAGCCGGCCAGGTCCGAACGTTGCACGGTGGGGCGGGACATGCCGCACGGCACCGGGGTGGAGTCGACGATCCAGTGGTTGTCGAACCAGAAGTCGCTGTCGCGGGCCAGGTTCCGGATCGTCTTCTTGATCAGCGGGAGGGCGGCGCGGAGCCGTTTGTTGTAGCCGGGCCGCTGCGGTAGGTAGGGGAACATGCCGGCCAGGTGGACCCGGGCGTAGCGGATCCAGTGGGCTTCGGAACGGGCGCCGAGCAGGACCTGCGCCACGGCCAGGCAGACCAGTTCGGAGTCGGTCAGCAGTGGTGGTCTGCCGCGCCACCGGGGCGTGCGGATGCTGTCGTCGATCTTCACGTACAGTGCGGTCAAGAGGGTGTCCAGGTCTTGCGTCACAACATGATCTTGGATGCCCTCTCCTCATGCCCGGACATCGACCCCTGACTTCGGAACTACTCGTCTAGTCGGCGTACGGCTGCACCCGGTCCGGATCGTCGGGGTGCAGGAGCGTCGGTGCGGCCGGCCAGGTGGGCCGCCGCATCGACGCTCAATCGCTCCTGACTGGTGTTGACGGTCGGAGCACCAACAGGTAAGCGACCGCAGCCGCCGCGCCCCAGCCGGCGAACACCGTCCACGGTAGCCAGTTTCCGGTGTCGTCGCCGAGGTCGAGCAGCCACCCGCCGCCCAGGTTGCCGATCAGTCCACCGAGGGAGAGCACCAGTCCGTTCGCACCGAAGTAGGACGCGACCGCGCCCGGCGGGGCCAGCCGCGAAACGGTGCCGTTGACCGTCGGTAGCAGCAGGACCTGCCCGAGCGTGAAGACGACGACACCGGTGACCACTCCAGCCGGTCCCGGCAGCACACCCAGCAGCAACAGACCGGCAGAGAGCATGACCGTGGCCACGGCTAGCGTCCGGCCGGTCGTCAGATACCGCTCGGCAAGACGGGTCGACGGGACGGTCGCCACGACCATGACGACCGCCGCGACGGTGTAGACCAGGCCCAGCGACGTCGCTCCCGGCAGAACCTGACCGACCCGCACCGGCACGGCGAGGTAGAGCTGACTGAACAGCGCCCATGCGAAAGCACTGACCACAACGAACCGTCGAAACCCGCGATCTCGGGCAACGGTCCGCAACCGGTGCAGGGAGGACATCCGTACCGACGTTTCGGCGGTAGGAGGGTCGGGTCGCAGTCCGATCCAGGTGATCGCACCGGCGAGCAGAAACAGGCTGGACGCGACGATGCACAGTGCCGGGAAGTTGGTGGCCGCGAGGAGGCCACCGAGTGCGGGCCCGAGGACGAAGGACGCGTTACTGGCCATCTCCCGCACGGCGTAGGCACGGGTACGCAACGGCGCCGGTGTCAGCTCGGCGTACAGGGCATAGCTGGCCGGGTGAAAGAGGGATCCGCCCAGGCCGGCCAGGACCGAGGCGACCGCAAGTCCCGGTACGGCGTCCACGACACCGAACGCGGCGAAGCCGGCGGCACGCAGCAGCACGCCCACGCAGATCGCCCGACGGTGACCGAACCGGTCGGCCAGCATCCCCGACCAGAGCATCATGCCCTGCTGACTGGCCGACCGTACCCCGGCGAGCAACCCGGTGAGCGCGATGCTGAGCCCCAGGTCGTTCAGGAGGTGGTACGCCAGCAGCGGGACCAGGGCGTAGAAGCCGAGCCCCATGAGGAACGTGTCGGCGACCATGATCCGCAGGCCGGACGACCACCGCATGCGCCGGCGGCCGGCCGGCGCCTCCCCCGAGGAGGACACCGGCTGCCCTCGCCCTGGGACGACACTCGTACGACGGGTGGTACTCAGCGGAGTGCCCGGGCGTTGGATCCGGCGGCCAATGCCTCGACCTCCGTCAGAGCGGCCATCGATGCGTCCCCCGGCGTGGTCATCGCCAACGCGCCGTACGCCGCACCGAGCTCGACACCGATGCGCAGGTCGCCGAGCCGCAGCAGGCCGTAGACAAGGCCAGCGGCGAAGCCGTCGCCGCCGCCGACCCGGTCCAGAAGCTCCAGACCCGGTCGGTACCGGGCTGCGACGGGGCCGGCGTCAGCGGACCAGGCGACGGCCCCCCAGTCGTTGACCGAGGCGGACCGCACGGTGCGCAACGTCGCCGCCACGATCGACAGATCGGGGTAGCTCCGGGCTACCTGCTCCAGCGACGTCTGGACATCGCCCAGGTCGGGACGGACCCGGTCGCCGGGCACCTCCCACCGGCCTTCGCAATGGTCCACGCCGGAGTCCGATCGGCCGGCGCCGAGAACGGTACGGAAGTGTTCATCGTTGCCGATCAGCACGTCGACCGTCCGGGCGATGCGGTGGTTGACGAGTCGGGCCCGGTCCTGGCCGCCGATGTCGCGCCACAGGCTCGACCGGTAGTTCAGGTCGTACGAGACAACTGTGCCGTGCCGGCGGGCGGCGGCGGTGGCGGTGGATGCGGTCTCAGCGGCGGCACCGGACAGGCCCGCGTAAATGCCACCGGTGTGCAGCCAGCGGACCCCGAGGGTGCCGAACAGGTGGTCCCAGTCGATCTGGTCGGAGCCGAGTTGACTGACCGCAGTGTGGCCGCGGTCCGAGGTGCCAACCGCGGCGCGCACACCCTCGCCACGTTCGGTGAAGTTGAGCCCGTTACGGACGGTACGGCCGACTCCGTCGTAGGGCACCCACCGGATCAACGAGGTGTCCACTCCCCCTTGACGTATCAGGTCCTCGACGAGCCGGCCGATCTCGTTGTCGGCCAGAGCAGTGACGACGGCAGTCCGCAGGCCGAAGGCCCGGCGTAGCCCACGTGCGACGTTGTACTCGCCACCGCCCTCCGAGACGGCGAAGGTGCGTGCGGTCCGTACCCGGCCCGCACCGGGATCGAGACGAAGCATCACCTCACCGAGAGAGACCAGATCGAACTGACACTCGGCGGCGGGACGGATCGTCAGGGTCATCGAACCCGCTCCCTGGGTCTGCCGTTACGCTCCGTCGCCCGCGCGACAGCCGCATCGGACCGGTCGCCGGTCGTACCGACCCACGCCGTGACGGTGCCTCGTCGTCGTGTGCTGTCCGCGAGCCGCAGGCCGAGTAGCAGCGGCAGAGTGGCACCGAGCAGCAACGGCCCGAAGGCGAGCGGCGCGGTGACGAGCGGCACCGCGACAGCAGCCGCGAGCAGGGCCAACCCACGTCGGGGAGCGGCGAAGGCGAACAGCAGCGCGGCACGTCCCCAGCGTCCGGCTTCCCCGTCGGGGTCACCGGCGGCGGTGACGGCCAGTGCCAGGTGGTACGGCACCAGTGCCAGGATCAGCCCGATCTGCAGGGCCAGCAGGGCTGCGGCGTAGGCACCTGAACGGGTGGCCAGGAAGACGATGTTGGCCGCCAACAGCGCAGCGGCAACCGTGGACAGGATCGAGTGCCGCCACAGCCGCCGCCAGTAGTGCCCGAACATGGCCAGCGCACCGACGAACGGCCGGGCCCGTCCATCCGTACGCCACTGCTGCAGCGCGTGTGCCGTGGCGGCCAGCGCCGCAAGCCAGGTGACGACGCCCAGACTCAACAGGAGCAGGGCACAGCCCGCCAGCGCCGGGTAGGCGCCGAACTCCAGCACCCGCAACGTGGTGGCCGCCCAGCCACCTTGGACGGCCGCCACCTCGCTTCGGCGCCGGGCCGTCCCCCGTCCGGTGGCGGACGGCGCGGCGCTCAGGCCGGCCACGGCAGCACCCCGGTCACCGGTTCGTCGCTGCGTACCAGATCGCGACCAGCGACGTCCACGTGGGTCGCCGCGACCACCCCCACCTGTGCCGGGCGGTCGGCGGAGCCAGGCAGCAGGATCACCGCGGCGGCGGCGGCCCGCACGTCGGCGCCGTCGATCCGACGGTCGGCCGGCGCCAGCAGCACCGTCTCGCCGTCGGTCCCGAACCGCACCCCGACTCCTTCGGCACAGCCCACCGGCTCGGCGACGGCCGCGCGCGGGGCCAGCGCGCAGGTCGGTTCGACGCTGGTGAGGATCCGGGTACGGACGACCGGCGCCACCTGGACCCGAACGGTGTGCAGGGTGCGGACGATCCGCAGACTCGGCGTACTGCCGGTGGGGTTGGCCTCGATCTCCGTCGTCGCCTGACTGACGGTGGCGGCGTCCGGGACGACCTGGCGGACGTACGCCTGCGCCGGTCCGGACCGGAGCACGATGTCGCCGCCGACGAGCTCGGCCGGCCAGTCCGAATGCAGCAGAAAGGTCCACTCGCGTGGCTGGTCGGCGGCGAGGAGGTCGAGCACGACCAGCCGGCCGGCCGGGGTGAAGACAAGTGTCCGGTCGACGCGCCGGACGCCGAGCGCCGGATCGAACATCGCGGCAGACTCGGCCGTCGCGTGCACCAGCCCGTCCCCGGTGAGCACGTCCCGCAGGCGGGCCTGGCGCTCGTGGGGCAGGTCCTGGTAGACCTGGTAGCGGTCCTCGCCGGCCCAACCCTGCCCGTCGACCAGGACGAGGTTGTGGTAGGCGGCCCGCTTACGGTTGCAGTACCCGTCGTCGACGGCGAGGAACTCGCCGTGCGCGCCGAACACGAACGCCCCGGCGTCGGGGTGGTGGTGACCGGCGTTGAGGGTCTGCCAGCCCTTGTCCCGGCGGAACCGCTCGGCGGTGTCCCATGCGGTGTGTCCCCCGCCAGGGGCCGCCTTGAAGCTGACGAAGGCCGCGCCCGACTGCCAGCTGGTACGGGCGGTCACCTGTCCGAGGTCGGGAAAGTGAGCGGAGGTCGGCACCGTGTCGGCGGGTTCCACGGCCGGCACCTGCGGGTCGTACCAGAGCAGTTCGTAGCCGGCCTCCGGCAGCACGCCCGGTCTGACGCCGGAGGCGTACGCCTCCCGCCAGAAGTGCCGATCGGCGACGTGGTCGGCGAGCCAGCGGGCGCGGCCGTCGCGGTACGCGGCGGCGAGCTTGTAGTAGAGCGCGACGCTGTGCCCGGACCGGCGGTCGTGGCAGTCCCCGTGGTCGATGTTCTCCTCGAAGCCGGGGGCGCACTGGTGCAGCCGCCATTCGAAGGTGCGACTCAGAAAGTCGCCGCGCCGCCACCAGTCGATGCCTTCAGCGTGTTGCAGCAGGTCGAGGTGGATGGCCAGCCAGGGCACGCCGTACCGCCAGTAGACGACACCCTCGGAGTCCGATCCGTCGCCCGGCATCAGGTCCAGCACCGTCGCGAGGTTCTCCCGTGCCCGGTCGCTCCATCGTGGTTCGTCGAGGACGTATCCGGCGGCGGCCAGGCCGGCGTAGCAGATCCAGTTGTGGTTCTGCCAGTAGCTCGACGACCACCAGGAGCCTTCGGTCTCGACGGCGAAGGCGTACAGGCGCTCACCCTGCAGAGTGAGCTTCGCCCGCAGCGCCGCCGCCTCGTCGTCGGGCAGGTCGTCGCGCAGCCAGGAGTACGCCAGGGACAGCCCGTGCAGCAGCCAACCCGCGTCGAGGTCGTGGTCGGGCATCTTCGCCTTGCCCCAGTGCGGGTAGGACACGGCGGTACCGATCCAGCGGCGGGCTTCGAGCAGGTAGCCGGGCTGGCCGGTGAGGCGGTAGGCGAGGGCCAGGTTCATCGCGGCCGGGCCGAGGTAGGTGATGCTCGCGGTCGGATGCTCGGCGGGCGGACTCTGTCCGCGGTACCAGGCGCATTGCTCGTACAGCCGCCGCCACTGGGCGGCGTGGGTGGTGGTGAGCGCCGCGCGCAGTTGCCCGAGGCGGTCACCGATGAGCAGGGGTTGCATCAGCTCTCCATCCGGTAGATCGATCGGAACGTCACCGTGGTCGCGTCGTTCGCGGTCCAGTCGACCCAGCGGCGGACACGCTGCGGGTCGTCCGCCGGTCCGGGTCCGGGACGGCAGACGACATCGGCGTCGACCGAGACGGTGTGCCGGCCGCGCAGGGTCTGCCGGCCGGGCCAGACCGTTTCCAGGGTGCGGTCGGCGGTAGCCCGAATTGCCAGGTCGACATCCGGTCTGAGCTGCGCGCTGATCCGGCGGGGCCGGTCGGTCTCCACCCGCAGCTCGTCGACCAGCACACCGCCGCGCAGGGTCAGGTGGCGCCGGGCGGTCACCCCGGGATACGCGGTGTCACAGCCGATGGCGACCGAGCTGCTGTCGTACCCGATCAGATGCCCGGTGCACTCCGCCTGCTCGAGCCCGTCGACTGCGAAGGTGGGATGGGCGGCGGTCGAGGCGTAGTGGTGCCGCCAGCCACGGTGGCCGTACGGCACCTGACCCGGGTCGGGCTGCCAGGGAGTGTCGGCACCGTACAGGTACAGGGCCAGCTTGTCGCGGTGCCCGTGCGGGCCACCGTGCGGGCCGAAGTCGGCGACAGCGTGCAGCCCCGATCCACGCAGCACCACATAGCCCCCGTCGGGAAAGATCGTCACCGGCTGCGGCTCCGTCGGCCCCCGGTCCAGCAGGGGCAGCAGTTCCCGGAGTTCGTCCAGCTCGTACCGGGCCGGTGGCCGGTCGTACGGGCCGTCGTGCAGGGCTGGTAGCAGACCTCCGTCGGTGGCCAGGGTCTCGAGCACCGTGGCCATGGCGGCGAGTCGGCTCTGCGTCTGCGGTGGCACCGGAGTCTGCGGCAGTGACTGCAGCGTCAACAGGTACGCCCGCAGGACGAAGCCGTGGTAGTAGGTGGCTGCCTCCCACTCCCACCCGTCCGGACGAATCGCCGTCGAGACGTGGTCACACAGCCCGTGCCGACCGGTCAGCCAGTCGGGGCGGCCCGAGCAGACCGCGCCGGCGGCAATCAGCCACGCGGTGTAGTTGGACTCGAACTTGCCGGCGTCGACCAGCGCCTGGCGGGCCTGCCCGGCCGCCTCGACGAGGGCTTGGAGCAACTCGTTCACCTCCATGGGCAGTGGTTCACCGCCCGCCCGCAGCGCTGCGGCGGCCTGGCCGATGGTCACCGCCCAGATCGCCTCGGTCAGCGCCTGATGGAACAGCCGACCACGCAGCATCCAGCCGGCGGCTCCGTCGTGCGGTGCCGCGCCGAGTGCCGCGTACTGGCGGGCGTATGCGGTCAGCAGGTCGACAGCCGTGCGGCGGTCGTCGTCCCGGGGTGACCGGGCGAGCAACCGGATGCGCCGGGCACTCGCCTGATGCGCCAGGACGGTCCAACCACCCCGCACCGACGGATCGTCGATCCGGCAGCCGTGGCGGCACCGCGCGCCGGCATCCGGGAACTCACCGTCGAGCAGCCGGTCGTGATCGAGTTCCACGCCGTGCGCGGGGCAGACGTACGCGTGCCACCAACCGCCCCGCTCGGGCGGGAGTACCGGCGGACGCAGGGTCGGCGTCGGCACGGTCACCGGAACCAGGCTCCACCGTCGATGTCGATCGTCGCCCCGGTGACGTAGGAGGCCGACTCGGAGGCGAGCCACACGACTGCGCCGGCGACGTCCTCGGACCGGCCGCCACGACCGAGCGGCACCCCGGCGATGATCGTTTCCTGAGTCTGTGCCGGGGTGAACGTCTCGTGGAAGGCGGTGCCGCCGATGAATCCCGGGGCGACCGCGTTCACCGTGGTCCCGGTCGTCGCCAACTCCTTGGCGAGCCCCTTGGTCAGGCCCCGCACCCCCGCCTTCGCCGCCGCGTAGACCGCTGATCCGGCACCGCCACCGTTGTGCGCAGCCAACGACGACATGGTGATCACCCGCCCCGCCGTACCGGCGGCCCGCAGGTGCGGGATCGCGGCCCGCACCGTTCGGAAGGTGGCACCCAGGTTGAGATCAACGACCTGGGCGTAGTGCTCGTCGGTCATCTCCGCCACCGGGCTGCGGCCGACCATTCCACCCGCGTTGCAGACCAGGATCTCCAGACCGCCGAGAAAGCTGGTGGCCTCCCCGACAAGATCGGCCACCTCGCTGGTCCGGGTGAGGTCGGCCTGCCGGACGACAGTCTTGCGACCCAGCGTCTCGATGGCCGAGGCCACTTCGGCGGCCGGACCGGCGGAGTGTCCGTGGTGGACGGCCACGTCCGCCCCGGCCCGGGCGAGTGCTACGGCGATAGCGGCTCCGATACCGTGGCCGGCACCCGTGACCAGGGCCCGACGCCCAGCTAGATCGATATTCATCGAGATACCCCTTTACTTGATTCCGGCGGTGGCAAAGCCCTGCACGAAGTACCGCTGGGCGAACAGGAACAGCACGATCATCGGTACGGTGGCCAGCGTCGATCCGGCCATCAGGTAGGACCATTCGGTCCGCTCGGCCTGTTGAAAGGCCGCCAGACCGACCTGGATCACCCGCAGGTCGTCGCGGGTGGTGACCAGCAGCGGCCAGAGGAAGTTGTTCCAGCTGTTCTCGAAGGTAACCAGGGCGACCGTCGCGACGGCTGGTTTCACCAACGGGGTCATCACCCGGGCGAAGATCCCGAACTCCCCCATACCATCTATTCGGGCGGCCTCCTCCAGCTCACGGGGCAGAGAGAGGTAGAACTGCCGGAACAGAAAGATCGCGAACGGGGTGAGCGCGCCCGGAACGATCAGGACCCACCACGAGTCGAGCCAGCCGTAGCCGCCCCGGCCGAGGTGGTCGTTGCCGCCGAAGAACGGCATCCCCTTGGCGATCAGATACTGCGGGACGATCTTCGTGTAGGTCGGGATCATCATCATCGCGAGGATGGCCATGAACAGCACGGTCCGACCCCGGAACGAAACCCGGGCCAGCGCGTAGCCAGCCATCGTTGCCAGCATCAGGTTGATCACCGTGTGCCCGATGGCGATCAGCAGGCTGTTGCGGAAGTACGTCCCGAACGGGGCGTAGTCCAGTGCTGCCTGGTAGTTGCTCCACACCCATTCGGTCGGCAGCAGTTGTGGCGGGTAGGCGGCGATGTCGGCGCGGCTCTTGAGCGACGTCAGGATCATCCAGACGAACGGAACGACCATGATGAGTCCGCCGAGGCCAAGCAGTAGGTGCAGCACCCAGCGGGCGTCGAACTTACGCTTCATCGCCGTCCTTCCCGGTCAGTCGGCGCCCGATCACCGTCAGGACGAGCAGGAAGGCGAAGAGCACCACGCTCTGCGCACAGGCCGCCGAGATGTCGAACTCGCCGAACGCCGTCCGGTAGATCTCGTACGTCATGACGGTCGTCGAGTTCGCCGGGCCGCCGTCTGGAGTCAGCACGTACACCTGGTCGAAGACCTGGAACGCGTCGATCATGGAGACGATGAAGACGAAGAACGTGGCGGGTTTCAGCAACGGCAGGGTGATCGCGAAGAACTTGCGGGGGCCGGAGGCACCGTCGAGATTCGCCGCCTCGTACAGGTCGTGCGGAATGTTCTGCAGCGCTGCCAGGTAGATGAGCATCTTCAGGCCGATGCCTTTCCAGATGCTGACGAGGATGACCGCCGGCATCGCCCAGTCGGGGTCCGACAGCCAGGCCGGCCCGTTGACCCCGATCCAGCCCAGCAGCAGATTGAACAGTCCCAGGTTGGGCTCGAACATCCACATCCAGACCAGTGCGATCGCGACGGTGGCGGTGATGTGCGGCATGAAGAACGCCGCGCGGTACCAGGCCAGCGCCTTGATCCGCTGGTTGAGCAGCACCGCGATGACCACCGCGATCGCCATCGCCACCGGAACGGTGAAGAAGGTGAAGACGACGGTGTGCCAGATCGACAGGTTCCAGATGTCGTCGGCGAAGATCTGACGGAAGTTGTCCAGGCCGGCCCACTCGACGGTGCCGGCGATGATGTCGTAGTCGGTGAAGGCCAGGCCGAACGTGGCCACCACGGGTAGGCCGATCCACCAGATCAGGTGGATGACCGACGGGGCCAGCATCAGGTACGCCGCGCGACGACGTTCGGCACCCAGCCTTCGGCGACGGCGGGGCGGGCGTGGCGCCCGACTCGCGGACGCCACGCTCACGGTCTCGAGGGTGCTGGTCATGTCAGCCCTTGGCGATCGCTGCCTGGGCCTTGGCCACCAGCTCGTCGAGTGCCTGCTGCGGGTCCTTCTGGCCCAGCAGGACGGACTCGATGGCCGCTTTGAAGTCGCCCCGGATCTCCAACCAGGCCGGCACACCGCCTTCGGAGTAGGCGGCGTCGAGGTTCGCCATGGCGAACTGCGCGGCCGGGTTGCGCTGTACGTAATCGGAGTCGGACAGGCTGTTGAGGGCCGGCACGTTACCCCGCTGCTCGTTCGCGGCGAGCGACGCCTGTTCGTCGGTGAGGAAGCTGACCAGCGCCTTGGCCGCCGCCGGACGCTGCGACTTGGCCGAGACCGTTGCCAGCGTCCCACCCTGGAACATCGCGGGACGCTCGTTGCTGATCATGAAGAAGCCGATCTTGTCTTCCTCGATCAGCTCCGGTGCCTGTTCCTCGATCGCCAGCAGGTGGTTGTTGTGCCCCACCATCATCGCCGCCCGCCCCTGGGCCAGCGGCAGGCCGGTGGCACCGGGCTGAGTGAAACCGAAGTCCTCGCTCTTGTCGGTGAGGATGATGTCGGCCATCAGTTGCAACGCCCCGACCGCCTCCGGGCTGTTGAAGGCCGGTTGCCCATCCGAGGTCCACAGCTCGCCGCCGTTGGCCCACATCAGCGGGAGGAACGTCTGGCGCAGATCGTTGGAGAGGATGTCCACGCCGGCGCGGGTAAGCTTGCCGCGTGCGTCCCGCACGGTCAGCTGGCGCCCGATCTCCCGCAGCTCGGCGAAGTTGCTCGGCGGGGCGGCGATGCCCGCCTCGGCGAAGATGTCCTTGCGGTACAGACCGAACCGGGTGTCCAACATGATCGGCAGGCCGTACACCTTGCCCTGGTAGATGCCAGGCTCGACGACCCGCTCGTTGTACCGCTCGGCGAGCTCCTGCTGGTTCTCGTCCAACTCGGCCAGGGCGCCCTTGGCTGCGAACGGCGGGATCCAACCGACCCCCATGAGCATCACGTCGTACGGCCGACCGCCTGCGATCGACGTGGTGAGCTTCTCGTTCAGCTTGCCGTACGAGGTGTAGTCGACCTCGACGGTGATGTCCGGGTACTCCTCCTTGAACGCGTCGAGCTGCTCCTCCAGCACGGTCTTGCCGTCGGCGCCCTCAAAGATCGGCGTCAACAGCCGGATCGTGCCGCTGGCCTGGTCGTCGCCCTCCGTTGTGCCCGCCGGTCCGCCGCACGCGGTGGCGAGCAGCGCGGCGACGAGCACCATCGTCACCGCACGGGTCCGACTCCCCCGGGTTCTGGTCATCCTGGCCTTCTCTCCCGCGGCGCGCTCCGCCGCTTCTGGGTAGCTGCGACACCACGATCTAGCTCGTGGCAGGAAGGACTTTGCATCGATTTACTGGTAGATCGTTGCAGCAAGGCTAGGAGCGAGGTACAGACATGTCAATGGCTAGACACGGCACCGAAACACCGGCTTTACTGGTAGGCCCAGGGGCGGTCACGAGCTGGTAAACCTCTACACTCGGCTGGTTCAGATCGCCAACAAGGGGGAGCACGCGACGTGAGCGGTGTGACGATCTACCAGGTAGCCCGCGAGGCGGGCGTCTCGCCCAGCACCGTGTCGAACTTCCTCAACGGACGCCCCGGCCGCATGCTCCCCCAGACCCGCATCCGGGTGGCCGCCGCGATCGACCGGCTCGGCTACCGGCCAAACCGGGCGGCCCGGCAACTGCGCACCGGCCGGATCCAGGTGATCGGGCTCGTCGTACCGTCGGTCGCCAATCCGTTCTGGGGCAGCTTCGCCCGCTACCTCGAACGGGCCGCGTTGAGCGACGGCTACCACGTCCTGCTCTGCAACAGCGAACGGGAACCCGACCGGGAACGGCGCTACCTCGAGGAGCTCTGGGCCGACGGCATCCGGGGCGTCGTCCTCTGCTCCTCGCTGCCCTCGCTGGATCACGTACTGCCACTCGTCGAGACCGGGCTCAGCCTGGTCGCGTTCGACCGCACCGCTCAGGCCGGTGACCCGGGGACCTTGGTCAACATCAGCGTCGACAACGTGGTGGGCGCCCACCTGGCCACCGCCCACCTGCTACAGCTCGGCCACCGACGCATCGCCTTCGTCTCGGGGTCGCTGCGCAGCGTGAACCGCCGGGAACGGTTCCGGGGTTTCACCGACGCACTCGAGCAGGCCGGCCTGGACCCGGCCGAAACGATCGTCTGGTCCGGTGGCGCAGAGCAGGAGCCCTACGGAGATCTCGACGCCGCCGGGCTCGGTCGCACCGCCGCGAACGCGCTGCTGCGGACCTCGGACCGCCCCACCGCCATCGTCGCCATCAACGACATGTGCGCCCTCGGAATCAGCGCCGGCATCCGGGACGCCGGGCTCCGGGTAGGCCAGGACATCTCAGTCGTCGGCTTCGACGACATCGTGCTCGCCGACCTCGCCGCACCACCACTGACGACCGTACGTCAGCCGGTCGCGGAGATGGCGGCAGCCGCGTTCCGGCACCTGCGGGACCGGATCGACAACACCGAATCCGGCCCGAGCCAGTCGCTGCTGCTCCGCCCAGAGCTGGTGGTCCGCACCTCGACGGGCCCGGTACCGGAAGTGAGGAAGTAGGGGTACCACGATGACGACAGGCGGCGTCCCCCGGGTCAAATCGGCAGACCGCACCGTCGAGCTGCTGGAGCTACTCGCCGCCACCGCGGACCGGCGCACCCTCGTGGAACTCGCCCGCGCCCTGGGTATCCCCAAGAGCAGCATGCACGGACTGCTCCACACCCTCGTGCAGCGCGGCTGGGTTGAGACTGACACCGCAGGATCCCGCTACGGGCTGGGCGTCCAAGCACTGCGGACCGGTGCAGCTTACCTGCGTACCGACCGCGCGGTCCGCCGGCTCACCCCGGTCGTGGACCTGTTGCACCGCCGGCTCAAGACCACCGTGCAACTGGGCCGGCTGGTCGGTGGCCACATGGTCGCCCTGCTGACGCGGGAAGAGGTCGACGTGGCACCGATGCTTCGGACGGGCTGGCCGGCCCCGGCGTACGCCACGGCGATCGGCCGCGTCGTACTGGCCCGAGTGGCCGACGACGACGAGTCACTGGCACGGATGCTGTCCGCCTCACCAACCCTGCCTCCCGACGCTCTCGCAGCGCTCCGCGAAGAGCTCCGGCGGGTGGTCGAGCGTGGACATGCTGTCGACCAGGTGCCGGCCGGCCCGAACGGCGGCCGCGGCGTGGCGGTCGCCGCCCCGGCCAAGCTCGGCCCGCACGACGCGATCGGCGTCTGCGTCACCGACGGCGAGCTGACCGAGGCGCATGCCAGTGAACTCGCGGACGCAATCCGGGCAGCGACCACCGCCGGCCTGACGGGTCGGATCTAACAACTTCGAAATACGCCGTTGACCATCCAGTCATCTTCTTCTATGGTCACTCGGCACTAGTGCGACGTAGTTCACATATAGGAACTCTCACTACTGAGGACCCCTAATGAGACGTATCGCAATCCTCGCGCTGCCCGTAGCCGTGGTCGTCGCCAGCTCCACACTGACCGCACTGTCCGCGCACGCCACGACCGGCCTGCCCGTTACGGCAGCGACTGCCAGCTCCCACGACGGCAACGTGCCAGCCAACGCCATTGACGGAAGCCTCTCCACTCGCTGGTCCGCCCAGGGCGACGGCTCCTGGCTCCGACTCGACCTCGGTGCCAACCAGCAGATCGGATCGGTCGGCATCGCCTGGCACAAAGGCGACCAACGCCGGGCCACCTACACCGTTCAGACCTCAACCGACGCCAGTTCCTGGATCACTGTCGTCCCCCAGCGACAGAGCAGCGGCAGCACCTTACAGGTCGAGGACCACGACTTCACCGACCGGTCGGCCCGGTACGTACGCGTCGTTGGCTACGGCAACACGGCCAACAGTTGGAACAGCATCACCGAGATGCAGGTCTACGGCGCCGACGGGGGCGGTGGCGACTGCACCGTCCCGGCAGACGTACTCGACCTGACCAATTGGAAGATCACGCTGCCGACCGGCTCCTCCGACAGCCCGACCGAAATCAAGCAACCCGCCCTGAACGACTTTCAGATCTCCCCCTATTTCGTCGCTGCGGACTCGTGCCAGTCGGTCCAGTTCCGCTCCCCCGTCAACGGGGTGACCACAGGCGGCTCCAGCTACGCTCGGTCGGAGCTGCGTGAGATGGCGAACAACGGAGCCGCCCACGCGAGCTGGTCGTCGACCTCCGGCACACACACGATGGTCGTGGACGCCGCGTTCGACAGGCTTCCATCGACGAAGCCACATGTGGTCGTGGCCCAGATCCACGATTCGGATGACGACGTCACGGTCTTCCGATTGGAGGGCACCAGCCTTTACGTCACCAACGACAATGACACCCATCACAAGCTGGTTACCAGCAACTACCAGCTGGGCACCCGCTTCGAGGCCAAGTTCGTGGTCAGTGGCGGGCAGGTGAGGGCGTACTACAACGGCGTCCTGCAGACCACCATCGCCAGAAACTTCTCCGGCGCCTACTTCAAAGCCGGCGCCTACACCCAGGCCAACTGCTCAAACTCTTCGCCGTGCAGCGGCGACAACTACGGGCAAACCCGAATTTTCGATATCACCGTTACCCACTCCTGAAGCCGGCCGCCGCCCGGGGGCTCACACCCCGGGCGGCGCGGCGTCCTCGCGTCGCTTCCGACCCCGGCGCCGCAGGTCAGATCGGGCGTATTTGCAGAAGCGCCCAGCATCGGCTCCGATAACCGGCACCGACGGCGGAGTCAATCGGCGGCGCGACAGACTTGGCGCTGCTCGCCCAGCCCTTCGATGCCGACCCGCACCACATCCCCCACGCGCAGATAGGGAAACTGGCCAGACAACGCGACACCCTCCGGCGTACCGGTGTTGACGACGTCACCTGGCTCAAGCACCAGATACTGGCTCAGATACCAGATCAGGTGACGCACATCAAAGATCATGTCCTGTGTGGTGGAATGCTGACGAGGCTGGTCGTTCACAAAACTGCGCAGCGTGAGGCGTTGCGGATCATCAAGTTCATCGGCAGTGACCAGCCATGGTCCCAGCGGGTTGAACGACTCGCAACTCTTGCCCCTGACCCACTGGCCGCCGGCATCACCCATCTGGTAGTCCCGCTCGGACAGATCATTGGACACGGCGTACCCCGCTATGACGTCGCCCGCCTCGGTGGGTGACGCGAGGTAACGTGCCCGCCGGCCGATGACGACCGCCAACTCCACCTCCCAGTCGGTCTTCACCGCACCCTTCGGGATCACGATGTCATCGTAGGGCCCGACCACGGTGTTCGAAGCCTTGAGGAAGACGACCGGCTCGGCCGGCGGAGCGGTGCCGGACTCCGCAGCATGCCGGGAGTAGTTCAGCCCGATGCAGGCCACCGTGCCCGGCCTGGTGATCGGCGCACCGACGCGGGCACCCCGGACATCGACCTCTGAAAGATCCCCGGCGGCCAGGGCAACGCGTACCCGGTTCATGCCGTCACCGCCGAGAAAGGCCTGGTCGATGTCGGCGGTGACGCTGGTCAGATCGAAGTGACGGCCCCCGACGAGGAGTACCGGTCGCTCGCTGCCCTTTGGGCCGACCCGCATGAGCTTCATCATCAATTCCCTTCGGAGCAGGACGAGTCCCCGCAGACCGGGACGGCACCATCGGAATCAGCCAGGCCGTGCGCAGTAAATCGATACACTGTCCAGTCTCGCCAACACCAGCGTGGTCTGTCAATCGTCGACGCGCACCCTCGAAGCAGCCTGTGGACTGATCAGCCGGGCGGGCAGGGTGGTCGCCACCCGTACGACACCGTGCCGCCGGCCCGTCAATCAGTGCGGATGGACCGGGACACCGGTCCGGCGGCGGATCACCGCCGGATCAGGGGATCGGCACGCCATACGCCGAACCGATCGGACCGCCCGTGCGCGGATTCCTCGTGACAAGGCCGCCACTGCCGGCCCCGCTCGTGCAAAAAATGGTGGGCGATACTGGGATCGAACCAGTGACCTCTTCGGTGTGAACGAAGCGCTCTCCCGCTGAGCTAATCGCCCTCAGCGTGGATGACTGTACCCGATCGTCCCGCCCGGGCGCACATCCGGGTGGCGGTCGGCTCAGGTGGTGGCGAGGTAGCGCAGGAAGCTGGCGATCACGTCGATGCCGAGGCCGACCTTCAGCGAGAAGATCACCACGACCGCGACGAAGACGAGGCCCACCCCGGCGATGCCCAGCCGCACCGGCCAGCTCTGCCGGGTAACCCACCGGGTCCATCCCTGGACGTGCCGTCGGGCGAAGGCGAGCAGCCGCTTGGCCCAGTGGAACTCCACGCCCCAGACCGCCAGTCCGCCGAAGACGATCAGCCAGCCCGGCCCGGGTAGCGGGATCAGCACCAGGCCGAGGACCACGATCAGAGCACCGAGCAGGCCGACGCCGACCTTCAAGGCGATCCGGCCAGTGGGATTGGAGCGGATCAGGGCGAGGGTCACCCGAATCCGTTGGCGCAGCCCGGACAACGTTCGCGGTGCCTCCGGCTCGGGACGATCGGTGACAGCGACCGGAGCGCCGCGCCCACTCGGACGTCCGATCGGGTCACTGCCCACCTGGTCTCCCCCCGACTCGGCGTGTCCGACAGTCTCATCCGCCGGGTCGTACGACGCATGACCCGGTGTTGAATTCTCGGTCATCCGCTTGGCGGAGGAGGGTTTTATGGCCATTTTGCCCCTCATTGTCGCCCGCCCCGTCACCACAGGGCACCACTGGACGTTACCGGAGTGAGTCGACGTCTGAACCACCCGACGCCGGGCACGTCCCAGTACCCAAGCAGAACCGGACAAGACACCCAAGATGGACATTTTTGGTGCATCCCGGAACCGCTTCCCTCTACTGGGTGAGATCAGCGATAGACGGAGCGTAGTCAAATGCAAGGCCGGAGTATGGGGAAAGCGGGGCGGGCGTCCCGCAGCGGTGCCGGGGGGAGAACGTCCATGAGTGTCATCCGACCAACGACCGTCGAGGTCGAGACGTCACTACGGCTCATCGCGCCTGACGCTACCGCGCTGCCGGTACGAGCCAGCCTGCGTTACGAACCGAGTGATCCGTACGCGGTCCACGTACTCTTCCACGCGGAGTCGGCCGGCGGTGAAGCGGTCAGCTGGTCGTTCGCCCGAGAGCTTCTGGTGACCGGTCTCGACGAACCGGCCGGGATCGGTGATGTCCGGGTCTGGCCCTGGACGACTCCCCGGGGCGACTTCGTGGCGCTCGCGCTGAGCTCCCCGGATGGCAACGCGCTGTTCGAGGTGCCGCGCAGCGTGCTGGTCCGCTTTCTGCGCCGCACCTACGTGGTGGTGCCCCGCGGCCACGAGTCCGACCACCTGGACGTGGACACCGCGGTGAACCGGCTGCTGGCCGGGCGCTGATCGGAACGGCCCGACTCCGCCCGACCCGGCGGGGACTGCGGCTGTTTCGCGTGACGGGAGTACGGCGATGCGCCGTACTCCCGCCGCTGGTGCGGCCACCGGCGCACCCCGGCGCCTCCGCTGGGACGACGCGACGATCCGCCGGTGGTCGGGATGCGGTTGCGGCGCGCTGCGGTTACCGTCGAAACCGATGGTTCAGCCCGATCAGCTCGCCCGCCGGATGTCCGACCCGGATCCCCTGAGGCCAGCGATCAGCGCAACTACTCTCGGTAACAGTCTGACTGCCGACGTGCCACCCCGACCACGGTTGCTCCCCCACGACGAACTGCTACTGGTCACCGCCGGTCACGGCAGCCACGAGATCGACTTTGTCGCCCACCCATGCCGACCCGGCACCCTGCTGTGGGCCCACGCCGGGCAGGTGGTTCGGGCCGGCGGACAGCACGGTCTGGACGCGATCCTGGTGCGATGGACCGCGGCACCAGGCATGCCGGACCGGCCCACCTCCCGCGCCCACTGGCAGCTCACCGGTGAGGACGCCGACGCCATCATCAACGAGGTCAGCCAACTCGTCGTGGACAGCCAGCGGCCCCGGCGGACGGCGCTCGTCGACGAACTCCTCCGCCATGAACTGCGGGTCCTGCTGCTGCGGGTCGCCCTGCTGCCGTACGACTCCCCGCCAGCGCTCGATACCCCGACCACAGATGATCGCCCCGGTGACTATCCCGCATGGGCGGACGAAGCCACCGGGGCGGGTTCATCGAGGTGGGACACCTTCCGGCGGTTCCGGGCCGAGGTGGAGCGGGACCACGCGCGTAGCCGACGGGTCGAGGAGTACGCCGAACGGCTGTCCTGCGCGGTCCGCACCCTCACCCGGGCCAGCCTGACCGTGACCGGGCGGACCGCCAAACAGGTGATCGACGACCGGGTGGCGCTGCAGGCCAAGCGGTTACTCGCGGCGACCAACCTGCCGGTGGCCCAGGTCGGTGCGCGGCTGGGCTTCCCCGAGCCGACGAACTTCGGCCGTTTCTTTCAGCGCGAGGTGGGGTGCAGTCCGGGGAGCTTCCGCGCCGACCTGCTGGAACGCCCACCGGTGACCGACCGGGTCGCGGCAACCGGCATGATGGTGGCGTGCAGATCTCCGCGCGCGGCGACTACGCGGTACGAGCAGCGCTGATCCTCGCTGCCGCTTACCCGACGCTGATGTCCACCCAGGCGATCGCCGCCGAGCAGGACATGCCGCGCAAATTCCTCGAGGCGGTGCTGGCCGACCTGCGCCGGGGCGGGGTGGTCCGGGCACAGCGCGGCGCGGAGGGTGGCTACACGCTGAGCCAACCGCCCGGGGACGTCACCATCGGCATGATCCTGCGGGCGGTGGACGGACCGCTGGCCGGGGTGCGCGGGCTGCGTCCGGAGGAGACCCGGTACGCCGGTGCTGCGGAGAACCTGCCCCGGCTCTGGATCGCGGTACGCGCCGCGTTGCGCGAGGTGGTCGACGAGGTCAGCCTCGCCGAGGTACTCACCGGCCGGATGCCGGCGCACGTCCGCAAGCTGACGCTGAAGCCGGACGCCTGGGAGTCCCGCTAACCAGGCATGTGGACGGTCGGGTTTGCCGATCGACGCGACGGGGAACTGAGCAGCCCACCTGCTGACGGTCGACGGAGGGAGCGCGAGCGATGGGCGTCATGTTCCGCAAGCGGAAGCGGTTCGGCCCGCTCCAGTTGAACTTCACCGAGAACGGGTTCTCGTCCTGGACCATCCGGATCGGCCGATGGTCGTGGAACTCGCGGGCCAAGGCGCACCGGTACGACCTGCCCGGCCCGTTCTCATGGAGGCAGGACAAGTCGCGTAGCTGAGCGCGCAGGCGCAGGCGCAGGCGCAGGACAATAATCGAAGGCTCGGCGGGATCGCCCGCCGAGCCTTCGATCTGCAGGAATAATAATATTATGTCCGATATAGCTGGAGATGATGCCCTGTCCCGTACTCGGAATCCCCGCCGGGCCGAGGTACGGCGTACCTCCGCCATCTGCCTGCTGATGGTCCTGCTCTACTACCTGGTCCCGGTGGAGCCGGGGGTGACGGGGATGCATCTCGCGGTCCGCGCCGTGATCACCGTCGTCGGCGTGACACTGGTGGCCGCGCTGGTGCTACAGCAGATCCGCGACCAGATCACCGCCGATCCGTCCGACGTACGCCTCACCCGGCTGGCGATCGCGCTGGTCGGCGGAGTGGTCGTGTTCGCGCTGGCCGACCTGGTCATCTCGTTCAGCGACCCGGCTCAGTTCATCGACATGACGACGAAGACCGACGCGCTCTACTTCGCGATCGGCACGCTCACCACCATCGGGTACGGCGACGTACACGCCAAAGGCCAACTCGCCCGCGCGGCGGTCTGCGTCCAGATGGTGTTCAGCGTCGGAGTGCTCGCCACCGGCGCGTCGCTGCTGGTCAGGCGGTGGACGGAGTACGCCCGCCAGCAGCCGGGGCGGTCGGGGTGATCTTTACGTCGCCGGCCAACCGTCCGTCCGCCGGCCAGCGCCGCACCTGGTCGGCGGCGAGCAGACCGGCCAGCGCCCGGTTGGCGTCGGAGGCCCGGTGGACCGTCCCGGTCACCGTGAAGCTGCGCAGCTCGGCGACGGTCCGGGAGCCGCACTCGACGAGGTGGGCGTACAGCCGGTCGCGCAGCGAGGCGAGCCAGTGGTCCGGCTCCTGCCCGGCGACGGCCGCGTCCGGCTCCTGCCGGGCGACGGCCGTCGCCTGCGGATCGTCGGCGGCACGCAGCCCCCACCCCGCCGGACCGACCTCCCAGAGCGCCTCCTTGAACGCCTCGATGCGTTTGCCGGACCCGGTGGCGAAGGCGACCGGGTACGACGTGCCGCCGTCGACCTGCCCGGCCACCCCGGCCGGCACCAGCTCGACGACGCTGACCAGCGGAAAGCCGGCTGCGGTCAGCACCCGGCGCAGTTCAGCTGGTGAAGCCGCTCCGACCACCAGCAGCTCGGCCGGGCGGCCGGCCGTCGACGCGCGCCACACGACGGGTCCGGGCAACGGGCCACCGGCCAGGTCGAGGTGGCACAACAGCGGCGCGTTGGCGGCCGCAGCGGCGGTCACGGCCACCGGGAGCAGCTCCGGACCGCCGGGCAGCAGATGGGCCGTCACCGCCGCCGGCAGCCCGGTCGGGTCCGGCTGGGCACCGGAGGACGTGACGGTGACGACCGTCAGGTGCCGGCCGGTGACCAGTTCCGGGTGGTCGGCGACGGCGCGCAGCGCAGCGTCCGCGGTGGTGCCCGGCGGGCCCTGGTACGCCTGAACGAAGGTGGCGCGACGGGCCTGGCGCAGCGCGGCGGGAACCCAGGTGCTCAGGTGGCGGAGCAACAGGTCGTGCGGGACCCGCCCCGCCGGCTCGACTGTCATGGCGTCCGTTCTACCGGCCCGGGTCGCGGCCCGCGCGGGCGGGGCCGGCCGAGCCGCCGTCGCCGGTCGGAGCCGGAGTCAGCGGGCCGGCTCCGGCTCGCTACGCGGTCAGCCCGGCACCGAGACGCCGACGCCACCGCGGGTCCGGGCGCCGTACCGCTGCTTCTCCCGGGCCAGGTCGAGCGGCCGGATCCGCTTGCGGGCGGCAATCGCCTGCTCGTCGAGGCGGTCGGCGGGGACCAACCAGACGACCTCGAACTCCAGCCCGTCCGGATCCCGGCCGTACAAGCTCTTGGTGGTCCCGTGGTCGGAGGTGCCGACCAGGGCGCCGGCGGCGGCGAGCCGGGTGGCGAGCGCCTCGAGTTCGTCGAGCGTGTCCACCTCCCAGGCCAGGTGGTAGAGGCCGACCATGCCGCGACCCGCGCCGGACCGCGCGGCGTGGCCACCGATCTCGAACAGGCCGAGATCGTGGTCGTTGGTAGAGCCGGGGGCCTGCAGGAAGACCACGCCGGAGAAGCCGTCGGGGGTCATCGGCACGACGGAGAACCCGAGCACGTCCCGGTAGAACGCCAGGCTCCGGTCGAGGTTCGAGATGTACAGCACGGCGTGGTTGAGACGGTGGATTCCCATGTCGTGAAGGCTAGCGCGAGTTAGTTCAACGCTCAACCACTACGGGTATGATGGTGGTCATGACCCGCTGGCTCGACGACGACGAACAGCGCACCTGGCGCGCGTACCTCTACGCCACCAGGACGTTGGCCGCGACCCTGGACCGCGAACTGCAGGCGAGCGCGGGGATACCGCACGCGTACTACGAGATCCTGGTCCGACTCTCCGAGGCACCCCGGCGCACCCTGCGGATGAGCGAGCTCGCCGACGCAACCGACTCCTCCCGCAGCCGGCTGTCGCACGCCGTGTCCCGGCTGGAGCAGCTCGGCTGGGTCCGCCGTGAGGAGTGCCCGACCGACCGGCGCGGGCAGTTCGCGGTGCTCACCGAGCCCGGCTTCACCGCCCTCAGCGCCGCCGCGCCCGGCCACGTCGACGCGGTCCGGCAACACCTGTTCGACCAGTTGACCCCGGAACAGGTCGATCAACTGCGGATCATCAGCGAAGCGTTAGTCAAGCATCTGGCCGGTAACAATCCGCCATCATGAGCGAACTGTCCCACATCAGACCCTTGTACAGACCGTCGTCGGACACGCACGATGGGACGTGTCTCTCGGCCTGGGCGAAATCACCACGCAGGCGCACGGCCTGATCAGCGTCGGCGACCTGCCGGGCGCGCGTAATCTGCTGGCCACGGCGTTGGCCGACACTGACTCGCGTCCCGCACACGCCAGCGCTGAACAGGCGGAGGCCGCCGGACTGCTGGCCCGGGTGACGGTCGCGCTCGGCGAGGCGCCGGCGGCGCGGGCGTGGGCGGCGTACGCGTACTCGGCGAACCAGCGACTGCACGGCACGGCGGACGAGCGGACCATCGGGGCCGCCGCCACCCTCGCCGCCGTCCTGCACCGGGTGGGCAGCGACGCCCGCGCCGCGCACCTGTACCGCGAGGTGATCGACGAACTCTGCGCCATCGACGGCCCCGAGTCGCTCCGGGTCCTGGCCGCCCACGCGGACCTCGCCACCGTCGAATTCGCTCGCGGCGAGTGCGACATCGCCCGGGACCGTCTGGAGGATGCCTGGGAACTGCACCGCGAGGTGTACGGCGAGGGGCATCCGGCCGGGATCAAGATGCTGGCCCGGCTCGGCGCGATGCAGCGCGACTGCGGCCGGCTCGCCGAGTCCGACGTCAGCCTGTCGCTCGCCATCGACCTGTGCCGCACCCGCCTGCCGGCCGACCATCCGCTAATCGGGCAGGTCGCCGCGCTGGCCGAGGCGTCAGCGGATCCGGCGCACCGCTGTGGCGGGCAGGGGCCGGTCGACGACGGGCCGGACGACACCGGCGGCCCGGATCCCGACCGCAGTCCGGACGATACCGACAGCCCGGGCCCGATCCTCCGGCCGGACGACAACGGCGGCCCAGGCCACGACGGCGGCTTGGACCAGGGCGGCTGGCCGCCCGGCACCAGGCCGGCCAGTGGGCCAGCGGCTCCGGCTGCTCCGGCGGCCGATCCCGCCGGGCGCGACCGGCTCACCGGTCCGGCCTGGGCCGAGCCCAGCTGGATCGAGCCGGAACCGCCGGTCACTGAGGTAGCCGACCCCCGCTGGTCGGCGGCGTTCTGGACGGAACCGAGCGCGTCGTCAGCGACGCCGACCACCGACCGGTCAAGCGACGACGAGACGGACGGCCATCGGGACGGACGGCACCGGGCCGACCCGCCCTGGCTCGACCCGCTGGACCAGCCGGTGGACCAATCAGTGCCCGACCCGGCGGCTGAGCTGGACAGCGGCCGACCGTGGAGCCAGCACGGTTGGATTGAACGGGAACCGGCGGGCGGCGACGCCGATGACCCGCTCTGGTCGCCCAGTGGTTGGCTGACCGACGACCCCTCCCCTGCCCGGCGGAACACGACCGGGCAGGAGCAGCGAGGCGACCAGCACCAACCGGACGAACCCGACACGACCGACGGCCGGCCAGCGAGCATCCCACCGCCCCGGGTGCCGGTCGATCTGCCACCGTCCGGCTCCACCAACCATGACGGGGCACCCGGCATCTGGCTCTTCGACGAACCGTGGTGGCCGCCCGAGCAGTCCGGTGCCGGCGATGGCTCCGATCCGGCCGCTGCGGATCGCCCGGACGGACCGGATCGCCCGGACGCACCAGAACGCCCGGACGCCTCGGACGCCGCCGGCCCGGTCAGCCCGTTCGGGCCGGTCCGGTTCCGGCAGGCGACCGGCCCGTCAGCGCCCGACACTCCCACGGCCGGCAGTTCCGTGAGCGACCCGGCGGCCGTGCCCGGCGAGCCGGTGCCGCCGGAGACCCCTGCCTTCGTACCCAACCCACGGGTGCCCGACAGGGCAGGCGCTCGACCGGAGCCGGCACCACCGGTGACCGACGAAGCCTTCGCGGGCCCGGACGCCTCGGTCGATGCCGACTCCGCAGCCCGCCACGCCGAGGTCACGGACGGGCCGGGCACCGGAGCCACGGACGGACCGGCCACGAGCGTCGCAGCCGGTGGAGCCGGCGCGACCATCGGAACCGGCGCCACCGGCACGGGCCGCAGCACCGGGACGCTGTCCCGACTGCCACGGCGTGAACTCAGCCGGATACCCGACCGCCGCAGGAACCTTCCGGTCCGGCGGCAGCGAGGACAGCTGGTGCCGTTACCCAAGCCGGTGGCGACCGCTGCCCGCCCACGCGGGCCGATGCTGGTGTTCACCGGCGTGGTGGTGGTTCTGCTCGGCGCTGCGGCGGTGGTGGCCGGCGTCAGCCTGGTCGACGAGACGTCCTCCGGGCCGACCGCGGCACCAGCCGAGGTCACCTCCCCGACCGGTACGCCGACCAGCGCTGCGCCGCCGGCCACACCGGGTACCGCCCCGGGCGGCGTGGGCCTGCGCGACAACCGGGACAGCGTGACGTTGACCTGGACCTATCCGGCGGGTGCCGAGGGACAGGTGTTGATCTCCGGGGGGAGCAACGATCAGCAGCCCCGAGCCTTCATGACGTTGCCGACGGGTGCGGACAGCTTCGTCGCGTACGGGCTGAACGAGTCGATCGACTACTGCTTCACGGTCGCCGTGGTCTACTCGGCCGACGTGATCGGGCAGGCCGACCCGGTCTGCACGGACCGGGCAGCGAACGCCCGGTAACCTGTCCGGTCTGCACGGACCGGGCAGCGAACGCCCGGTAACCTGTCCGGTCTATGCCGGGCCGGGCTCGTCGTCCACCGGGTCTGCCGGAAGCCGGACCCGAACCTGAAGTCCGGGACAAGCACCGTGAGGCCCTGCCGCATCACCGTCGTGTCCTGCCGCATCGTCCGTCCGCCCCGCATCGGCCAGTTCGACAGTGCCGCCGTGTCGGCGGACCAACTGCGCGACGATGGCCAGTCCGAGCCCGGCGCCGCCGGCGTCGTGGGCCCGCGCGTCGTCGAGCCGGGTGAACCGGTCGAAGACCCGTTGCCGGTCGGCCGGTGGGACACCCGGACCGTCATCGGTGACCAGGAGCTCATGCCAGTCCGGCCCGTCCGGTCGGGCGGTCACCAGCACCTCGGAGCGGGCGTGTCGGACCGCGTTGTCCAGCAGGTTGGCCAACACCCGGACCAGCGCGTCCGGGTCGCCGGCAATCCACAGCGGCTGGTCCGGCGGCACCACCCGCACCGGCGGCCGTGGATACCGGGCGGCCACCGTGGCGGCCAGCTCGCCCAGTTCCACCGGACCGACCGGGCCGAGCACCACACCGGACTGGTCGGCCTGCTGGTCGGCGCGGGCCAGCAGCAGCAGGTCGTCGACCAGTCGGCTGAGTCGTTGACTGTCCGCCAGCAGGTCGTCGGCGACCGCCAACCAGTCCGTGCGGATACCGAGTCGCTGCGCCACCTCAAGCTGCGTACGCAGATTGGTCAGCGGACTGCGCAGCTCGTGGGCGGCGTCGGCGACGAACGCGCGTTGCCGGGCCCGCGCGGCCTCCAACCGGTCGAGCATGTCGTTGAGGGTGACCGCCAGCCGCTGAATCTCGTCGCCACCACCCGGCACCGGCAGATGACCGGCCTGGTCGCCACCAGTGATCTCGGCCGCGCCGGCCCGCAGTTTCTCCACCGGCCGCAGCGTCGCCCCGACGGCCCGCCAGACGATGACCGTGACCGCCGCCACCAACAGTGGGAACGTCATCAGCAGAATCACCCGGACCAGGGCGAGGCTGCGGTTGATGTCGGCCATCGACCGGGCGACCAGCACGGTACGCGGCTGCGCTGGCCCGCCGGCCGGTTGGGCGATCACCCGAACCGGGCCGCGCAGACCGAGCCGGGCACCCGGCACGGTGACCGCCCCGGTCGGTTCGGCGGCGAGCTGTTCCCGCTCGCCCGCGTAGAGCATCGGGACGAGTCGATCGGCGCCAATGGACGCGGCGCGTATCCGTCCCCGCTCGTCGACGATCTGCACCCGTACGTCGTTGCCGGCCACTGGCAACGGGTCGGGCACCGCGTCGGCGGCCACCAGCTGGGCGATCGCGTCGGCGGTGGTCCGGGCGTCGGCGTCGGCGCTGCGTTCCAACGCCAGCGCGAGGACGACGGTGAGCCCGATCGCCCCAGCGGCCAGGCCGGCGGTGAGACCCAGCACGCTGATCGCGGTCAGCCGGGTGCGCAGGCTGAGCCGGACCCGCAGGTGCGCCCGCCACCGACCGGGATGCGCCGCCGAAAGCCGTCGACCTGTCACGGGACCAGCCGGTAGCCGGCACCCCGGACGGTCTCCAGCCGGTCCCGGCCGACCTTGCGGCGCAGGTACCCGATGTACACCTCGACGGCGTTCGGCGCGGTGTCGACGCTGGCGTCCCAGACGTGGTCGAGCAGTTCGATCTTGGAGACGACCTCGCCGGCGCGCCGCATCAGGTACTCCAGCAGGGCGTACTCACGGGCGGTGAGCCCCACCTCGGCATCGGCCCGGGTGACCCTCCGCCGGGCCGGGTCGAGGCTCAGATCACCGGCGGTGAGCACGGCGGGCCGCTGCGGCGCGCCGCGCCGTAGCAGAGCGCGCAGCCGGGCCAGCAGCACCACGTACGAGAAGGGCTTGGTCAGGTAGTCGTCGGCACCGCAGTCGAGGCCGTCCGCCTGGTCGTACTCGCCGTCCTTCGCGGACAGGATCAGCACCGGCAGCCAGTTCTGCTCGGCCCGCAGCTGGCGCACCACCCGGTAGCCGGACAGGCCGGGCAGCATCACGTCGAGGATCATCGCGTCGTACCCGCCGTGCCGGGCCAGTTCCAGCCCGGCCGGCCCGCTCGCGGCGACGTCCACCACGAAGCCTTCCTCCTGCAGGCCGCGCCGCAGGGCGTCGGCCAACCGGACCTCGTCCTCCACCACCAGCACCCGCACCGGTCAAGGGTGCCATCATGAGGGTGCGACCGGGCTACCCGTGACCGTCGTCGCTGAGCGTGTTCTCAGCTTGGCCACCGGCTCTCAGCAACGTCTCAGTACACCCGACGCACGATGGGTGGCAGGAGGTACGAAGATGTCGGTATTCACATCCCGGCCGGCGATGCGCTGGCTGGTCCCCGCCGCATCGGCGGCGGTGCTCGTCGGCGGCGGCGTTGCCGTGGGGGCGCTCGCCGCGTCCGCAGACCCGGTCCTGCCGCCGCGTAGCGCCGAGCAGTTGCTGGTCGACCTGCAGACCGCCGAGGTCGACGGCATGTCCGGAACGGTCGTGCACCGCGCCGATCTGGGCCTGCCGGCGGCGCTCAACCTGGCCGGTCAGATCGGTGCCGGCAACGGGCTCGGCTCGCTGATCAACGGTACGCAGACCTTGCGCGTCTGGTACGCCGGTCCGGACCAGGCCCGGTTGGCGATGGTCCGCACGCTGGGCGAGACCGACGTCATCCGCAACGGACAGGACGTCTGGATCTGGTCCAGCCAGCAGCAGCAGGCCACCCACTTCGAGTTGCCGGCCGAGGGCGATCACGCCGACGCGGCGGGCGAGCGGGCCGGCACCGATCCGGCGTCGGAGCTGCCCGTCACCCCGCAGGCGGCAGCCGACGAGGTGCTGGAGGCAATTGACCCGAGCACCGAGGTGTCGGTGGGCCGCTCGGCGGAGCTCGCTGGGCGGACCGCGTACGAGCTGGTGCTCACCCCCCGCGACGAGGACTCGCTGGTCGAGGAGATCCGGATCGCGATCGACTCGGTCGAGTACGTGCCACTGCGGTTCGCGGTCTATCCGGTCGGCGCCGACCGGGCCGCCATCGAGACCGCGTTCACCCAGGTCAGCTTCGACACACCGGATGAGGAGCAGTTCGTCTTCAACCCACCGCCGGGCACCGAGGTCGTCGAGGCGGGCGAGGACGGTGTCGCGACGCCGGGTGCCGGTTCCCGGGGTCCGGACCAGTTGCCGGGCAACGCCGAGACCGACGGCATGCTGGAGGAGCTGGCGCGGGGCTGGGCGGACAGCGAGGACGCGGTCCGTACGGTCGGCACCGGCTGGGGCACCGTCCTGGTGGTCACGCCGCCGGCCGAGGCGGCGACTGCGGCCGAGGAGCACGCCGGTGAGTCCGCCGAGGGCGCTCAGGTCATGCAGATGCTGGGTGATCTGCCGGCGGTCGACGGGCCGTGGGGCAGCGGCCGGCTGTTCTCCAGTTCGTTGTTCACCGCGCTGATCGCCGACGACGGCCGGCTGTACGCCGGCGCGGTGACGCCGGAGCGGCTGTACGAGGTGGCTACCGAGACCCGCTGACTTGACCGGTCCACTACCGGCGTCGACCCCGGATCACCGAGCGTCGACGCCGGTAGCGGCGTTTGCAGGGCCCGATCAGCCAGCGGTGCAGACCGACACCAGGGGCGGACCAACTTAACCGGTTGCGTAGCGGGATCACGCCGGTCTACTCTGATGCTTGCGCGAAGGGCCGGGTAGTCGCCGACACCGTGCTGGCCAGGTCAGCCGGTGTCTTTCGTCCCCGTGGGTCACCCACGGGTCGCTACCCGAGGTAGGTCATGAAGACACGTCTGAGCGTCGCGGCCGCGGCGCTGCTCGCCCTGGTCACCTCCGTCGTGGTGCTGGCCCAGCCCGCGCACGCCGCCGTCGGCCTGCACGTCAGCGGCGGCCAGTTGGTGGAGGCAAACGGCACTCCGTTCGTCCTGCGCGGGGTCAACCACGCACACACCTGGTACACCGGCCAGACCAGTTCCTTCGTCAACATCAAGTCCCTGGGCGCGAACGCCGTCCGGGTGGTGCTCAGCAACGGCCACCGGTGGAATCGCAACGATGCCAGCGACGTCGCCAACGTCATCTCGCTGTGCAAGGCCAACCGGCTGATCTGCGTCCTGGAGGTGCACGACACCACCGGGTACGGCGAGGAGGGGGCCGCATCCACCCTGGCGTCCGCCGCCGACTACTGGATCGGCCTGGCCAGCGTGCTGCGCGGCCAGGAGAACTACGTCATCATCAACATCGGCAACGAGCCGTTCGGCAACAGCGGCTACCAGAACTGGGCCAGTCACACCACGAGCGCCGTACAGCGGCTGCGCGCCGCCGGTTTCGAGCACGCGATCATGGTCGACGCACCGAACTGGGGACAGGACTGGACCTTCACGATGCGTGACAACGCGCAGTCGGTGTGGAACGCCGACCCGGCCCGCAACCTGATCTTCTCGATCCACATGTACGGCGTGTTCGACACCGCCGCCGAGATCAGCGACTACCTCGGGCGGTTCCGCTCGGCCGGTCTGCCGATCGCGGTCGGCGAGTTCGGGCACGACCATTCCGACGGCAACCCGGACGAGGATTCGATCCTGTCCTACACCCGGCAGCACGGCATCGGCTGGCTCGGATGGTCGTGGAGCGGCAACAGCGGCGGCGTCGAATACCTCGACATGGTGAACAACTTCAACGTCAACAGCCTCACCCCGTGGGGCCAACGGCTGTTCAACGGCACCAACGGGATTCGGGAGACCGCACGGGAGGCGACCGTCTACAGCGGCGGGACGCCACCGCCGACCACCGCGCCCCCGACCACCGCGCCGCCCACCACCGCGCCCCCGACCACCCCGCCGCCGGCAGGGGCGTGCACTGCGACGTACGCGGTGATCGGTCAGTGGCAGGGCGGTTTCCAGGGTGAGGTACGGGTGACCGCCGGCGGTTCGGCGCTCACCGGCTGGCGGGTGAGCTGGACGTTCGCCAGCGGTCAGTCGGTCAACCAGGCGTGGAACGCCACCGTCACCAGCACCGGGGCGAGTGTCTCGGCGACCAACGTCAGCTACAACGGCAACCTCGGCGCCGGGCAGAGCACGACCTTCGGCTTCATCGGCAGTTGGACCGGCAGCAACCCGGTGCCGACGCTGTCCTGCGCCGCGCGGTAGCCGCAGCCGCCACCACAGGTGTGACCGGTGGCCGGGCGGGTATCCGTCCGGCCACCGGCACACCCGGCGTCGTTCACCTCAGACGGCCGGCGGCTGGTGTGGCACTGGCAAGTCGCTACGAGCTGGAGGTTTACGGTGAGCGAAGGTCCTCGTATACGGGTGGGCGCGTACGCGGTGATCGTCCGGGACTCGGCGGTGCTGCTGAGCCGGTTGTCCGAGGCGTCCCCGGTGTTCGAGCCGGGTGCCTGGCATCTGCCGGGAGGTGGTCTCGATCCGGGCGAGCAGCCCGGCGAGGCGCTCACCCGAGAGTTGCAGGAGGAGGCCGGCCTGGAGGTGATGTCGTCGCGGTTGCTGGACGTGCGGTCGTACCTGGCGCACCGCAACGGCACCGACTGGCACGTGGTCGGGCTGCTGCACAGCGCACGGGTGGGGCCGGGCGAGCCGGTGGTCACCGAGGTCGGCGGCAGTGCGGACGCCATCCGGTGGGTGCCGATCGACGAGATCGACCGGTTGCCGCTGTCGCCGCCCACCGCGGACGGGCTGCGGATGGCGGAGCTGCTGCCGGTGCCGGCGTAGGAGTTCGTCGCCGGGCGTGGCTGGTTGGTCGTCAGGCATGGTCACCGGACCGGTCGCAGCCGCCTCGGCCTCGGCCGGGCCGGTGACGACCGGATGTCGGCTGACCGGTCGCCGCGTCGGGTGCACATTCGCGGCGGGCGGCCCGTAGCCGCCAGACGACGAGCGCCCCGAGTGCCAGCACCGCGACCACGACGGCGGCCGCCCGGCCGGCGACCTCCTCGATCGCGGCGTACGAGCTGCCGGCCAGGTAGCCGATCAGCACCGTGCCGATCCCCCAGACCAACGCACCCGCGACGTTGTAGGCAAAGAACCGCCGGTACGGCATGTGTGCCGCACCGGCCAGGGCGGGCATCACCGCGTGGAAGAAGGTCACGAACCGGCCGACGAAGACCGCGGTGCCGCCCCGTACCGCCAACTGGTGTTGCGCCCGCCGCACCCAGGCCTGCCGCTTGCGCAGGAAGCGCATCCGCAGCAGCCGGGGCCCCAGGGCCCGGCCGATCAGGTAGCTGGTGGTGTCACCGGCCACGGCCGCGCTGACCACCACCACGGTGATGCCGGCCAGCGAGATGGTGCCGAGGCTGGCGGCGACGCCGCCGAGCACCGCAGCGGTCTCGCCGGGGAACACGAAGCCGACGAACAGCGCGTCCTCGGCGAACACCAACAGCCCGACCAGCAGGTAGATCAGCGCACCATCCATCGACAGCAACCGCTGCAGCCAGTCGCTCAGCACAGCACCCCCCGCTCGTGGGGGGCCGCGGACCCGACGTTAGCAGTTGTGGGGCGGCGCCCGTGACGGTCCGACGGATGCGGCGTCGGGGCGTCACGGGCGTACTCCCCACCACAGAGAGGTGTCACCCCGATCTCTTAACCGGTTAAGCGTCACGCTACGCGCGCGCCCATCCGCTGTTCCGCTGGGCCGGCGGCTGGGGCATGCCCGCCTGGTTCTGGCGCAATATCGAGGAGCCAGACCGGACGATCTACCGAACCCTGGCTCGGGGCTCAACCCGACTCCACCCTCAGGCCAAGAAGAGATCAGATCCGGTGAGAAGACGACGGCCTGGGGCTTCTCACCGACACTGATCCGCTGCTGGTCGGCTGGCCCGCCACGGATCACCTTTGCTGAGAACCCACAGCCGGCCGGCTAACCGTCGACAGGCCTGCTCGTCACCACCCGTAAACGCCGTGCGGCCTAACGCACCTCGTTGGCGAGGGCGAGCACGCGGTCGACCGTCAGCTCGTCGAGGCGGTCGACGACGAGCGCCACGCCGGCCAGGGCATCGGCCGCCGGCGGGTACCCGGAGTGCGGCACCGCGACCACTACCAGACCGGCGGCCACGGCGGACCGCAGCCCGTTGCTCGAATCCTCAACCGCCAGGCACCGCCGCGGCGGTACACCGAGCAGCCGTGCCGCCACCTGGTAGACCTCGGGGTCCGGCTTGCCGGCCGCGCACTCCTCGGTCGACACGGTCGCTCGGAACGCCTCGGTGAGCCCCGCCGTGGCCAGCACCTGTTCGATCAGGCGGCGGGGTGAGGAACTGGCCAGCGCGAGCGGGAACCGCCCGGCGAGGTCACGGACCACCTCGATCGCGCCCGGGATCAGCGGCAGCTCGACCCGGTACCGCGCCGCCATGGCGTCGATCACCTCGTCGGCGACCCGGTCGGCACCACGCCCGACGCCGAGGTCCGCGTCCAGGTAGCCGGCCCACTCCGGGGTGCTCATCCCCATCAACCGCTGCTGGGCGTCCGGCAGCCACCGACCACCGGCCCCGGCCACGTAGTCGCGCCGGACCTGCTCCCAGACCGGTTCGGTGTCGATGAGTACGCCGTCCATGTCGAACACCACTGCCGAGATCATGACCCCATCCTGCCCGGTCGACCGGAATCGACCCGGAGCGGGGTCACTGAGCGCTATCCTCGCGGGTGAGCTCCCCTTTCTCGATCCGAGCCGGGTCGCTGCAGCGGCCCACGCACCGGACAGAAGCGGTGAAAGGAGTTGCGATGTCGGAGCACGCCGCACCGGCCCGCGACCGGATCGTGGCCGGCCTCCACGACTCGGCATCCAGCTGGGCCGCCGTCGCCCTGGCCGCCCGGGAAGCCGCCACAGCGCACCGGCCGCTGCGACTGGTGCACGCTCTCAACTGGATCCCGGACGACCTGTCCGGCGGCGACGAACCCCAGCCGGACGCCTACCAGCTCGTCGAACGTGCTGTGGAGACCGCCACCCGGACGGCCCCCGGAATCGACGTCACCACCGAAGTGTCCGAGAACGCCCCAGCCACCGCGCTGCTGCGGGAGTCCCGGATGGCGTCGTTGGTCGTGATCGGCGACGGGGACCTGGCCCGGTGGACCTGCCTGCCGCTGGACGCACTCGCCGTACAGATCGCCGCCCGCGCGGACTGCTCGGTGCTGGTCGCCCGGGCCGGTTCCGAGCCGGCCCCCGATCCGGCCGCGCCGGTGCTGGTCGGTGTGGACGGCTCGGCCGGCTCGGAGCGCGCGCTCGGCTTCGCTTTCGACGCCGCCGCGCAGCGGGGCAGCGACCTGATCGTCGTACGCAGCTGGGAGAGCGAGTCGAGCTGGGCCGACGCCTCGGCGTCGACCGCCGACGAACTCGCCGCGGCGGTCACCCCGTGGCAGGAGAAGCATCCCGACGTCGCGGTCCACCAGCAGGTGGTGAACGGACCGCCGGCCCGGGTGCTGATCGAGCGTTCCGCCCAGGCCGGGCTGGTGGTCGTCGGCGCCCGTGGCGATCATCCGCTGCGGGTACCGCTCGGCGCGGTCAGCCAGGCGGTGCTGCACCACGCCGGGTGCGCGACGGCGATCGTCCGCGAAGGCGGCCCCCGGCCGCCCGCCGGCGACTGACCGGGACCTATGCCCTGGGGGGTGGCCCGACCGGCCCTGCCCCGCCCGCACCGCCCACTGCTACCACGGAAGGAGAGAGATTCGCCGACCAGTGCAGGAGGCGGGCGCCATGCCGAAATTCGTCTACGACTTCATCGAAGGTAACCGCGAACTCACCGACCTGCTCGGCGGCAAGGGCGCCAACCTGGCGGAGATGACCCGGCTCGGTCTGCCGGTGCCGCCCGGTTTCACCGTCACCACCGTCGCCTGCCGCGCCTACCTCGCCGACGGCACACCGCCGGCCGGGATGTTCGACGAGGTCAACCGCCACCTCCGGGGCATGGAGGCGCGGCTGGGCAAGCGGCTCGGCGACCGGCACGACCCGCTGCTGCTCGCCGTACGGTCCGGTGCCCGGTTCTCGATGCCCGGCATGATGGAGACCGTCCTGGACATCGGGTTGACCGACACCACCGTGCACGGCCTCGCCGCGCAGAGCGGCGACGATCGCTTCGCCTGGGACTCCTACCGCCGGTTGGTGCAGATGTTCGGCCGGACCGTGTTCGGCGTGCCCGACGAGCTGTTCACCGCCGAGTTGGAGACGGTCAAACGGACCGCCGGGGTCACCGTGGACTCGGCGCTCGGCGCCGAGGACCTGCGCGCCCTGGTCGAGGCGTACCAGAAGGTCTTCCACCAGCACACCGGCCGGGACTTCCCGCAGTCGCCGCACGAACAGCTCGACCTGGCGATCCGGGCGGTCTTCGAGTCGTGGAACGCCGAACGCGCGGTGCTGTACCGCCGGCAGGAACGGATCCCGGCCGAGCTGGGCACCGCAGTGAACGTGATGGCGATGGTGTTCGGCAACCGGGGCCCGGACTCCGGCACCGGGGTGGCGTTCACCCGCGACCCGGCGACCGGGGCACGCGGCGTGTACGGCGACTACCTGGCCAACGCTCAGGGCGAGGACGTGGTGTCCGGGGTCCGCAACACGGTCCCGTTGCAGGATCTGGAGCGGATCGACCCGCGCAGCTTCCACCGGCTGATGACGATCATGGACACCCTGGAGCACCACTACCGCGACCTGTGTGACGTCGAGTTCACCATCGAACGCGGCACCCTGTGGATGCTGCAGACACGGGTCGGCAAGCGGACCGCCGAGGCCGCCTTCGTGATCGCCGCGCAACTGGTCGACGAGGGCGTCATCGACCTCGATGAGGCACTCGACCGGGTCACCGGGGCCCAGCTCGGTCAGCTGATGTTCCCCCGGTTCGACCCGGCAACCGCGCCCACGCCGCTGGCGGTCGGCGTACCGGCCGCTCCGGGCGCGGCCGTCGGCCGGGTGGTGTTCGACTCCGAGGCGGCGGTCGCCGCCGCCGGTCGGGGCGAGCAGGTCATCCTGGTGCGTCGGGAGACCAACCCGGACGACCTGCCCGGAATGATCGCCGCCGCCGGCATCCTGACCAGCCGGGGTGGCAAGACCTCGCACGCCGCCGTGGTGGCGCGGGGCATGGGCCGTACCTGCGTCTGCGGCGCCGAGGCGTTGACCGTCGACACGGCGGCCGGCCAGATCACCGTCGCCGACGGCACCGGGGCGGCACCGACCGTGCTGCACGCCGGGGACCTGATCTCGATCGACGGGGCGACCGGCGCCGTGTTCGCCGGCGCCGTCCCGGTACACCCGTCACCGGTGTTGCGCTACATCGAGGGCGAGCTGGCACCGGAGGCGGATCCATTGGTGTCGGCGGTGCACCGGCTGCTGGGCCACGCGGACGTGGTGCGCCGGCTCGCGGTGCGGGCCAACGCGGACACCGCCGCCGACGCCCGCCGGGCCCGGGCCGAGACACTCGGCGAGGACCCGGGGCACGACGAGCGGCTGCTCGCGGCGGTCCGCCGGATGCACGAGGCCAACCCGATGCTCGGCCTGCGCGGTGTCCGGCTCGGACTGATGGTGCCGGGCCTGTTCGCCACCCAGGTGCAGGCGATCGCGGAGGCGACCGTGGCCCGGCTGCGGGCCGGCGGCGACCCCCGTCCGCAGATCATGGTGCCGCTGGTCGGCGCGGTGCAGGAACTGGAGGCGGTACGGGACCAGGCCGAGGCGCTGCTCGCCGGCTTCGACGGTCTGCCGCCGATCCCGGTCGGCACCATGATCGAGGTGCCACGAGCGGCCCTGACGGCCAGCGCGATCGCCGAGGTGGCGGACTTCTTCTCGTTCGGTACCAACGACCTCACCCAGCTGGGTTGGGGCTTCTCCCGCGACGACGTGGAAGGGGTGTTTCTTCGGCCGCTACCTGGAGCTCGGCATCTTCCCGGTGTCGCCGTTCGAGTCGATCGACACCGCCGGTATCGGACGGCTGATCCAGATCGCGGTCGCCGACGCCCGGGCCACCCGGCCGGACCTGGAGATCGGAGTCTGCGGCGAGCACGGCGGCGACCCGGACTCGGTGCGGTTCTTCCACGACGCCGGATTCGACTACGTGTCCTGCTCGCCGTACCGGGTGCCGTTGGCCCGCCTGGAGGCCGGCCGCGCGGCGGCACAGATCCGGCCGTGCTCATCCCAGTGAGCAGCGGCGGCCGTGACGGTGGCGGTTGCCGCGGTGAGCGCCGCAGCGGTCGCGGCGGTCGCTCGCCGCCGCCCCGCCGCCGTCGGTACGGTCACCATCGGACCGGGCGGCTGGGTCAGCGTCAGAGGGTTGCCCGGTCCAGCGCCACGGGTCGTCGCCGACGGCCGTCGGCCCTGGTGGGCCCGGCATGGTCGGGGACGGCAACCATGTGGACGAAGTTCACGTATTGGTACTCATATGATTACCCTGTGACAACCCCCGACACGTGGCGCCTTCCGCCCTGGACCCTGCTCAGCAACCACGGACACGTCCTGCTCGCCATCGCCCGCGACCCGCGGGCCCGGCTGCGGGACGTGGCGGCGCGGGTCGGGATAACCGAACGCGCGGCGCACACCATCGTCGCCGACCTGGAGGAAGCCGGATACCTCACCCGGCACCGGGTCGGCCGACGCAACGAGTACACCGTCAATCCGCACGTACCGTTTCGACATCCGGCCGAATGCGACCACCTGGTCGGCGAACTGCTCGCGCTGTTCACCGGCGGCCAGCCGGCACCGGCCGGACCGCCGCCGACGCCGCCCGTATCGCCGCCGCCCGGGCCACATCCAACGCCGGCCGGGCCGCCGCCGACACCGGCCGGTCGACCGACGGGACCCCAGTCCCGCAACGGCGGGTCCTTCGCACCTGTCCCCCACCCGTCAACGGAGGTGGACTGTAGTCAGGTGCAACTGAAGGAGTGAGGACCATGAGCGCCAGTCACCTGATCGTCGTCGGTGTCGACGGCTCCGAGGGCAGCCGCCGGGCACTCGACTGGGCCGCCCGGGAAGCCGCCGAGCGGGGCGGCGCGCTGCGCGCCGTCGTCGCCTGGCGGTGGGACGGTGGAACCGCCGTCAGCCCCATCGAGGAGCGGCAACGCGCCAGCGAACTGCTGGACCAGGAGATCGCCGCGCTGACCGCCCGGCTCGGGTCGGCGACGCCGGTCGTCGGCGAGGTGGTCGAAGGCCGCGCCGCCGACGTACTGAGTGCCGCCGCCCGCAGCGCTGACCTGCTGGTCCTGGGCAGCCACGGCCACGGCCGCCTGCAGCACACCGTGCTCGGCTCGGTCAGCGAGGAGTGCATCCGCAAGGCCACCTGCCCGGTCGTGGTGATCCCCGTCCCCGCGCTGGTCTCCTCGGCCACCGACACCACCAACTGAGCCGGAGGTGATCGCCATGGTCAGGCCGATCGTCGTCGGGTACGACGGGTCGTCCAGCGCCGACGCCGCAGTCAGCTGGGCGGTCGCCGAAGCCGTCCGGACCGCCACCCCGGTGGTCCTCGCGTACGCGTTCGAATGGCCGACCGGGGCCGGGCCGCTGGTCCCCGTGCCGACCAGCTGGCCGAACGCGGCATCCCGACGCGACGCGGAGACGATGCTGCGGGTGGCGGCCGCCGAAGCCGCCGAGACGCACCCGGACGCCGACATCAGCACCGTCGTCCTCGACGGACCCGCCGCCCTACGGCTGCGGGAGAAGTCCCGGGACGCGGCGTTGCTGGTGGTCGGCAACCGGGGGCACGGCGGCTTCGCGGACCTGCTGCTCGGGTCGACCAGCGTGGCCGTCTCCGCGCACGCGCACTGCCCGGTGGTGGTGGTCCGCGGCGCGGCGCACCCGACCGCCCCGGTGGTGGTCGGCGTGGACGGCTCCGAGCCGTCGCTGGCCGCGCTGTGCTTCGCCGCCGAGCAGGCGGCCAGCCGGCTGGTGCCGCTGCGGGTACTGCGGGCCTGGCACCTGCCGGCACCGCAGTGGCAGCCACCGGCCTTCGACCCCCGGGAGATCGTCGCCGCCGAGCGCGCCCTGCTCGACGACGAGCTGACCGGGTGGCGGGAGAAGTACCCCGAGGTCACGATGACCGCCGAGGCGGTCGTCGACAACCCAGGCCGGGTCCTGGTCGACGCGTCGCGTACCGCCAATCTGGTGGTGGTCGGCTCGCGCGGCCGGGGCGGCTTCACCGGCCTGCTGCTCGGCTCGGTGTCGCAGCAGCTGCTGCACCACAGTCACAGCCCGGTCGCGGTCGTCCGCGACACCGTCCCGGCCGACGCCCGCTGAGCGGGCGCGCCGACCCCCCGCCGACGCCCACCGCGCCGACGACCACCCCGCCCGGCGGGCCGTCCCCGACCCGCCGGGCACAAACCCCAAATGGAGGCTGACGTGTTCGCCGAGCAGATCCGCGATCCGTGGCGGACCTTCCAGGGACGACGGTGGCGGGACACGATCGACGTGGCCGCCTTCGTTCAGGCCAACTACACGCCGTACACCGGCGACGCCGGATTTGTCACCGGCGCGACCGACCGGACCCGGGCGGTCTGGGACCGGCTGCGGGACATGTTCGTCGAGGAACGCCGCCGGGGCGTCTACGACATCGACGCCTCCACGCCGTCCACCATCACCGCGCACGCCCCCGGCTACATCGACAAGGACCGCGAGCTGATCGTCGGCCTGCAGACCGACGCGCCGCTGCGTCGGGCGATCATGCCGCACGGCGGGCTGCGGATGGTGGAGAGCGCCCTCGCGGCGTACGGCTACCCGGCCGACCCGCAGGTGCACCGGATCTTCACCGCGTACCGCAAGACCCACAACGACGCCGTCTTCGACGCCTACCCGGCCGATGTGCTGCGGGCCCGCCGTTCGCACATCGTCACCGGGCTGCCGGACGCCTACGGGCGGGGCCGGATCATCGGCGACTACCGGCGGGTCGCCCTGTACGGGGTGGACCGGTTGATCGCCGAACGCCGGGCCCACCGCGAGGCGCTGGACCTGGTCCCGTCCACCGACGACGTGATCCGCGACCGGGCGGAGCTGGCCGAGCAGATCCGGGCACTCGGTGAGCTGGTCGAGATGGCAGCCGCGTACGGCTACGACGTGACCCGGCCCGCCGCCGACGCCCGGGAGGCGGTCCAGTGGCTGTACTTCGCCTACCTGGCCGCCTGCAAGGAACAAAACGGCGCAGCGATGTCACTCGGCCGGACCGCCACGTTCCTCGACGTCTACCTGCAGCGCGACATCGACGCCGGACAGCTGACCGAGCTGGCCGCGCAGGAACTGGTCGACGACTTCGTGGTCAAGTTGCGGATCATCCGGTTCCTGCGCACCCCCGAGTACGACGAGCTCTTCTCCGGCGACCCCACCTGGGTGACCGAGTCCCTGGGCGGAACCGGCACCGACGGGCGGACCCTGGTCACCCGGACCACGTTCCGCTACCTGCAGACGCTCTACAACCTGGGACCGGCGCCGGAGCCGAACCTGACCGTGCTCTGGTCGCCCACGCTGCCCGAGGGGTTGAAAAGCTTCTGCGCCCAGGTGTCGCTGGACACCAGCGCCATCCAGTACGAGAACGACGACACGCTGCGGTCCTGGTACGACGACGACACCGCGATCGCCTGCTGCGTGTCGGCCATGCGCCTCGGCCGGGACATGCAGTTCTTCGGGGCCCGGGCCAACCTGGCCAAGGCCCTGCTGTACGCCATCAACGGCGGCCGCGACGAGGTCACCGGCGAGCAGATCGCCCCGGTGAGTCAGCCGGTCGGCGGGGAGATCCTCGACTACGACGAGGTCCTCGCGGCCTTCGACCGGACGTTGGACTGGCTGGCCACCACCTACGTCACCGCGCTCAACGTCATCCACCACATGCACGACCGGTACGCGTACGAACGGTTGCAGATGGCGCTGCACGACTACCCGGTGCACCGGTTCCTGGCCTGCGGGATCGCCGGCCTGTCGGTGGCCGCCGACAGCCTGTCGGCGATCCGGTACGCCCGGGTCAAGGTGCTGCGCGACGAGACCGGACTGGTGGTCGACTACGTGGTCGACGGTGAGTACCCGGCCTTCGGAAACAACGACGACCGGGTGGACGAGATCGCGGTCTGGCTGGTCGAGACGTTCATGGCCAAGCTGCGCCGGCAGCCGGCCTACCGCGAAGCCGAGCACAGCCTGTCGGTGCTGACCATCACCTCGAACGTGGTGTACGGCAAGCACACCGGGCACACCCCGGACGGCCGGCGGGCCGGCGAACCCTTCGCCCCCGGTGCCAACCCGATGAACGGCCGGGACCGGCACGGGCTGGTGGCCGCGGCGATGTCCGTGGCGAAGCTGCCGTACGACTGCGCCCGCGACGGCATCTCGCTGACCACCACGGTGACCCCGGCGGGCCTGGGGCGCACCCCGGCGGAACGGGTGGCCAACCTGGTCGGTGTGCTGGACGGCTACACCGACGCCGGCGGCTTCCACCTCAACGTCAACGTGCTGGACCGGGCCACCCTGGAGGACGCGATGGCGCACCCGGAGCGTTACCCGCAGCTGACCATCCGGGTCAGCGGGTACGCGGTGAACTTCGTGCGGCTCACCGCCGAGCAGCAGCGCGATGTCATCTCCCGGACGTTCCACGGAGGGCTGTGAGGTGACCACCGGGGCGGTCCACTCGTATGACGTGTCGATCGGGGTGGACGGCCCCGGTACCCGGTTCGTCGCGTTCCTCGCCGGCTGTCCGCTGCGCTGCCAGTTCTGCCACAGCCCGGACACCTGGTTCCGGCGCGCCGGCACCCCGACCACCGACGACGCGCTGGTCGCGCAGGTACTGCGCTACCAGCGGTTCATCTCGGTCGCCGGTGGCGGGGTGACGCTCAGCGGCGGTGAGCCACTGATGCAGCCGGACTTCGTCCGCGCGGTGCTGCGCCGGTGCCACGACGCCGGCCTGCACACCGCGCTGGACACCTCCGGGTTCCTCGGCGCCCGGGCGGACGACGACCTGCTGGACGCCACCGACTTGGTGCTGCTCGACATCAAGTCGTCCGATCCGCTGACCTACCGTCGGGTGACCCGCACCGGGCGGCTCGATCCGACCCTGCGGTTCGCCCGCCGGTTGGCCGACCGGGGCACCCCGATCTGGGTCCGGTTCGTGCTGGTGCCGGGGCTCACCGACGCCGAGGCGAACGTGGCCGGGGTTGCCGAGGTGGCGGCCGGCCTGCCGACGGTGCAGCGGGTCGACGTGCTGCCGTTCCACCGGCTCGGCGCGCACAAGTACACCGAGCTGGGCCTGGACTATCCGCTGGCGGCGACGGCACCGCCGGACGACGCGCGGCTGGACCGGGTGCGGGGCCAGTTCCGCGCCCGTGGACTTACCGTCTACTGAGCGGGCCTACCGGCTGCTGGAACTCACCGGCTACCGCGACCCCCGGCTACCGACCTGGTCGCCGTTGGCCACGGTCACCGGGCGGTCGGCCCGCCACGCCGGTGGCCAGCGGAACCGGTGGGTGACGCCACGCCAGCCCCCGCCGGCTGTCGCGCCGGCCAGTTCGGCCGCGATCTGCCGGACCTGGCGGTAGCCGGTGGCCATCAGGAAGGCCGACGCCCGCCCGTAGCTCTTGATGCCGACGACGAAGTAGCCGGACTCGGGATGACGCAGTTCGTCGACCCCGGGTACCGGCGCCGACCAGCCGCAGGCCGGCCCAGGGTCGAGCACCGTGGCCAGGCCACGGCTGGTGCCGAGCACCGGGTCAAGGTCGAGGCGCAGCTCGGCGGCGATCCGGTGGTCGGCACGGAAGCCGGTGGCGACGACCACCCGGTCGGCGACGATCATCCGTCCGTCGCGGCTGAACAGCCGGACCGGACCGAGATCGGACAGTTGCTCCACCCGGTGGGTGACGAATCCGGTCTCCAGGGTGATCCGGCCGGCGTCGACGAGTTGCCGTAGCCGGGTGCCATTCGCCCCGCGCGCCGGCAACGCGTCGGCGGCGCCCGGCGCGAAGACCGGATCGACGGTCACCCGGCGGACCGCCCAGGTAATCCGGGTGCCGGGCTGCTGGTCGGCCAGCTCGATCAGGTCGAGCAGGGTGGTGGCGGCCGAGTGTCCGGCGCCGACCACGACGGTGTGCCGGCCGGCGTGTGCCGGCCGGTCGACGCCGAGCACATCGGGCAGGGCGAAGTCGAGATGTGCCGCGGCGGCCCGCTCGCCGATCGCCGGCAGGCCCTCACCACCCAGATGGTTGGGGGTGTCCCAGGTCCCCGACGCGTCGACGACGGCGCGGGCGAGCTGTTCGGTACCGTCGGCCAAGCGGGCCACGAACGGCGCGTTGACGCGTCCGGCGCCGCGCAGCCGGTCGATGCCGAGCCGGGTGATCCCGGTGACCCGGGTGCCGTAGCGGATCCGGTCGGCCAGTACCGGCAGCTTCGCCAGCGGCAGCAGGTACTCCTCGATCAGTTCGGCCCCGGTCGGGTGGTACCCGGATTCGGGCACCGACCAGCCGGCGGCGTCGAGCAGTCGGCCGGCAACCGGGTCGATGTTGTCCCGCCAGCTGCTGAACAGCCGTACGTGCTGCCAGCTACGGATCGCGGCACCGGCGGCGGCACCCGCTTCCAGCACCAGCGACGGGACCCGGTGCCCGGCGAGATGGGCGGCGGCGGCCAGTCCCACCGGGCCGGCGCCGATCACGACCACGGGCAGTTGCCGGGCGGCGTACTCGATGCTCATCTGTCTCCTCTCGACGTGGTGGCGGCCAGCCGAGACGCAGCACGCAGCACGGGACGTCCGGGAGCCAGGCCCGTCACCCCATCAGCTGAATCGACGCCTGTCGAGACAGCGCATCATGCTGTACCGCGCCCTGAGCTCCGGCTAGGCGGACAAGCGTCCAACGACCACCCCGCCGCGGCCGCTCGCACACCGGGTCCGATTACCGACCGGTCACCTCGTCGCGGCCATCACCCGTCGCGACCGGGCCGGCGGCCGGCCGGATCCACGTCAGCGGCCGGTCGGGACGAATCCCCGTCGATGGCCGGTGGATAGGCGTACAGCTCGGTGAGCCGGGTCCGGGCGGCGTGCAACCGGTCGACCACGACCCGCATGAATCGAGTGGTCAGCTCCCGGCCCAGGGCGTCGTCCTGGCTGATCATCCGACGGGTACCGGCCGCGTCGAACTCGATCGTCAGGGTCTGGTCCACCGCCACCGCCCCGAACTCCCAGCGGTACGGCGGAAACAGCCACGACCAGCCCAGCACGCTCCCGGCCGCAACCGTCTCAATGTCGATCTCGCCACGGCCCGGCACCTGGAAGTTCAACGCCACCTGCCCGGTCCGCAGCAGCCAGAACCGGTCCGCCGACCGTCCCTGCTGGAAGATCTGCTGCCCGCTGTGCCGGACCCCGGGGCGCGCCTGGTACGACAGCCGCTCCAGCCAGGGCCGGGGTAGGTCGGCCAGGAACGGGTGGGCGTCGAGCAGATCGATGGTCCGGATCATCGCTCCTCCGTCCGATCACGGACACGTACCACGGACTTCCATCGCAGCTGACGGTCCGCCCTGGGCGACAGGGTCGGAGGTCCCGCCCGGGCGGGACGCAGTGCCCGTCGGGAAGCGGCGCAACGCCCCTGCCCCGACGGACCGATCCGGACGAGAGTGGAACCGATGAGGGCGCGACGGGCAGAAGGGGTGGTGGGCGGCGATGAACGCCGGATGGATCAGGAACGGACGGCCAGGTCCGCTGATGGCGGCCTGCCTGGAGGCCGCAGCCGCCGCACCGTCGGTGCACAACAGCCAGCCGTGGCGGTTCCGCCCGCACCCGACCGGCATCGAGGTGCTCGCCGACCGGCGCCGACAGGTCGACCTGGTCGACCCGGCCGGCCGGGAACTGACCATCAGCGTCGGCGCCGCCGTGTTCAACCTGCGGGTGGCGATGCTGGCCCACGGTCGGATGCCGGTCATGCTGCTGTTGCCCGAGCCCGACAACCCGGACCTGCTGGCCCGGATCGCGGTCGGGGCGCCGACCGAGACGGACGAGACGGTACGGCTGCTCGCCCGGGCCGTCGCCCACCGGCGCACCAACCGCCGCCCGTTCGCCGACCTGGCGGTCCCCGGCGAGGTGCTCGACGAGCTCACCGCCGCCGCCCGGACCGAGCACGGTCGGCTGGCCGTCGTCGACCCGATGATGCGCTCGTCGGTGCTGGCGCTGATCGGCACCGCCGAGGACCGCCGTCGGGTCGACCCGGCGTACTGGGCGGAGCTGGAACGGTGGACCCGGGACCGACCGGGCCGGCTCGACGGCGTACCGCCGCAGGCCTTCGGACCCTGGCCGGTCCCCCGCACCGTGCCGGTACGCGACTTCGGACTGGTCTGGCCGGCCCCGCGACGGCGGGTCGCCGCGTTCGAGGAGGACCCGGTCCTCGCCGTGCTGTACACCGTCGGCGACGCCCCGCGGGACTGGCTGCGCGCCGGGCAGGCGCTGCAGCGGGTGCTGCTCACCGCGACGGTACGCGGCCTGGCCACCACGCTGCTGACCCAGCCGCTGGAGTTTCCCGAACTGCGTGACCTGCTCGGTCGCCAGCAGGACGGACGGCGGGCGCAGGCGATCATCCGGATCGGCTACGGGCCGCTCAGTCCACCGGTGCCCCGCCGGCCGCTCGCCGAGTTGCTCGAACCCGCGCCGACCCGGCCGGTCGACGCGGTGGGGGTGGCCGGTGCCAGTTGACACGCGACCGGTCGTCGATCCGGGCGTACCTGCCGTCGATCCCGTGCCACCGGTCGATCCGGGTGGACTGGACGCCGCCGAGGTCACCCGGCGGACCATCGAGTACGGGCCGAACATCGTGCCGGGCGGGCCCGACCGCACCGGGCTGGTCCGCCGGGTGGCCCGCCAACTGAGCGATCCGCTGGTCGTGCTGCTGCTCGCCGCCGGGGTGGTCACCACGGCACTCGCCGACTACCCGAACACCGTGGTGATCCTGCTCGTGGTGGTGGTGAACACCAGTATCGGCGTGGTTCAGGAGGTCCGGGCGGACCGGGCGGTCGCCGCGCTGGACCGGCTGGCGGCGCCGGTGGCCCGGGTGCGACGCGACGGTGTCGACCGGGTCGTGCCGGCGGCCGAACTGGTCCCGGGCGATCTGGTGAAGATCACCGCTGGCGACATCGTCCCCGCCGATCTGGTCCTCACCGCCGCGACCCGGCTGCGCTGCGACGAGTCGACACTGACCGGTGAATCGGTGCCGGTGCAGCACGACGACGGTGACCGGGCCCACGCCGGCACCGTCGTCGTCGCCGGCCGGGCGACCGGCATCGTCACCCGGACCGGCGCCGACAGCGCGTTGGGGCGGATCGCGCCGGCCACCCCGACCGCCCACCGAGTCGGTGCTCGGCGCCGGCCTGCTCGCCGGGGTGCTCACCACCGGCACGTTGATCACGGCGGTCACCCTGGCGGCCGGTGTCGCCGCGTACCACATGGGCCGGCCCTGGCAGACGGTGGTCTTCGTCACCCTCGGGCTGGCCCAGCTGGGCGTCGCGCTCGCGGTCCGGGCCCGTCGGGGCACGGCGGCGGAAGGCACTCAACGGGGTACGACGGCGGCCGACGGCCGACGGCGGATGGCGAACCCGGCGCTGGTATTCGCGGTGGCCGGGGCGGGCCTGCTGCAGCTCGCCGGGGTCCACCTCGGTCCGCTGCGGGCGCTGCTCGGCACCGAGCCGCTGGCCCTGACCGAGTTGGCGGCCTGTGCCGCTGTCGCGGCGCTGCCCGCACTGGTGTTACATCTGTCCCGGAGCGGGAACGGACGTGGTTCGGGTCCGGATTCCCCGCGTCCCGTCGGCCACGAGCCGTCGGCGTAGCAGACCCAGACCAGGAGGCAGCAGATGGACGAGGTCACCACCAACGGGACCGGGACCGGGACCGGGACCACCGTCGACACGGCGGTGACCGGCGTCGACGCCGCGACCGCCGACCGGCCGTTGGCCGCCGTACTGGCCGAGGCCGCCGCGGCCGCCGGCTACGCGCCGTCGGTGCACAACACCCAGCCGTGGCAATGGCGGGTCCGGCCGGACAGTCTGGAGCTGCGCGCCGCCCGGGACCGGCAGTTGCCGGCCACCGATCCGGACCGCCGGTTGCTCATCCTCAGCTGCGGCGCCGCGCTGCACCACGCGAGGATCGCGCTCGCCGCTCAGGGCTGGACGGCGCAGGTGCAACGGCTGCCGGACCCGGCCGAGGAGGACCTGCTGGCGGTGCTGCGACCCACCGAACGGATCGCGGTCCAGGCCGACACCGTCCGGATGTTCCAGGCGATGCAGGTGCGACACACCGACCGTCGGCCGGTCAGCGACGAACCGCTACCGGTCGCGGCGGTCACCGCGGTCACCGCCGCCGCCGGCACCGGCGTCCAGCTGCAGATCCTCTCCTCCGACCAGGTGATGCTGCTCGCTGCGGCGGCCAGCCGGGCGGAGGAGGCCGAGTCGGAGGACCCGCAGATCCGCGGCGAACTCGACTACTGGACCGGGCTGGGCACCCCGCCCGGCACCGGACTGCCCGAGGAGGTCCTGCCGGAGCGGGCCGCGCAGACCACGGTGCCCGGACGCGACTTCGGCCGGTCCGGCACCCTGCCGGTCGGCGGCGGGCACGACCGGGCCGCCGTCTACGCCCTGCTCTTCGGTGACGACGACGAACCGACGTCCTGGCTGGCCGCTGGCGAGGCGCTCTCGTCGGCCTGGCTGACCGCGACCGAGCTGGGCATCTCGGTGGTTCCGCTGAGCGGGGCGGTCGAGGTGGCCGCCACCCGGCAGACCCTGCGACACATCCTCGCCGGGCTCGGCTACCCGTACCTGGTGCTACGGCTCGGCATCGCCAGCCCGGACCACGCCGGCCCACCGCACCCGCCGAGGATACCGGCGGCTCAGCTGGTGGACACCAGTGAGGTGAACGCCGCGAACCCCCACGCCACCGACCCCGAGGAGGGTCGATGAATCCCGACGGACCCGTACTGGTCGGCGTCGACGGTTCCAAGGCCGCGGTGCAGGCCGTCCGGCTGGCCGCCCGGGAGGCCGCGATGCGACGGCGCCCGCTGCGGATCGTGCACGCCTTCGTCTGGCCGGCGCTGCAGGCACCGATGGCGTTGGCACCAGCGGTGCCGCCGGAAGGTGAGGTCGAACGGTACACCCGGGAGATCGTCGACGAGGCGGCCAAGGCGGCGGCCGACGAAGCGCCGCAGCTCGAGATCGCCACCCAGGTGGTCGACGGGGCCGCCGCAATGGTCCTGCTCGCCGAGGCACGCTCCGCCGCGCTGGTCGTCCTCGGCGACCACGGATTCGGACCGATCTCCGGGGCGCTGATCGGCTCCGTCGCCTCCCAGGTGGCGACCCACGCCGACGGCCCGGTGCTGGTGGCCCGGGGCGACTGCGACCGCAGCGGTCCGGTCATCGTCGGGGTGGACGGCTCCGAGCTGTCGGCACAGGCCGTCGGGTTCGCCGCCGAGGCGGCCGACCTGCGCGGTACGGAGTTGCTCGCGGTCCACACCTGGACCCATCCGCCGTCTATCGGACCGGGTGACATGCAACCGCTGGTCTACGACGCGGCGGCGCTGCAGGCGGAGGAGGAGGCGCTGCTCGCCGAGTCGGTGGCCGGGGTCCGCCAGCGGCATCCCGACCTGACCGTACGGCAGCTGTCGGTCCAGGGGCGGGCGACGAAGGTGCTGACCGAGGAGTCGGCCCGGGGTCAGCTGCTGGTGGTCGGCGCCCGCGGGCGGGGCGGCTTCACCGGGCTGCTGCTCGGCTCGGTGAGCAACGCCCTGCTGTACCGCAGTCAGTGTCCGCTGGTCGTGGTCAGGCCGGCACGGCACTGAGTGGGCCGGACCGGCGGGCGGCGAGCCGAGCCGGTCCGGCGACGGGCCGGCTAGCATCGTCGCTGTGAGCGCCGCGAACCCCCCGCCGGCCGAGCACCGCGACGCGCCGTCGCTCGGCCTGACCCCACTGTCCCGGGTCCGACTGGACCAGCTGCTACACGAGATGCTCGACCGGGTCGGCGAGGTCGTCACCAGTCGGGAGCGGCTCCGTGCGTTGCTCGACGCGGTGGTCGGCATCGGCACCGACCTGGAGCTGCACAGCACCCTGCGGCGCATCGTCGAGGCGGCGTGCGGGTTGGCCGGAGCCCGGTACGGCGCCCTCGGGGTGATCGGCCCGGACCGCCATCTGGTCGATTTCGTCACCCACGGCATCGACCCGCAGACGCACGCGGCGATCGGTGACCTGCCGCACGGTCGGGGCGTTCTCGGCCTGCTCATCGACGATCCGGCACCGGTGCGGATGCCGGACATCACCAGGCACCCGCGGTCGTACGGATTCCCGCCGCACCATCCGCCGATGCACAGTTTCCTGGGAGTGCCGCTGCGCATCCGCAACCAGGTGTTCGGCAACCTGTACCTGGCCGAGAAGCAGGGCGCGGCCGAGTTCACCGAGGACGACGAGGAGATCGTGACGGCGCTGGCCGCCGCCGCCGGCGTGGCGATCGAGAACGCCCGGCTGTACGAGTTGGCCAACCGACGCGAACGTTGGCTGGCCGCCACCGCAGAGATCACCGGCGTACTGCTCGGCACCGTGCGCCGCACCGACGCGCTGGCCCTGGTCGCCCGGCGGGCACGTGAGGTGGCCGAGGCGGAGATGGTGCTGGTCCTGGTCAACGATGACGAGGCGGCCCAGTTCACGGTCGAGGTGGTGGACGTACCGCGGGGGTCGACCTCCGGGCTGGTCGGCGCGGTGCTGCCGGCTGGTGAGACCAGCTTCGCCGGCGCGATCACCAGCGGTGAGCCGATCATGGTGGAGAGCCTGGCGAAGGCGGCACCGTGGCCGGTGCCGGTCACCGCCGGACCGGCGGTGATCTCTCCGCTGACGGTCTCGGAGACACTGCACGGCGTGCTGGTGGTGGCGCACCGCGCGGACGCTGCCGGGCCGGCCGACGGGGACGCGCCGCTGCTGGCCAGCTTCGCCGGTCAGGCGGCGCTGGCCATCGAGCGGGCCCGGGCGCAGGAGGAACGCGAGCTGCTGGTGGTGCTGGAGGACCGGGAACGGATCGCCCGCGACCTGCACGACGTGGTGATCCAGCGGCTGTTCGCCACTGGGCTGCAGTTGCAGAGCGCCATGCCGCTGTGCAGTGGCCGACCGGAGATCGGAACACGGATCAACACCGCCGTCGACGATCTGGACTCCACCATCAGGGACATCCGCCGGGCGATCTTCGAGCTGCGTACCCCGATGAGCGCGGTCCTGCGTACCGAGTTGCGCGAGGCGGTCGACTCGGCCGCCGACGGGTTGGGCTTCCGGCCCGCCCTGCAACTGGACGGGCCGGTGGACAGCGCCGTGCCTGACCAGATCCGTCCGGACCTGCTGGCGGTGCTGCGGGAGGCGCTGTCCAACGTGGTACGGCATGCCCGGGCGAGCCAGGTCGCGGTACGGGTGTCAGCACTCGGCGGGGAAATCGCGCTGACGGTGACCGACAACGGCGTCGGAGTGGACCCGGCCGCCGCCCGGGGCGGGTTGGTCAACATGCGGGAACGTGCCGAACAGCGCGACGGAGCCTTCTCGGTGGCCGCCGGGGATCCGCGCGGCACCATCCTGACCTGGAAAGTCCCGTTACGGGACTGACCTGACCCGGAATGGTCCCGTTACGGGACTGACCTGACCCGGAATGGTCCCGTTACGGCAGGGTCAGTGACGCGGGCCGAGCAGCCGGGTGGCGAGCACCGCCGCCTGGGTCCGCCGCTCCAGGCCGAGCTTGGCGAGCAGGCTGGAGACGTAGTTCTTCACGGTCTTCTCGGCGAGGAACATCTTGCCGGCGATCTCCCGGTTGGTCAGCCCTTCGGCGACGTACTCCAGGATCCGGCGTTCCTGCTCGGTGAGCGACTTCAGCTCGTGCGGCTCCTCGACGCCGCTGCGGATCCGCTCCAGCACCCGGCGGGTCACCGCCGGGTCGAGCAGCGACTGACCGGCCGCCACCCGGCGTACCGCGTCCACCAGGTCGGTGCCCCGGATCTGCTTGAGCACGTAACCGGCGGCACCGGCCATGATCGCGGCGAAGAGCGCTTCGTCGTCCTCGTACGAGGTGAGGATCAGCCCGTTGATGGACGAGTCGACGGCCCGCACGTCCCGGCAGACGTCGATGCCGTTGCCGTCCGGCAGCCGGGCGTCGAGGATCGCCACGTCCGGGCGCAGCGCCGGGATGCGCCGGGCAGCCTCCTGCGCGGACCCGGACTCGCCGATCACCTCGATGTCACCGCTGCTCTGCAGCAGGTCGGCAAGGCCACGGCGGACGACCTCATGGTCGTCGAGCAGGAAGACGCGGATCATCCTCTGTTTCTACCCTGTCGCGGGGCGCTACAGCCAGGGACCAAAGTCCCGGGCGCCGGGGTCGCCTGGGGCAGGTGACGGCGGGCGAGGCAGTCGAGACGGACGGGCCCGGTGGCCCGGGAGGATCCGGGACGTACGGCCCTGCCGGTGCCGGCCCGGACCGGACACCGTGTAGTCATGTTGACCACCACGTTCACCATGGCCCAGCTGCGCACCGCGGTGACCGCGGCGGTCCGCGCCCCGTCGCTGCACAACAGCCAGCCGTGGCGGTTCCGGCTGGTCGGCAGCGCGATCGAGCTCCGGCTCGACCCGGACCGGCTGCTCACCGCCTGCGATCCGACCGGCTGGGCCGCCCGGATCGGCTGCGGGGCCGCCCTGTTCAACCTGCGGCTTGCCCTGGCCGCCGCCGGCACACCGGCCGAGGTCCGGCTCCGCCCCGAGCCGGCCGACCCGTGGCTGCTGGCCCGGCTGGTGCCCGGACCACCGCGGCCAGTCACGCCGGCCGAGTCCAGGCTGTACGCCGCAGTGCCACGCCGGCACAGCAACCGGCTGCCGTTGCGGCCGGATCCGGTGCCGCCGCCGGTGCGGCGGCGGCTGATCGAGGCGGCCCAGGCCGAGGGCGGCTGGCTGGAGCTGGTGGTCGGCTCAACCGCCGTCACCGCCGTCGCGGAGATCGCCACCAGCGCCAACCGGGTGCTCGACCGGGATCCCGGGTACCGGGCGGAAGTAGCGCGGTGGACCCGGCACTTCCCGGCACCGGACGGGGTGCCGGCGGCCGCCGGTGGACCGGTCGCGGAGCCGCACGACCTGCTTCCCCGGCGACCGTTCGGCAGTGCCCGTCGCACCCCTGGCCGCGACTTCGAGTCCGAGCCGCTGGTGGCGGTGCTCGGCGCGACCGGCAACACGCCGAGCGACCAGCTCACCGCCGGGCAGGCGCTGCAGCGGGTGTTGTTGACGGCCACCGACGCCGGCCTGGCCGCGTCGATGCTGTCCCAGCCGATCGAGGTCACTCAGGCCCGCGAGCAGCTCCGGCTGGCACTCGGACGATTCGGAACACCACAAATGGTCATCAGGATCGGATACGGTCAGCCCGGCCGACCGACGCCACGTCGGGATCCGGCCGACGTGATCGACACGGTCCTGGAGGAACGATGAGTGACCCGATCGTCGCAGGGGTGGACGGATCACCGGCCAGCTTGTGCGCCGCCCGGCACGCCGCCGAGGCCGCGGTCCGGCACGGCGCGCCGTTGGTACTGGTCCACGGCTATCTGCACGCCTTCGGGTACGGGATCCCGATCAATCCGTACGACGGCGAACTACCCGGGCCGAACGAGGAAGGTGAGCGGATGCTCGCCGAGACCGCCGCGCAGCTGCGCGGCGAGCGGCCCGGCATAACGGTGCAGACCCGGCAGGTGGCAGCCGGCGGGGCCCCTACGTTGATCGAGGAGTCTCGGCACGCGGAGCTGGTCGTGGTCGGCAGTCGGGGCCTCGGCGGCTTCACCGGGCTGCTGCTCGGCTCGGTCAGTTCACAGGTGGCCGGGCACGCACACTGCCCAGTGCTGGTGGTCCGGCCACCGGATGCGCCCGTCGAGGCGGACGGCCCGGTACTGGTCGGCGTCGACGGTTCGGCGCACGCGGAGCAAGCCCTGCACGCCGCAGCCGACGAAGCCGCCGCGCGCCGGGTCGGGCTGGCCGTACTCCACGTCTGGTGGCCGAGTCCGATGCGGGACAGCACGGAGGTCGCGGCACCGGCCGACGGTGCCCGCCGGGAGGCCGACGAACTGCTCGACGCCGCCGTCGCCGCCGTCCGGCGACGCCATCCGGACCTGCCCATCGAGCAGCGGCCGTTGGAAGGGGTCGAGGCGGACGCGGTGATGGTCGAGGCGAGCCGCAAGGCCGGTCTGGTGGTGGTCGGTTCCCGTGGTCGCGGCGGCTTCACCGGGCTGCTGCTCGGCTCGGTCAGTCAGACACTGGTGCACCACGCACACTGCCCGGTGCTGGTGGCCCGCCCACATTCGCACCGCTGACCGGCCCGCCAGCCGGGTCGGACGTCCCTGCCGCCCGGTCAGACGGTGTAGCGCAGGATCGCACCGACGCCGTCGGGCACCTGGTCGGCGAGCTTGTCCGGCACCACCACCAGCCGGGTTCCGCCGGCGAGGGCGGCCCGCACGGCGGCATCACCCAGCGGCACCTCGACGGGATCCGTCACGCCGAAAACGGCCACCGCGCCGACCGTGGCACCGACCTGGTCGGGCTGCGGTCCGGCGTACGCCGAACGGGTTGTCAGCTGCGGGTCGTCGACCAGCAGCAGGGTGTCGACCTGCCGGCGGGCGAGCGTCGCGAGCGTGTCCGACGCCCCAGCGGCGGCCCGGTCAGCCTGGCCGATCTCCCGCCGGTACGCCGCGACGGCGGCGGCCACGTCCGCGTCGGCGATGCCCTCCACCACGTCGACGGCCTGTTCGACCGCCGCGTCGGTGGTGTCGTAGGCGCCCTGCACCTCGTGCAGCAGTTCGGCGACCCGGGTCGGCGACTTGTCCCGTAGGAACTGCACCGCCCGGACGTCCCCGGTGACCACGACCGCCCGGGGTCGGACCTCGTCGACCAGTTCGGCGAGCCGCTCGGCCACCAGCGTCGCGTTGGCCTCCCAGCGGTCCTCGGCCCGCTGCTGGTACCGCCGCTGGGACCAGCCGCCCGGATGCGACCGGGTGATGTGCAACGTCTCCCCGGCGACCGACTCGGTCACCTCCACACCGTCCGGCTGCAGGGCGACGATCTCGGCGCCGACCCGGTCGGTCGCCACCACCAGAACGGGTAGCTGCCGCTGCTGCCAGCGCAACAGGGGCAACAGGTGCGGGATCGCACCGTAGCTGGCGATCTCCCGCTCCGGCGGTTCCGGCAGCTGACGCACCAGCCGCACCCGCTCTGCGTCGGCGATCACCACCAGGGTGTCCCCGTCGGCGTAGGCCCGGTTCGTCAGCCCGCCGATCACGTCGAGCAGTTCGCCAGGCGCCCCCGCCTCGGCCAGCCGTTGGCGGGCCGCCCGCCAGCGCAGCTGGACCTGCTCGCCGGTGTCCGGGGCCCGGCCGCTGGTGTCCAGGTAGAGCGACACGAACGGGCCGGGGACGGTGGCCAGGTCGGCGAGGGTGGTACGGGGCGTGGTCGAAGTCACCGTAGGTCCTTCCTTGGTCGTCGGCAGGTCGTCCCTTTGCGGTACCCGGTAGCCGCTGCGGATACTCCACCCGGCGTCGCCGGTGCCCTGCCTCGGGTTGACCTACCGGAGTCGGCTGCATGCGACGGATCAGTGCCCACGGCCGAACACGTCGACCAGCCCCCACCGACCGGGGAGGTCCAGCAGCTCGATCCGGCCGATGCCGCGCGGCAGGTGCGGGCGGACGATCAGATGCTCGCCCTTCGGGTCGAGACCGAGCATGGAACACAGGAACATCAACACCGCCCCGGCCGACCAGGAGTGCGGGCTGCACGCAGCCGGCAGCTGAACCGGATACTTGGTCAACTTCCGGTCGTAGCCCGCGAACGCGCTGGGCAGGCGGCCGTCGAAGAACTCCGAAGCATCGATGATGGCACCCGCTACCCGGGCGGCTTCCTGATGGAAGCCGTACTGACGCATGCCGTGGGCGATGAGGGCGTTGTCGAACGGCCAGATCGCCCCGGTGTGGAAGCCGACCGGGCTGTACCGCCCGTCGCCCTCGGCAAGGGTACGGATGCCCCAGCCGGTGAAGAGCCGCTCGCTCATCAGATGTTTGACGACGTGCCGAGCCTTGTCCGGGTCGACGATACCGCTCCACAGCAGGTGCCCCATGTTCGAGGCGCAGGCGTCGACGTGGTTGCCATCGGCGTCCACGCCGAGCGCGTAGTAGCGGCCGTCGCGGATCCAGAACCTCTGGTTGAACCGGCGCTTGAGCTCGGCGGCCTGGGCTTCGAGCTCGGCGGCGTACGCCGGATCGTTCCACACCTCACGGGCCAACCGGGCACCGCGACGTTTGGCGTCGTAGGCATAACCCTGGAGCTCGCAAGTGGCCCGGGGGCCGACCGGTAACCGACCATCGCGGTAGGAAATGGCATCGGGCGTGTCTTTCCAGCACTGGTTCTCCACGCCAAGTCGGTCGTTGCGTCTGGCGTACCAGAGGTAGCCGTCGCCCATGATGTCGCCGTACTCGTCGATCCACCGCAACGCCCGTCGGGTGTGGAACTCGAGCTCCTGGGCGATCGAGGTATCTCCGGTCCATCTGTCGTACGCGTCGAGCAGGATGACGAACAGCGGCGTCGTGTCGGCCGCACCGTAGTAGGGGCAGGCGGCGATCTCCCCGAACCCGGCTCGCTCTCCGAACCGGAACTCCTGGAGGATCTTGCCGGGTTCCTCCTCGGCGAAGTCGTCGAGCCGGGTTCCCTGCGCGTCCGCGAGAAAGTGCAGGACGTTCGGCACCATCGACGGGATGAACGGCAGTAGCTGCAGGCAGGTTACGATGCTGTCCCGACCCTGCAGTCCCATCATCCAGGGCAGTCCGGCGGAGAACTGCTGTTCCCCACGCAGGTTCCCGGTAAAACGCAGTGCCGCCAGATCGGTGAGACTGCGGCGGTACGCCTGGTCGAGTGGGGCCGAGTCACAGCTCAGGGTGGGGGCGGCGGCGAGCCACTCGGCCAGCACCCGGCTCGCATCCACCATGCCCGGGGCGTCGAAGTTTGGCGCGGTCACCCGGATGTCCCGCCCATGGATGCCGCGCACCCAGTAGATCAACTGCAGGACGGTCTCCCACGATCCGTGCGGCCCGACGCTGATGTCGAACGTCATCCCGTGGTCGTCAATCGCCGCCTCAGCGCTGCTGGTGATCACCACTTCACGGCACTGATTCTCCCGGGTGTAGTACATGTGCAGGGTGTCCTGCTCGACAGCGGTGGAAATCTTCCCTTTCTTGTGCACGTTGGCGTACTCGGTGGAGTCTGCGAAGTCGGTGGCGATGTCGAGCCGGACCCGTAGGTCGACCGCGACTTCCTGGTGGTTGAGCACGGTCAGCTGCTCCACGAAGGCGCCACCACCGAGGCGACGCTGGCGGATCACCGACATGCTCGCGTCGACGTAGTGGGTCGGCTCGCCCGGAACAAGGAAGTAGCGCGATTCGAAGTACTGAAGGTCGTCAACGGACAGCACGGAGAGGCGTTCGCCGTTGACGGTGAGATTCCAGACGGACAGGTAGCGCATGTCGAAACCGAACAGCCCGGTAGGCATATCCGTCGAGGGCGACACGTCACCGCGCTCGTCGCTGACCATGAACAGGTTGCCTTCGAGGATGCTGGTGTACTTGAGGTTCGTCACCTGGCTTCCTTCCAACCCTCCGCCAGCTGCCGCGGATGCCGGGCACCCACCATGTCGGGCAGCAGCCAGTTGAGCATCGGCAGCAACGCGATCACGCCCTCCAGGGTGAGCCCGAAGCGGATGAATGCGGGGAAGAGTCGTTCCTTCCCGCACAGGATCTGTTCGAACAACACGCTGTCGATGGCGACGACACAATCCGCATCGGCACCGGACTGTTCGGCCCGCACGCGGCCCGCCGCGAAACGCAGCAGCCACTGCTCAGTGTGATCGCGGTACCGCACGTCGAAGCGCAGCGAGCCGTCGACTGCTGGGGGCAACCGAGGATCGCGTTCGTGGACGCTGGCGAAGAAGGCCTCCGTGGTCGCTGACAACCCGCCACCTCCCTCGCCTGCCACCTCCCTCGCCTGCTACTGGACGAGTCTGCCGCCAGGCCGGACGCGACATTGCCGATCGCGTCGGCAATCACCCGTCAGGGTGTTTGACGACGCCGTGGGCAGCTCACGCGGGTCCGCGCCGCCGACGCGGACCGCGGTCGGCAGATCCGCCGCCCTCATCGGCGATCCCCGCGCAGCCCCCACACACCACCATGTATTGACTTTCGTTGAAGTGAGCGTGATTCTTAGGTAGGACAGCTTCGGGAGCCGGCAGCCACGCGGGAGCAGGGCAACTCTCCGCAGGACCGTGACGCGCAGCGCACATCCGTGCGCGCTCGCGGGCGACGATCCGTGCTTTCGCTACCGCGCCCCGTACCGGCGCGCACCAACCGAGGTTGGAGTCTGTAATGCCCACACTCACCACCACCGGCCGGCGACCACTCGCGCTGTACGCCCTGGTCGTTGCCGTCGCCGCCGGGCTGCTGCTGACCACCGCACTGGCCAATGTCGCCTCGGCCCATGGATCAGTGCTCGATCCGGCCTCCCGCAACTACGGATGTCTCGACCGCTGGGGCGGGAACCACATGGCACCGGAGATGGCCACCGAGGATCCCATGTGCTATCAGGCATGGCAGGCCAACGCTGCCGCCATGTGGAACTGGAACGGCCTCTACCGCGAAGGCGTCGGCGGCAACCACCAGGGCGCCATCCCGGACGGCCAGCTCTGCAGCGGTGGACGCACCGAGGGCGGCCGCTACAACGCCATGGACGCCATCGGCAACTGGCGGGCCAAGTCAATCAGCAACTCGTTCAGCGTCCGATTGTTCGATCAAGCCAGCCACGGTGCCGACTACATCCGGGTGTACGTGACCCGGCAGGGCTTCAACCCGATCAGCCAGGCACTGGGCTGGGGCAATCTGGAGCTCGTCGCCCAGATCGGCAACACGCCGGCGTCGCAGTGGCAGAGCGTGCCCAGCGGGGTGCAGATCGACATCCCGGCGACCGCGCCGGGGCGCACCGGCCGACACATGGTCTACACCATCTGGCAGGCCAGCCATATGGACCAGTCCTACTACTTCTGCAGCGACGTGAACTTCGGCGGCAGCAACCCGCCGCCCACCACCGCACCTCCGACCACGCCGCCGCCCACCACGGCCCCGCCCACCACCGCACCCCCGACCACGCCGCCGCCCGGATCGGCCGGATGTACCGCCTCCTACACGGTCGCATCGAGCTGGTCCGGCGGCTTCCAGGGTGAGGTCCGGGTGACCGCCGGCTCCTCGGCGATCAGCGGCTGGACGGTGACCCTGGCCTACCCGAGCGGGCAGACCGTGCAGCAGGCGTGGAACGCCACGGTCTCGGCCAGCGGGTCGACGGTTACCGCCCGTAACGTCGCCTACAACGGCAGCCTCGGCGCCGGTGCCAGCACCAGCTTCGGGTTCATCGGCTCGTCGTCCGGCGGCACCCCGTCGGTGACCTGCAGCGCCTCCTGACGGCGTACCGGCCACGCAAACACCCGACCGGGGCGGTGTCGCGACTCGCGACACCGCCCCGGTCGTCATGTCCGGCCCGCCACAGATCGACTCTCGTCGACAGTGGTCGACCACATAACACATTCGAAACAAGCGGTAACACGGACATGATTGTCAGCCATTGCCGGCGTGGTTACAGTCGTACCTTCTCGCCAGCCGGGAAGCGCAGCTCACGGCCGGCGGGCCGGGTCAGCCATGCTGTCCGCCAGTGGATCGACGGTGCCGGGAAACCGCCGCCGCAGAAGGGATCCGCCCATGTCAGGAGTCGTCCGCGCCGCCATCGTCCAGACCGCCTGGACCGGCGACAAGGAATCCATGATCAAAGCCCACGAGGAGTACGTGCGGCAGGCGGCCGCCGCCGGCGCGAAGATCATCTGCTTCCAGGAGCTGTTCTACGGGCCGTACTTCTGCCAGGTGCAGGAGAGCGAGTACTACGCGTACGCCGAGTCGATCCCCGGGCCGACCACCGAACGCTTCGCCGCCCTGGCCGCCGAGCACGGCATGGTGATGGTGCTTCCGATGTACGAACGGGAGCAGGCCGGCATCCTCTACAACACCGCCGCGGTGATCGACGCCGACGGCAGCTACCTGGGCAAGTTCCGCAAGACCCACATCCCCAACGTCAAGGGCTTCTGGGAGAAGTTCTACTTCCGCCCCGGCAACCTCGGCTACCCGGTCTTCGACACCGCCGTCGGCCGCATCGGTGTCTACATCTGCTACGACCGGCACTTCCCGGAAGGCTGGCGGGCGCTCGGCCTGGCCGGCGCACAGATCGTGTTCAACCCGTCGGCGACCAGCCGCAGCCTCTCGTCGTACCTGTGGAAGCTGGAACAGCCGGCGGCGGCGGTGGCCAACGAGTACTTCATCGCCGCGATCAACCGGGTCGGCGTCGAGGCCGACTACGGCGACAACGACTTCTACGGCACCTCCTACTTCGTCGACCCGGAAGGCAAGTTCGTCGGCGACACCGGGGACCCGTACCAGCCGGAGCTGATCGTCCGCGACCTCGACCTCGACCTGATCGAGACGGTCCGCAACCGGTGGGCCTTCTACCGCGACCGCCGCCCGGACGCCTACGGCGACCTGGTCCAGCCCTGACCGGCGGAGGAAGCCATGAGTCTGCTGATCACCGGCGGCACCGTCGTCGGACCGACCGGACCGTACGCCGCCGACGTGCTCGTCGACGGCGAGACGATCGCCGCGATCTTCGCCCCCGGCACCGGACCGACCGACGGGGTCGAGGTCCTCGACGCGGCCGGCAAGTACGTCATCCCCGGCGGCGTCGACGTGCACACCCACATGGAACTGCCGTTCGGCGGCACGTTCGCCAGCGACACCTTCGACACCGGCACGAAGGCCGCCGCCTTCGGCGGCACCACCACGATCATCGACTTCGCGGTGCAGCGCGCCGGTGAGGTGGTCGGCGACGGACTGACCGCCTGGCACGCCAAGGCGCAGGGCAACTGCCACGTCGACTACGGCTTCCACATGATCATCGGCGGGGTGGACGACGAGTCACTCAAGGCGATGGACTCCCTGGTCGCCACCGAGGGGATCACCAGCTTCAAGCTGTTCATGGCGTACCCAGGTGTGTTCTACAGCGACGACGGGCAGATCCTGCGGGCGATGCAGAAGGCCCGCGACAACGGCGCCATGATCATGATGCACGCCGAGAACGGCATCGCGATCGACGTGCTGATCGGGCAGGCCCTGGCCCGGGGCGAAACCGACCCGGTCCACCACGGGCTGACCCGCCCGTCCGCGCTGGAGGCCGAGGCGACCAGCCGGGCCATCGCGCTGGCCGGGGTCGCCGCCGACTGCCCGCTCTACATCGTGCACCTGTCCGCCAGCGAAGCCCTCGCCGCCGTCGCGTCCGCCCGCGACGCCGGCCGCAACGTGTTCGCCGAAACCTGCCCGCAGTACCTCTACCTGACCCTGGAGGACCAGCTCGGCGCGCCCGGCTTCGAAGGCGCCAAGTGGGTCTGCTCCACCCCGCTGCGCAGCAAACACGAACCGCACCGCGCCGACCTGTGGCGCGGCCTGCGCACCAACGACCTGGCGGTGGTCTCCACCGACCACTGCCCGTTCTGCTTCAAGGACCAGAAGGAACTCGGCCTCGGCGACTTCTCCAAGATCCCTAACGGGATCGGCGGCGTCGAACACCGGGTCGACCTGATCTACCAGGGCGTCGTCGACGGCAAGCTGTCCCTGGCCCGCTGGGTGGAGACGATCGCCACCACCCCGGCCCGGATGTTCGGTCTCTACCCGCGCAAGGGCGTCATCGCCCCCGGATCCGACGCCGACATCCTCGTCTACGACCCGGCCGGCCGGACCACGATCTCGGCCGCCACCCACCACATGAACATGGACCACTCGTCGTACGAGGGTTTCGAGATCACCGGCAAGGTCGACACCGTGCTGTCGCGGGGCACCGTCCTGGTCAGCGGCGACGGCACCTACCACGGACGCGCCGGCCACGGCCGCTACCTGCGCCGCGGCCTGTCGGACTACCTGCTCTGAAGGGGGTACGCCAGATGGACTTCGGCGTCGTGTTCCAGTGTGACCCGCCCGGCCGCGAGCTGGTGTCGCTGGCCCAGCAGGCCGAGCAGGCCGGCTTCAGCCATGTGTGGACGTTCGACTCGCACGTACTGTGGCAGGAGCCGTTCGTCATCTACAGCCAGATCCTCGCCGCCACCACATCGGTGACAGTCGGGCCGATGGTGACCAACCCCAGCACCAGGGACTGGACCGTCACCGCGTCGACGTTCGCCACCCTCAACGAGATGTACGGCAACCGCACGGTCTGCGGCATCGGCCGGGGCGACTCGGCGGTCCGGGTCCTCGGTGCCCGCCCCACCACCCTCGCCGAGCTGCGCGAATGCGTCACCGTCATCCGTGACCTGGCCGCCGGGCGGACCGTACGCTACCGCGACCGGGACATCACCTTGCCGTGGGTCAGTGACGGGGCGCTGGAGGTCTGGGTCGCCGCGTACGGGCCGAAGGCGCTCGCCCTGGCCGGCGAGGTCGGCGACGGCTACATCCTGCAGCTCGCCGACCCGGACATCGCCGCATGGATGATCGGCGCGGTCCGGGCCGCCGCCGAACGCGCCGGCCGCGACCCGGACGCGGTCACCTTCTGCGTCGCCGCCCCCGCCTACGTCGGCGACGACCTGGCCCACCAGCGGGACCAGACCCGCTGGTTCGGCGGCATGGTCGGCAACCACATCGCCGACATCGTCGCCCGCTACGGCGGCGACGGCAGCGCGGTGCCGAAGGTGCTCACCGACTACATCGCCGGCCGGCAGGGCTACGACTACGCCGAACACGGCCGGGCCGGCAACACCCACACCGACTTCGTACCGGACGAGATCGTCGACCGGTTCTGCCTGCTCGGCCCGGCCGAGGAGCACCTGCGGCGGCTCGCCGAGCTGCGGGAGCTCGGCGTCGACCAGTTCGCCGTCTACCTGCAACACGACGCCAAGCAGGAAACCCTGACCGCGTACGGCGAGCAGATCATCCCCGCGTACCGCCGGGTGGTCGCGTCTTGACCAGCGGCCCGACCAGCAGCTGGGCGCGGCGGGCCGGCGTCGCCGGGGCCGCGCTGGGCGCGCTCGCCCTGGCCGCCGCAGTCTGGGAGGGCTACAAACTGGTCGGCGACCCCGACGGTACGGACCTGTTCGGCGTACCGCTGCTGCCGCGCGCCGACGACGCCGCCATGCCGCACCTGGCCGACGTGGTCGCCGGCCTCGGCGACGTCGACGTCGCCGCCGGCCAGCCGGTGTGGCGGGTCGTCGTCGACGCCTGCCTGTTCACCCTCGGGGTGACCGGCGTCGGGTTCGCCGCCGGCACCCTGGTCGGGCTGATCCTGGCGGTGGCGATGCAGCGGCTGCGGATCGCCGAACGGGGACTGCTGCCGTACGTGGTGCTGTCGCAGACCGTGCCGTTGGTCGCCCTCGCCCCGGTGATCGCCGGCTGGGGCGGGCGGCTGTCGATCGGCGCCTACCCGTGGCAGCCGTGGATGTCGGTCGCGGTGATCGCCGCGTACCTGGCGTTCTTCCCGGTCGCCGTCGGCATGCTGCGCGGCCTGCAGTCACCACCGGCCGCCGGGGTCGAGCTGATGCGCAGCTACGCGGCCGGCTGGTGGCGCACCTTATGGAAACTGCGGGCCCCGGCCGCGCTGCCGTACCTGTTCCCGGCGCTACGGCTGGCCGGGGCGGCGGCCGTGGTCGGCGCCGTCGTCGGGGAGATCTCCACCGGCACCCGGGGCGGCATCGGCCGGCTGATCCTGGAATATTCGCGGCAGGCGACCAGCGCCCCGGCGAAGGTGTACGCGGCGATCCTCGGTGCCGCCGCGCTCGGCCTGGTCGTCGCCGCCACGGTGACCCTGCTGGAGCTGGGGCTGACCCGCCACCAGCGGCGAGTGGCGGTGACCGGATGAGCAATGAATTCGCCGTCGAGATCACCGGGGTCGACAAGGTCTTCAACGCCGGCCGGGCCGACACGGTCACCGCGCTGACCGGGGTGGAGCTGACCGTCGGGCGGGGCGAGTTCGTGTCGCTGATCGGGCCGTCCGGCTGCGGCAAGAGCACCCTGCTGCGGCTGATCGCCGACCTGATCACCCCGACCGCCGGCACGGTCACCGTCAACGGCAAGGCCGCCCGGCAGGCCAGACTCGACCAGGAGTACGGCATCGCCTTCCAGCAGGCCGGGCTGTTCGACTGGCGGACGGTACGGCGCAACGTCGAACTGCCGCTGGAGCTGCGCGGGGTGCGGCGGACGCAGCGCAGGGAACGGGTCGACGAGATGCTGCAGTTGGTCGGGCTCGCCGACTTCGCCGGCCACTACCCGGCTCAGCTCTCCGGTGGCATGCAGCAGCGGGTGGCGATCGCGCGGGCGCTCGCCGTACACCCGCCGTTGCTGTTGATGGACGAACCGTTCGGTGCCCTCGACGAGATGACCCGCGAACGCCTGCAGGACGAACTGCTCGGCATCTGCGCCCGCACCGCGACCAGCACCGTCTTTGTCACCCATTCGATCTCCGAGGCGGTGTACCTGTCCGACCGGGTGGTGGTGATGTCGGCCCGGCCGGGTCGGATCACCGCCATCGTCGACGTCGCCCTCGGCGAGCGCACCGAGCAGACCCGGCAGTCGGCGGAGTTCTTCGCCGCCGTCACCGAGGTCCGCCGGGCGTTGCGCGGCACCGACGCGCCGGCTACCGGAGCCGCGCCGGCCTCGGCACCGGCGGCTGCCGAATCGGCGGCGCAGTGAGGTCGTTGCGGGCGGCCGGGCCGCCGGTCGCCGTCGGGCTCGTCGGGCTGGCGCTGTGGGAAGCGACGGTACGGCTGGGCCGGGTCGCCCCGTACGTGCTGCCGTCGCCGTCGGCGATCGCCGAACAGTTCTGGGCCAGCCGCACGGTGGTGCTGACCGCCGGGCTGGCCAGCGGCACCAACGCGCTGATCGGCCTGCTCGCCGGGGCGACGCTCGGGGTGGCAGTGGCGTTGGCGGTGAGCCGGCTGCGGCTGCTCAGTGAGGTGTCGGTGCCGCTGGCGGCGCTGGTCAACGCGCTGCCGATCATCGCGCTCGCCCCGGTGCTGAACAACATGTTCGACGCGGCCAGCAGCGTGCCCCGGCGGATCGTCGTCGGCCTGGTCGCGTTCTTCCCGGTCTTCGTCAACACGCTGCGCGGGCTGCGCCAGGTGCAGCCGATCCACCGCGAGCTGATGGCCAGCTACGCCGCTGGCGGCTGGACCTTCGCCCGGCTGGTGCGGCTGCCCGGTGCGCTACCGTTCGTCTTCACCGGGCTGCGCCAGGCGTCGTCGCTGGCGGTGATCGCGGCCGTGGTCGCCGAGTACTTCGGTGGGCTGCAGGACGGGCTGGGGGCGCGGATCACCTCGGCGGCGTCGCTCACCGCGTACCCCCGGGCCTGGGCGTTCGTGGTCGGCGCCTGCCTGCTCGGCCTGGTCTTCTACCTGGCGACCCTGGCTCTGGAACGCCTCGCGATGCCGTGGCGCACCGGCCAGACCCCGTGACCTCCGCTTCCCCTGGCGCTCCCGTCCGCGCGCCGCAGTCCCCCGCTCCATCATCGCGACCAGGAGGAACGACGCCAGATGAGAAGACGGATGGCCGCCGCGGCGGCGCTGACGGGTGCCGCGCTGCTGATCAGCGCCTGCGGTACGGCGGACGAGGAGCCGGAGGCTGGTGGCGGTGCCACCGACGGCACCACCACGGTGAAGGTCCAGTTGCAGTGGTTCTTCCAGGCCCAGTTCGCCGGCTACATCGCCGCCGTCGAAAAGGGCTTCTACGAGGAGGAGGGCCTTGACGTCGAGCTGCTCGAAGGTGGGGTGGACATCGTCCCGCAGACGGTGCTCGCCCAGGGGCAGGCCGACTACGCGATCGCCTGGGTGCCGAAGGCGCTCGCGTCGCGGGAACAGGGCGCGCAGATCACCGATGTCGGGCAGATCTTCGCCCGCTCCGGCACCTACCAGGTGGCGTTCGCCGACTCCGGCATCACCGGGCCGGCGGACCTGCGCGGCAAGAAGGTCGGCAACTGGGGCTTCGGCAACGAGTTCGAGTTGTTCGCCGCGATGACCCAGGCCGGGCTGGACCCGGGTGCCGACGTGACCCTGGTGCAGCAGCAGTTCGACATGCAGGCGCTGCTGCGCGGCGACATCGACGCCGCCCAGGCGATGAGCTACAACGAGTACGCGCAGCTGCTGGAGGCGGAGAACCCGGACACCGGTGAGCTGTACACGCCGGAGGACTTCTCGGTGCTCGACTGGAATGATGTCGGGACCGCGATGCTGCAGGACGCCATCTGGGCCGACACCAGCAAGCTCGACGACCCGACGTACCAGGAGCAGACGGTCAAGTTCCTCACCGGCACCATCAAGGGCTGGGCGTTCTGCCGGGACAACCCGGAGGAGTGCCGGGACCTGTCCGTCGCGGCCGGGTCGACGCTGGGCGCCAGCCATCAGCTGTGGCAGGTCAACGAGGTCAACAAGCTGATCTGGCCGTCGACCGGCGGGATCGGGCTGATCGACGAGGCGGACTGGGCGCGTACGGTCGAGTTGTCGCTGGCCACGAAGAACCAGGACGGCCAGACGGTGCTGACCGCCGAGCCGGAGGGGTTGGCCTACACCAACGACTACATCACCGAGGCGCTCGAAGCGGCGGAGGCGGACGGCGTCGACGTCACCGGTGCCGACTTCACCCCGCTGACCGTGACCCTCAACCCCGGCGGCGCCTGAGCACCTGCTCTCTGGGAGTCGACGAGTACGCAGGCGCACATTGATGCGGTGACCGGGCCGGTGGCAACTGCCATCGGCCCGGCCGTCGATCCCGTAGGCATCCCCCGTCGAGACAGGGTGGTGGCGCCACCGGGTTTCTGGACTACGCGACGTCCAAGCGGACGTTCCCGATTCGCGCAACTATGTCGAGGTGCCCGCCAAGGCCCGTGACGTAGGCTCTCAGTGACTCGAGGCTCGTGGCCTCACCGTTCTCGATCTGGCTGATGCGCGCTTGCGACAGGCCCGCAGCCTCGGCCAGCTGCACCTGGGTGAGGCCCAGCTGCTTTCGAATCTCGGCGAGCTGGGCACCGCTCACGGAAGCCAGCATCTGCTGACGCATCGCGGCGCGTTGGGCAACGCGGTCAGGGCTGTCCCACTCAGGGTCGGCCGCCCGCGCCTTGGCTTTGACGTCTCGCCAGTTCGTCGGACTCACTCGTCCTCCTTGAGTAGCCTCAGGTGCTCGTCGAACCTCGCATCGGCCAGCGGGATCGCCGTGTCGTACCAGGCCTGCCACCGGCCAGACTTATCGCCCGCGACGAGAAACACCGCCTCTCGAAACGGATCGAAGGCGAAGATCATCCGGACTTCCGAACCGCCGGTCGATCCCGCTTCCGCCACCCGGTCGGCAGTGACCGGGTCGGTCCGGCAGCGGCTACGGCGAACGGGTGGCGGACGTCCTTCGTGAACGGATCAACGAGGGCGTCTTCCCACCCGGCGTCCGGCTGAGCGAGAACGCCCTCCGCGAGGCGCTCGGCGTGTCCCGCAACACCTTGCGGGAAGCGTTCCGGCTGCTGTCGCACGAGGGCCTGCTCACGCACGAGTTCAACCGCGGCGTCTTCATCCGGGAGCTGACCGCCGCCGACGTGCGAGACATCTACGCGTTCCGCCGGATCATCGAGGGCGCCGCGATTCTCGCCGCCGCCGACGCGCCACCGAGCGCGCTGGACCGCCTCGGCGAGGCGGTCGAGGCTGCCGAGGTCGCCGCCGACGCCAGCGACTGGACGCAGGTGGGTACGGCGAACATGCGGTTCCACCAGGCCGTCGCCGACCTGGCCGGCAGCAGCCGTCTCAGCCGGACCGCGCGTCGCCTGCTGGCTGAGCTACGTCTGGTGTTTCTGGTGGTCCCGGCCGCGCAGGCGTTCCACCAGCCCTACATCCGGTACAACCGGCAGATTCACCAGCTGCTCGTCACGGGCGAGTTGACCGAGGCCCATCGGGTCCTGACCGGCTACCTCGACGACGCCGAACGCCAACTCCTGGACGCTATCCCGCCACAGCGGACCGACGACGCTCCCCCGGCCGGCTCCGGCCGCGCGGCCCCTACGCGTACACCGCGATGAACGTCGTCCTGTGGGTGCTGCAGTGGACACTCGGCGCGGTGACCCTGTCGTCGTTCCTCAGCATGCCCTATCTCATCCGTCGGGGTTACGCACGCCAGCCGATCGGCGCGGCCGCGATGGCGACACGTTCGGGTTGTGTTGCGGCATCGGAGTGGTGGTGCCCTGGCTGGCCGGCCAGGCGCGGATCGTCACACCGATCGCTGCCATGGCGATCGGGCTGGTCACGGTCTTCGACAGCCTCACCAATCGGATGGACGCGGCGGACGCCACCTTCAACACCGCGGTGCTGGTGATGGCGGTGACCGTCGCAGCCGGCCGCTTCCACGACCTGAGCTCGGACACCGGTCCGACACCACCCCTGGGCTGGAGCTTGCTCCTCACCAGCACCGCCCTTGTGGTGGTCGCCATCTGGGGCGCCCGGTACGCGATCTCCCCGGCGCTGCGCTGGGCGCAGGCCGTCACCGGACTCGCCAGCGTACTGGTCGTCCTCAGCGCATTCGCCGGCCTCTGGGCGCGACGACCGAGCGTCGGTCGTTTGCCCGCAAATACCCCAAGATCAGTTGATGAAAACCGGGTTTGTGCCGGCGTGTCGCCCGTATTTTCATCAACTGATCTTCGCAACCGGCGACAGGATCGAGGCCAGATGGGCAGCGGCTACACCGACCAGGAGGGGCGCGACACGGGAAAGACAAGGCCGTCCAGTAGAGTCCACTGTACTGACTCAGCATGATGGCTACGGGGCGAGGCATGCACGATGTCCGGTCTGCTATGTCGCACCGGCTGAAGGACACGCCACACCAGCTGCGGGGCAGTGGCTTCGTTCACCCGGTCCGGGTCGCGGTCGCCGTCTGGTTCGCCGCAGCCGTCGTCGCCGTCGCCCAGTCGGCGGCGGCGCTCACCCGCGCCCGGCACGACCGCCTCGCCGACCTCGACGTGTACGTGGAGGCGACCACCGGTCTGCGGCAGGGCACCAGTCTCTACGACTACGCCGCTGCCGGCACCGAGGCGCCGTTCACCTATCCGCCCCTGTCCGGCCTGCTGTTCGTACCGCTGACGCTGATCGACATCGACGTGCTGCGGGTAATCTGGACGGCGGCCACCGTTGCGCTGGTGGCGCTGCTCGCCGTGATCGTGGCCCGCTCCGATGGGATCCACTGGCTCCTGCCCCGGCAGGTGGCACCGGCGGCGATCGCCCTGCTGCTGTTCGCGTCGGCTCCGGTCTCCAGCAACCTCCGGTTCGGCCAGGTCAGCGTGATCCTGACCCTGTTGGTGCTGGTCGACTGCCTGGGGCGTGCCCCGCGCCGGCTGGCGGGTGTCGCCACAGGTCTGGCCGCCGCCGTCAAACTCACCCCGCTGATCTTTATCCCCTACCTGTGGCTCGCTGGCGAGCGACGAGCGGCGGTCACCGCAGCTGGGACCTTCCTCGCCGGTACCGGTCTGGCCTGGCTGATCCTGCCGGGCGAGTCGGCACGGTTCTGGCTCACCGAGATGTGGGACGTCGACCGGGTCGGCAACATCGTCACCGCCGGCAACTAGTCGATCAACGGTGCCCTACTACGGCTGGGAGCACCCGACGACGCTCGTACCCTCGCACTGTTCACCGCCGGGCTCGCGGTGGTCGCGATCGCCCTGGTACGCGGCGCGGTCGCCTACCGGGACGGGGACCGGTTGGCCGGCGTGGTGATTGTCGGCGCCGCCGGCCTGGCGTTCTCGCCGGTGTCCTGGACCCACCATCAGACCTGGCTCGTGCTAGCCGCCCTACTGGTGGTGGGCGAGCGCCGAGGCCGCGCACCGGCCTGGACCGGTCTGGTGGCTGCCACCATGATCCTTCCGGTGATGTCGATGGGCGACGGGCTGCCCACCGCAGACCTGACCGACAACGTCCGGGTGCTGCTCGCGTTGGTGGTGGCCTGCCTGGTCCCGACCGTCGGGGGTCGACCAGGGTCCGGTCTTCCTGGGCGGGCCGAGGTGCCCAACCTCACTGCCCGACGCTTTAGGACGGCGGCTTGGCGGTAGTCAGTTCGCCGCAGCGGGGGCACCAGCGGCTCTTCACCTTGAACGAGAACAGCCCGGCGAGGTAGCCAAGCAACACGGCACTGGTCAGGGCACAAACGTCCATCGTGATCCACTTTCCACTGGGTCTGGAATGGGGTCGGGCTCGTGGTTGCCGCCACCGGCCCGACCCCGGCTCGCGCAGACGGCGGGCGGGTTATGGGTGTGCGGCTGGCAAGGGATCGACGCCGTTGGGTGGCCGGTGCCGCTGCAGCACCCCGGGGCGGGCCAGCGCTGACTTGTAGACGCCGATCGCGGCCATCCGCCCGTCCCGCCCGGCCAACGTGATCGTGGCGAGGATGCCCACCACCGGGGAATCGACGTCGTCCAGGCCGTTCCGGATGTCGGAAACCCGGACCGTCATCGACCGGTCGCCGAACACCCAGTCGGCCTTGCCGAGATGCAGCGTGTCACCGACCCGCAGGAGATCACCGTCGGCCATCAGTCGTCCCGCCCGTCGTGGACGTACCCGTCCGGCCACAACCCGGCGTACTGCAACACCGCCCGCACCCGACGCGCCTTGACCTGATCCCACCGGTCCAACACCGCCAACGCGCCGGTGAACGGGGGACACAGCGCCGGCCCGTCGCACGCCCGGCACTCGGCCAACCGGCTCGGCATGTGCACGGCGACCGTCTCCCGCGCCCGGTCCAACACGTCAGCGTCCGGCCGGTTCCGCATCGCCGCCGCCACCTCGTCCAGCACCGCCCGCTCGGCGTCGACAGCCGGCCGTTCGGCGTCCGGCGCAGACGCCACCCCGCGCGCGGCCAGCAGCCGGAAACGCGGATCACTCCCGATGTCCGTCTGCCCCGGCGTCCGTCGCGGCAACGGCGGCCGGTTCGGCGTCGGACCTTCATTGCGAACGACGTACGGCGACCCGCCATACCTACTGCGGGGACCTTGGTTCCTGGTCAAGAGCTTCTCCTTCGCAGGGAGGACTGTTAAGAGGTCTGCGGCAGGTACAGGGCCGAATTCAGGCACAGCGAGCAAGAGCACTGGGGTCACCAGTGCCCTCGATTCAACATCCGTGATCCGTGGGGGCCGGGATCCTTGGCCGACTGACCAGCGCAGGAACCTCAAGTAAGCAGAGCTTATAATGATTGTAATAAGGCTGCAAGTGGCGTTGGCCAACAAGGTTCCCCACCCGAGTACGGTCAGTGAGCCAAGCCGCCACGCATCCGGCACCATGATCGGAGGCAGCAACCGGAGGCAACCATGACAGACCAAGGCTGGACCAGCAGCTCAGACCCGTACCTCGTCGCGCAGCAGCACGACGCGTGGTCCGCCGAGGCCGCCGGCCGGGGACGCGTCGGCACGCAACAGCTACTCGGCGTCGAGACCGTCGACGCGGACACACAGGTCAGACGCGCACTCGGACTCGCCGCCGGCGAACGAGCCGTCGTCCGCCGCCGCCTCATCCTGGAAGACGATCGGCCCGTCGAACTCGCCGACTCCTTCTACCCGGAGCCCATCGTCGCCGGCACCCCACTCGCCGACAACCGCAAGATCAAAGGCGGCGCGGTACGGGTCCTCGCCGACCTCAACCTCGCACCGCATCAGGTCAGCGAGCACGTCACCGCCCGACGGCCGACCGATCAGGAACAGGAACTCCTCGACATCGCCGTCGACGAACCGGTCCTGGTCCTCACCCGCATCAGCCGCGCCGCCACCGGCCAACCCGTCGAGTACGCCGTCATGCGCACCGTGACCAGCCGCTCCACCGGCCACACCTACCAGATGCAGGTCCCACCCGCATGACCAACGAACCCGACCCCGCCGCTGCCAATGACGTACGCGACCGCCAGCGCCAGATCGCGGCCGATCTCCGCCGACAGATCCTCACCGGCGAGTTCAAGCCCGGCGACAAGGTGCCCTCCACGGCCCAGCTCTGCGAGCGGTACGGCGTCTCCAACCTCACCACCCAACGCGCACTCGCCATCCTCAAGAAGCAAGGATTCGTCCGTGGCGAATCCGGCGTCGGCGTGTTCGTCACTGCCAACCAGCCGATCGCCGTCGAAGCGAACCACTACCCGGGCCAGGCCAACAGAGCCACTCCGTACCCGTGGATCAGTGAGATCACCAGTCACGGCCGCCGCAAGACCAGCCGCCTGCTGTCTGTCGACGAGGTGAGACCGCCGGTCGCGGTCGCCGCGGCGTACGACCTCGAACCCGACACCCGCGTCATCCGCCGGCGGCTTCTGCTCCTGCTCGACGACGCCCCGGCCGAGCTGGTCACCAACTACTACCGGACCGACCTCGCACGCGGCACCCCGCTCGCCGAACACCGGCTGATCAGCGGCGGATCGCTGCGCGTGCTCGCCGGACTCGGCAAGCACGCCGGACCAGCCGTTGACGACGTCGAAGCCACCATGCCCACCATCGACGAGTTCATCGCCCTGCAAATGCCCGACGACATGCCCGTGCTACGCCAGTTCCGCACCGTCTACACCACCGACGGCGAACCCATCGAAGTGACCGAGATGATCAAAGCCGCGCACCGACACAAGGCCAGATACCTCCTGCCCGGACCGAACGAAGCCTGACCTCACCGCCCTCCCGCGACACTTGCCAGACCGCCACCGAGGTAGTGGAGGTGGCCACGGTCAAATCCCGCTCGGCTTACCGCAGCAGGCGCACAACAAACCACTGTTCCCCTTGCCGGAGCCAACCGCGTAAGCGAGGATTTCCACATCGACCTGTCGGTAGATGCCGGACGGAGGAGAGATCGCTACGCCGAGCCCAACAGCATCCGTTGAGGACAGACAGCACATAGATGTACGCAAGATTAGGTGCCGGAGTTGTGGTGAAATGTCGATTGCGGCAACCTCCGACACGCCCGGGATCCGGGGGAGGTTGGCGGAAAGATCCCAAACCGCCCCCGAGCTGCGAAGATTCGCCATACGAAGATCATCTAAGCTGCCACCAAGATCATGATCAACAGGAGGTTGTCCCCCAGACCCCCCGTTTGCCCAGGTCAGACCGCCCGACATTTCGGACACGGTCCCCAAGCACACGAGAACCGCGCCGGATTGAAAGCCGTACAGAGGTCGAAGTGCCACCTGCTGACGTGCGGACAAATCAGCCGTTAATGGCTTCGTCGGCCGTCCAGATGTTGAGGAAATGTAGATGCAATCTGGTCTGGCTTGATCAAACACGGATAAGACCGGGAGATCCGCGCCGCATTGCCGACACGCTCAGCCGCGCCCGGGAGCAGGAGAACACACACTGGTCCTCCCCCAAGTGGCCGGAGGACCGTCGCCGAGTTCTGTCCGCCGCTACTGACCGGCACCTTCCACCTCATCGGCCCAAGTGAGCAGCCGCGCGTGCAGCGCGTCGACCTGGTCGGCGGTGAGCTTGTACGGTTCGTAGGCGGAGTCAGGAAATCGCCGTACCGCGCGCAGCGCCCCCGCGAAGATCGACGGGTCGAACCCAGGATCGTGATCGGCCGCCAGCTGCAGTAGCTCGCCGGTGGTGAAGCGGCCATCTTGAATGACCCCGTGTACGTCGATGTAGTCACGGACCTCCGCCCGACCGAACAGAGCACACAGCTTGTTCGCCACCGCGTCTGCGGGATGCAGGACCGGGCCGATCGCGAGCTGGACCGGCGGGTACGCCCGCCAGTCGACACCAAGTTCTACCGTGCTGGCGCTGCCCGTGGCCGGGTCCGCCACCGCCAGTCGGGCGAATGAGGCTCCCTCCCGCTCCACGGCGACGTCCAGAACATCGGCACGGAGCGCCGCCACCACGGCGGCCTGAGCTGCCGGGAAGTCAGACACTGCCGCCATGGTGGTGAACAGGTCCACGTCCTTGGAGACCCGGTCCACGAAGCCGTGCGCCTGCACCGCGTACCCACCGGCCAGGCAGAACCCGTACTCGGCTGCAGCCTTCAACGCGACCCGAGCCAGTCGCTGGTGAAACGGGTCCATCACGGCTCATGCTGCCCTGGGGAGATTCGGGAAACGAGACTCCCACAGCGTCCGGACCTTGGTTGGCAGCCACAGCTGGCGCCACACCCTGGCCAGGGTCGGACCATGGACGAAGGCGCGGAGATCCTCGACCCGCATCGACTCCCGGATCACCCGCTCGTACATAAGGTTGCGCTGGCGATCGTCGGACAGGTCGTAACGGCCCTGCTCAGACCAGTCCAGGCGCAACGGCAGCTCGACCACACCCCCGGTTGGTCCGGCCAGCTCCTCCAGCGAGTCCGGCACGGTGTACGGCCGGCCATCCTCGTACAGCACCCGCGCTTGTGCCATGCCGCCATTATCGCTCACGTCGGTGCTGCTTCACCGTACGGAGGAGTCCGGCGATGGCTGCCGGCGTGTCACCCGGCATGTACGTCCGGCTCTGGATGCTCGATGTACCTGACCGGGCTGACGGTCGGCAAGTGCAGCAGGACTTCCACGGATCCGCCGAGGTCGTCGAGCGCGAAGTAGTGCCGTTCGTCCTCATCGGGGTGGTACATGCCCGAGATGACTCGTACGGCGTGCCGGCCGGCCAGCCACTGCCCGACCGCGTCGGGTTTCGGGGCGGCGGTCAGGTCGACCGCGTACCCCGCGCCCAGCCTGGCCGCGACATGGTCGAGCGTCTGGTCCAGGCTGCCGGGGCGGGGTGCCGGCAGGCGCAGGTCCCGGATGCGGCCGGACCCGAAGGTGGTCAGCAGGCAGCGGTAGCCCGTCCCGAGATGTGCGCGGCGACCCGGATCGTCGCCAGGAGCACCGATATCCGCTCGTGGTCGCGGGTGCCCGCTGTCAGGGCGAGGACCCGGTCGTAGTCGGCGGGCACCGCAGTGGGGCGGACGATCCCACGAATCTCCACGGGATCGGCCGGGTGGTTGGCGTTGTGGGCGCGCAACCAGAGCAGCGCGTGGCGCAGCGACTCGGTGCGCCACGGCCCCCATGCGTCGGCCAGGATCGCCTCGGGACCGGTATCTGACGTCTCCCCGGTCCTGGCCCACCGGTCGAGCCGTGCACCGATCTCGGTGGTGTCCTGGATGACGACGGTACGCACGCCTCGGGTCACCAACGCCTGGAGCAGGTCGGCCTGCAGCTCGCTGACCTCGGCGCTTTCCCGGGTCGTCGGCGCGAATCCGATGACCGTCGGCGCGGCATGCACATCGTGGTCTGCCCGGCTCGGCAGAAGGGCGTCGGCGAGGTCGGTCACGACGTCCCGCCACGGGGTGTCGCCGTACGGTCGCATCGGTCGGGCGTGGGTGGACAGCCAGTCGAGGACCGCCGCCGGAGCGTCGGCGCTCATCGGACGCTCCCGTCGGCGGCGGGCGCGCGGGTGACGTCGAGCGCCCCGGCCAGCTCGGCCAGCATGCGGGCGCGGGTCTCGACGTCTCCAGCCCTGGCCGCGTACCGCCCGTCGACGACCTGGTGCGGTGAGAGGTGCAGCGACGTTCCCACTGGGCGCATCCGCAGCTCCTCGGCCACCTGGCGCAGCTGCGCCACGGCGCGGCCGCCGCCGGAGATCCCGTAGCCGACGAAGGCCACCGGCTTGTCGTTCCACTCGGCGTACAGGTGGTCGAGGGCGTTTTTCAGTACGCCAGGGAAGGAGGCGTTGTACTCGGGGACGACCATGACGTACGCGTGGTAGCTGGCGATCGCGGCGGCCCAGCGGCGCGTGGTGTCGTGCTCGTAGCTGCCGAATACGGCCGCGAGCGGCTCGCCCAGCATCGGCAGGTCGACGGTGGCCAGGTCGACCACTTCCAGGCGGAGCTCCGGCTGGCTGCGGTCCGACGCCACCCACTGGGCGATGGCCGGTGACCGCCGGTTCGGGCGGGTGCTGCCGGCGATCACGCCGACCCGCAGTGGTCCGGTCGGGCCGGCGACGTTGTCCGTTTCCATGCCGCTGACGGTAGAACTTGAACAATAGTTCAAGTCAAGCGACGATGTATCCATGTCCAACGCCACCGCCGCCCCGGCGACCCTGAGCGTGGGTGAGGTCGCGGCAGCCAGCGGAGTCGCCACCTCGGCCATCCGGTTCTACGAACGCCAGGGACTGCTCACCTCGGTCCGTACCAGCGGCAACCAGCGCCGGTACGACGAGTTCGCCCCCTGTGTGGTGCGGATCTGCCGGGTGGCGCAACGGGTCGGGCTCAGCGTGCAGGAGATCGTCGCGCTGTTCGCCGCCCTGCCGGCCAAACCCACCGAGGCCGACTGGCAGCAGCTCACCCGGGCGCTCGTCACCGAAGCGGAGCGCCGCATCGCCGAACTCCACGACGCGCTCGACGACATCGCCTCCGGAGAGCCGCTCTGCACACTACCGACGGGCGGGCGTCACGTACCGATGCCAGGCTGAGACGCAGGACGCCGTTCAGCCGGACACCAGGTGGTAGCCGGCCCCTCGGACGGTGCGTACCCGTGGCCCGTTCGGCAGCGCGGCGAGCTTGCGCCGCAGTCGCTTCACGGTGGCGTGCAGCGCGGCCCGGTCGTCCAGATAGGCGCCGCTCCAGACCGCCTCGAACAACTGCCGATACGTCCACAGCCGCAGCGGTGGGCTGGCCAGCCGCAGCAGCGTCGCCCGCTCCAACGGGGTGAGCGCCAGCGCCTCGCCGCGCCAGGTGACCTCGGTGGAGAGCGGATCGAGCAGCAGGTCACCGAGGTGGGTCGGCCCGTCGGCCACCGCCAATTCATCGGCCACCGCCGTCGACAGCAGCATGGTCCGCAGCTCGGTGAGGTTGTTGACGACCAGTACGGCGCCGAGGTCGTCGACCCGGGACACCAACCGCTCGCGTACCGCCGGGTCGGTGGACACGCACACCACCAACGGCACCTCGCCACCCGTCACCGCATCTCCCCCAGTGTGTTCCCGGGCCAGCCAACCTGCTGAAAGGCCCGACGTCAACGGCCTGGTGGGAGCCCTCCCAGCACCAGTCGCTGTCCCGGTATTGTCCGGCAATTGCCCACCTTGGTGCTTTCACCTGGTCCTCGGGACCCCGAGCATGGCCGGCAGGCGGGATCCGCCTGTCACCACTGTGAGGAGAACGATGATCCATCCACCTGGACGGACCGGCCCGCCACCAGCGGGTATCCGGTACGCCGCCGCGATCGTCCGGTACGTCGCCGCGACGCTGGCGGTCGTGTTCGGCGTCACCGCCGCCACCACGGCCGCCCCTGCCGCGTCGGCGGCCCCGGTCGGCGGCAACGGCGACGCCCCGGCGGCGGTCAGTGCCGAACTGCTGGCCGACCTCGCCGCCGACGGCACCACCAGCTTCATGGTCTACCTGCGGGAGACGGCCACCCTGGACACCGCAGCCCGGATCAGCGACCGGGCCCGGCGCTCCACCGTCGCGTACGAGCGGTTGACCGAGGTCGCCGAGCGCAGCCAACAGGGGCTGACCGCCGACCTGACCCGGCGCAAGGTGCCGTACACCAGCTTCTGGATCGCCAACGCGGTGCAGGTCACCGGGGACCGGGCGCTGGTCGACGCGATCGCCGCCCGGCCGGAGGTGGCGCGGGTGGAGCCGCTGCGCAGCCACGAGCTGATCGAGCCGGTCACGCAGCCGTCCGTCGCCGACGACCCGCAGACCACGTGGGGGGTGGAGCAGATCGGCGCGCCCCGGGTCTGGTCGGAGTTCGGCGTACGCGGCGACACCGTGGTGATTGCCAGCATCGACACCGGAGTCCAGTTCGACCATCCGGCGCTGGTCGCCAGCTACCGGGGGAGCCTCGGTGACGGCACCTTCGACCACGACTACAACTGGTTCGACCCGTCCGGGGTGTGCCCGGACGCGACGCCCTGCGACAACCAGGGGCACGGCAGCCACACCGTGGGCACGATGGTCGGTGACGACGGCGCCGGTACCCGGATCGGGGTGGCGCCGGGGGCGCGGTGGATCGCGGCGAAGGGCTGCGAGTCCCGCAACTGCTCCGACCCGGCGCTGCTGGCCGCCGGCCAGTGGGTGCTGGCGCCGACCGACCGCAACGGCGAGAACCCACGCCCCGACCTGCGACCGGACATCGTGAACAACTCGTGGGGCGGCGGCCAGGCCGACCCCTGGTACGAGCAGGTGATCACCGCGTGGCGGGCGGCCGGAATCTTCCCGGTCTTCTCCACCGGCAACGAGGGGCCGGCGTGCAACACCGCCAGCTCCCCCGGCGACTACCCGAGCGTCTACACCGTCGGCGCGCACGACGTCGACGGCACGATCGCCGACTTCTCCAGCCGGGGCGTGTCCGGGGTGGACGGCCACATCACGCCGGACATCGCCGCCCCCGGGGTCGGCACCGTCTCGGCACTCCCGGGCAGCCAGTACGGCACCGCCGACGGCACCTCGATGGCGGCGCCACACGTCGCCGGCACGATCGCGCTGCTGTGGTCGGCCGCGCCGGCGCTGCGCAACGACTACGACGCGACGGTCGCGTTGCTGGACCGTACCGCGATCGACGTCGACGCCACCGAATGCGGCGGCACGGTGGCGGACAACAACCTGGCCGGCGAGGGCCGGCTGGACGCGTACCAGGCGGTGGCGCAGTCACCCCGCGCGCAGACCGGCCGGCTGACCGGCACGGTGACCGACGCGGCGGACGGCTCCCCGGTCGCCGGGGTGACCGTGACGGTCGCCGGGCGCAGTGTGCAGACCGGACCCACCGGCGGGTACGCGACGTACCTGCCGGCCGGCACGCACACCCTCACCGTCTCCGGGTTCGGCTGGGCCACCCGGACGCTGACGGTGACGGTCGGCACCGCACCGGTGGTCCTGGACGTCGCCCTCGACGCGGTGCCGCTGGTCACCCTCTCCGGTCGGGTCACCGACGGCTCCGGGCAGGGTTGGCCGTTGTACGCGCGGATCGACATCGCCGGTCGGCCCGGCCACCCTGTCTTCACCGACCCGACCAGCGGCCGGTACGCCCTCCAGGTGCCCCGGCACGGCACGTACCAGCTGACGGTGACCCCGCTGTACCCCGGCTACCGGACGGTGACCACCGAGGTGGCGGTCGGCGGCCAGGCCCGGAGGGCGAACCTGGTGGTGGCGGCGCACATCGCCTGCACCGCCCCCGGCTACACGGCCGACACCGGCGCTACGGTCTTCGCCACCGACTTCGCCACCGAGCCGGCCGGCTGGACGGTCGTGGACCGCACCGACGGCGGCGGCTGGACCTTCACCGACCACCACCAGCGGGGCAACCTGACCGGCGGCAGCGGCGGGTTCGCCATCGTCGACAGCGACGGCCACGGCGTCGGCCGCAGCCAGGACACCCTGCTGCACACGCCGATGATCGACATCTCGCAGATCGCGGCACCGGTGCTGCGGTTCCGCACCGACGCGTGGATCGCCGGCAACGGCGACGTCGCCGCGATCGACGTGTCGACCGACGGCACCGAATGGGTCAACGTCTCTCAGGTGACCGAGAGCGTACGCGGGCCGCAGCTGGTGGAGATTCCGCTGGCCCCGGTGGCCGGTGCCGACCAGGTGCAGGTCCGGTTCCGTTACCAGGGCGGGTACAGCTGGTGGTGGCAGGTCGACGACGTGGCGATCGTCGACCGGACCTGCACGCCGGTCGACGGCGGGCTGATCGCCGGGTTCACCAGCGACGCGAACACCGGGACGCCGGTGGTCGGGGCACGGGTCGCCGACCCGCAGCGCCCGGACGAGTACGGCACGTCGGCGGCCACCCCGGCCGATTCTACGGTGCCGGACGGGTTCTACTGGTTCTTCGCCGGAGGGGCCGGGCAGCAGCGGTCGTTCGTTGCCGAGGCGGCCCCGTACCAGCAGCGGAAGCGGACCGCGTCGGTGATCGCCGGCGGTGCCCGGCGGGTCGACTTCGACCTGCGCAGTGGACAGCTGGCAGTCTCCGGCGCACCGGTCGCGGCGGAACTGACGGCCGGCGGCAGCGGCAGCGCCGAAGTCACCGTCCGCAACACCGGGACCGCACCGGTGACGGTGACGGTGCTGCAGCGGCCCGCCGCGTCGGCCACGCCGCCGCTGTCCGGGCAGCCGCCGTGGCAGCGGCTGGCCGACGCGCCGGACGGGTTGTCCGACAACGCCGCCGTGGTGCTCGACAACATCGTCTACTCGATCGGCGGCGGCACCCACCTGGGCACCACCCGGCAGGCGTGGGCCTACGACCTGGTCGCCGACTCCTGGCAGCGGCTGCCGGACCTGCCCCGGGACCGGGGCAAGCCGGCGGTGGCGGCGGTCGACGGCGAGGTGTACGTGTTCGGCGGCTGGGACACCGAGTTCCGGCCGCAGTCGGCGGTCGACGTGTACGACCCGGCGACCGGGGTGTGGCGCACGCTCGCCGGGGTGACCAACCCCGCCCCCCGGGCGGCGGCCGCGGCGGTGGTCGTCGAAGGGCTGATCTACCTGGTCGGCGGCTGCCGGGACGACCTGTGCCGGGCGTCGGCCGACGTGCTCGCGTTCGACCCGGCGACCGGCACGTTCCGGGCCCGCGCCGACTACCCGCACGAGGTGGCGTGGCATGCCTGCGGCGCGATCGACCAGCGGATCTACTGCGCGGGCGGGTACAGCCACGACGGCGACTACGCCGACACCCTCGCCTACGACCCGGACACCGACCGCTGGTCGGCCCGCGCGGCCATGCCGGAGCACGTGACCGGCGCGGCGTACTCGGTGGCCGCCGGCCGCCTGGTGCTGGCCGGCGGCATGCTCTCCGGCGGGGAGATCACCGATCACACCATCGGGTACGACCCGGTGGCCGACGCCTGGCAGGAGCTGGCCCCGACCGGGCAGGCCGCGTCCCGGGGTGCCGGCGCCTGCGGTGGGCTGGCGATCGGCGGCATGTCGCCGCAGTGGGCGGCCGTGCCGTCGATCTCTCAGTGGTCCGGGGCGGACGGCTGCACACCGCCGGCCGAGGTGCCCTGGCTGCGGGTACGCCCGGCCAGCTTCACGTTGGCGCCGGGCGCGTCGAAGGCCGTCACGCTGCGGTTCACCGCCAACGCCGCGACCGGGGTCGACGGGCCCGGCCGGTACACCGCCACGCTGGCACTGCGGGCGCAGACCCCGTACCCGGTGTTGACGGTGCCCGTGGGCTTGACGGTGCGGCAGCGGTAGGTCGTACCCGGTGAGTTGTCCGGGGTAGCTGGTGCGGGGCGGCGATCCATCGACGCCGCCCCGCACCGCCGGTTGTCGGTACGGCACGAGACGCCACCGGCCATTAACCAGCTCGTTGCTGCACCGCAACCGTACGTTGCGGGAACACCCAGCTACCCCGGATAGTTTCGGCCTCCATGCGTGTCAGCCCGCCCCTGCGTAACAGCGAGCAGGAGGCGCCTACCCAGGTAACCTCGCCGCGCCCGACACGCGAGCGCAGCCCGTACATCGATGCGCTGCGGGCGTTGGCGATCGTGCGGGTCTACCTGCTGCACACCCTGTGGCTGACCTGGCTGCCGCTGGCGTTCCCGGCGATGCCGGTGATGTTCGCGCTGGCCGGCTACCTCACGGCCGTGTCGCTGGACCGAGGTACGCCGCTGCGGGTGGTCGGCTCGCGGCTGCGCCGGCTGCTGCCACCGCTGTGGGCGCTCGCTGCGGTCGCCGTACCGCTGATGGTCCTGGTCGGCTGGCGGCCCAGCCTGCTGGACGTGACCTGGTGGGTGGTGCCGCTGCGCAACCCGCCGTCCAGTGAGTGGGGCGGGCCGTTCTCGCTCGGGCTGTGGTACATCCGCGCCTACCTCTGGCTGGTGCTGCTCTCCCCGCTGCTGTGGTGGGCGTTCCGGCGCTGGCCGGTCGGCGCGCTGCTGACGCTGTCCGCGTTCGCCGTGCTGTTCGCTTCGCCGCTGGTCGACCTGCAGATGAACCCGGTCACCGACGTGTTCTGGTCCACCGCCGCGTACGGCACCTGCTGGCTGGTCGGCTTCGCCCGGCACACCGGGCTGCTGGATCGGGTGCCGCTGAGGTGGTACGCGCTCGGCGTCGGCACGCTGGCGATCGGCGCGATGATGTGGCTGGCCGAGCGGGGCGAGGACGACCGGCTCGGCGCGCTGGTGTGGGGGTGGGCGGTGGTGCTGCTACTGATGCGGGCCCGGCCCCGGCTGGACTGGCTCACGCAGGTGCCGTGGCTGGCCCGGCTGATCCGCATGGTCAACGCTCGGGCGGTGACCATCTACATCTGGCACCTGCCGGTGCTGTACGCCGCCAGTGGGCTCCTCACTCTGACCGGTCTCTACGCCGGTAAGGCGGCCATCCTCGGCGTCGGCACCGTGCTGCTGGTCGTCGTGGTGCTGGCTTTCGGCTGGGTCGAGGACCTGGCCGCCCGCCGCCGCCCGTCACTGCTACCACCCAGTTGACGCCGCGCACCAGTCGGCTGACTCCGTTCGTCGCCGGGCCGGCGGAATGCGCCCCGGTAGGCGTACGGGCTGGTGCCGACGATCCGTTTGAAGCTCTCCCGGAACGCGGTCGGTGAACCGAAGCCGACCCGGCGGCTGATCTGTTCGACCCCGTCGTCGGTGGCTTCCAGCAGATGCTGGGCCTGCCGGATCCGGGCCTCCTGTAACCAGCGCAGCGGCGGGACGCCGGTGTGTTCCCGGAAGCGTCGGTGCAGGGTTCGAGGGCTCATGCCGGCCCGGTCGGCGATCCGGGCCAACGTCAACGGTTCGGCCGCCTGCTCACGCAGCCAGTTCAGCAGCGGTTCGATCGCCGGCTCGGGCGGTGCCGGCGGTGCCTGGGCGGGGATGAACTGGGCCTGCCCGCCGCTGCGTTCCAGCGGCATCACCGACAGCCGGGCGGCGTCGGCCGCCGCCGCCGAGCCGTGGTCGCGGCGGACCAGATGCAGGCAGAGGTCGAGGCCGGCGGCGGCCCCGGCGGAGGTGAGGATCTGCCCGTCGTCGACGTAGAGCACGTCCGGGTGGACCCGGACGGCCGGGTAGCGGGCGGCCAGGTCGGCGGCGGCGCGCCAGTGGGTGGTGGCCGGTCGCCCGTCGAGCAGGCCGGCGGCGGCCAGGACGAACGCGCCGGAGCAGATCGAGGCGATCCGGGTGCCGGCGTCGGCGGTGGCACGCAGCGCGGCCTGCACCGGCTGCGGCACCGGGGCCGACAAATCGGCGCAGCCGGGGACAATCACCGTGTCGGCGGTGGCCAGCGCGGTCAGGTCGGCGGCGGGTCGCAGGGTGAACGCGCCGGCGTCCACCTCGGCGGTGGCCGCGCAGACCACCACCTGGTACGCGGCCCGGCCGTCGGGCAGCCGCAGCCGGCCGAACACCTCGATCGGGGTGGACAGGTCGAACGGGATGACCCCGTCGAGGGCGAGGATCGCGATCCGGTGCACGTCGACGACGGTACGCCGACGGTGGCGAGAATCCGTTGACCTGTGTCCTTCCTGCCACTCCTCGCGTCACGAAACCACCCATACCGTCGCGTCGTGACGAAATTTCTGCTCTCCGTACATGTGCTCGCAGCGATCGTGGCGATCGGCCCGGTGACCGTCGCAGCCAGCATGTTCCCGGCCGCCGCCCGGCGGGCGATCGCCGACCCACGCGACGCCGCCGCCCACACGACCCTGCGCACGCTGCACCGAATCTGCCGGGTGTACGCCGCCGTCGGGATCGTCGTGCCGGTCTTCGGTCTGGCCACCGCCACCAGCCTCGGGGTGCTCACCGACACCTGGCTGCTCGTGTCGATCGCGCTCACCGCGATCGCCGCCGCGCTGCTGGTGCTACGGGTCCTGCCCCGCCAGCAGATGCTGCTGACCGGGATCGACGCTCCCGGCACCCAGCCGGAGCCGACGGCGACCGCAACAGGGGCAGCGACCGCGAGTACACCGACCACCGCGCCACAGCGGCTGGCGGCGTACACCGGGGTGTTCAACCTGCTCTGGGCGACGGTCACGGTGCTGATGACCGTCCGTCCCGGCTCGACGACCGGGGTGTGAGGATGTCAGGCAGTCTGCGGCTGTTGCGGATCGCCGCCGGAGTCGAGATCACCACTCTGATCGTGATGCTGGCCAACCTGGCCACGGTGCACTGGTCGGCCGTGTCGTCGCTGCTCGGCCCGACCCACGGGGCGGCGTACCTGCTGGTGGTCGTCGCCACCGCGCAGCAGCCGGCCGCGCCGACATCGACCCGGCTACTCAGTCTGCTGCCCGGCGTCGGCGGCCTGCTGACGCTGCGGGCACTGGCCGCGCACCGTCGACCGGCACCGGACGCACCGGCGCAGAGTTGAACGGCACCGGCCCCGTCAGCGGAGTGCGTCGTCGGCGAGCCGGGCGTGCACGCCGACGACGCCGTTGACGATCTGCGTCACCCGTACGTCGACGACGACGCTGGCCAGGGCGACCGCGTCGCCCCGGGACAGCCCGTGCCGGCGGGACATCAGGGTGATCATCGCGTCGAGCGCGTCGGCGGCCGCAGTGTCGAGGGTGTCGCCCAGGCCGAGGGTCAGCCAGGCACCGTCGACCCGGGCCACCGGGCCGGTCAGCGGCCGGTCGTCGACCAGATCGAAGGTGAGCTGGACCCGGTCCATCAGGCATTCGATCGCCGTACCGCAGATCTCGCCGTCGCCCTGGGCGGCGTGGCCGTCGCCGACGGAGAACAGCGCGCCGTCGACCGTGACCGGCAGCAGCAGGGTGCTGCCGGCGACCAGGTCCTTGCAGTCCAGGTTGCCGCCGCAGCGCCGGGGCGGGATCGTCGAATGCTCGCCGGGCTGCGCCGGCGGCATGCCGAGCACCCCGAGGAACGGCCGCAACGTCACGGTGTGGCCGAGCTGGTTGCGTCCGGTGCCGGCGGCCGGGTCCAGCTGCCAGGTGTGCACCGTCTCGGTGCCGGCGATCCCGTACCGCTCGCTGTGCGGGGTCAACGCGCTGCCGGCCAACGTGGTGCCCCACTCGGCCGGCAGCACCTCGTCGATCCGTACCGACAGGGTCGTCCCGGGCCGGGCACCGCGCACCGCGACCGGCCCGACCAGCGCATGGCCGAACCCCGGCCGGTACGCCGGCACCCGGCGCCGCTGGTCGTGCAGCCCGCCGGCGTACGGCCCGGCCGACCACCAGCAGTCCAGGGTACGGAAGGTGACCGTGTCGCCGGGGTCGATGGTGAGCACCGGCGGATAGTCGGGTGAGAAGTAGCCGTGCAGGGTCCGGGTGTTCGGCTCCAGGGTGTGCCGCATCGCCGCAGGTTACCGCCGCCGGTCCAGGTGACGCAGCTAGCGCCGCCGGTCCAGGTAGCGCAGCGACCGGCGCAGGTAGCTGCGCGGGTTGGTGTCCAGCTGCCGGGCCCAGCGGGGCGGCAGGTCGTCGCGCAGCCAGGCGTACCGGCCCAGCGCGTAGCCGTACATCGGCTCGGTGAGATAGCCGAGCCGGCTCGACTGCCAGCCGCCGGCCCGGCCCCGGTAGTCGAAGGCGGCGTTGGCGGTGAAGATGCCGAGTCCGAAAAAGACAGTGGTGAGGTCGGTGAGCGGCTCGTGGTCGGCGGCGTCGGGGCGGTGCCGGCCCTCGCCGATCAGGCGTTCGTGGGCCAGCTCGTGGGCGATGGTGGCGACCAGCGCCATCGGCTGGCGGGCCTGCGCCCCGGCGATGGTGATCACGCCCCGGCCGCCCCGACGTACGTAGTGCCCGGCCGCGCCGGAAGCGGCCTGCGCGTACGCCGGCAGGCTGGCCAGTAGCGCGGCTTCGGTGTCGTCGGCCGGCTCGAAGACCAGTTCGACCCGGTCCGGGTCGACGGCCATGTGCCGTGCGACGCGGTGCAGCACCGCCGCCACGTCGGCCCGGCTGCCGTGGTAGGCACCGGGGAAGAACTCGTCGGTGGGCAGCACCACCGGTCCGCGCAGAGCCGGCTCGCCGAACTCGCGGATCAGCCAGGACAGTGACTCGTCGATCCAGTCCCGCTCGGTCTCCCGGACCGGGCACGCCCCGCTGAACAGCATCGACACACCTCCCCGTACGGTTTGCTGCCGTCAGAATCCCCGACCGGGTGCGGCGGCGGGTGCCCGGCGGCGGTCGGATAGGCGACAGCGGTCACGGCCCGGCGGCCGGCGTATCGTCGGGCGCTGTGACTGGCGTGCCCTACTCGTTCTGTTCGTCGTGCGGTGCCCGCTACCCGGCCGACGCCGGCTGGCCCCGGTCCTGTGACCACTGTGGGCAGCAGGTCTGGCGTAATCCGACACCGGTGGCGGTCGCCGTGGTGCCGGTGACGACTCCACAGGGGATCGGTGTGGTGGTGCAGCGCCGCGACATCGAGCCGGCACGCGGCGAGCTGGCGTTGCCGGGCGGTTTCATCGAGTACGGCGAGGACTGGCGCACCGCGGTGGTCCGCGAGCTGCGCGAGGAGACCGGCCTGGCCGGGCGGTCCGACCAGGTGCAGTTGTACGCCGTACGCAGCGTGCCCAACGGTGCGAGCCTGCTGATCTTCGGGGTGCTGCCGCCCCGACCGGCGCAGGCGTTGCCGGTGTCGGCGGCGACCGAGGAGGCCACCGAGTGGCTGGTGGTGACCGAGCCGGTCACGCTCGCGTTCCCGTTGCACACCGAGGTGCTGGCCCACTACCTGACCGATCCGACGGACCCGGCGACGCTCGGTACCCTGTGGGCGTGAGCGACCTTCCTGACCGGCTGCCTCCTGACGGGCTGCGGGCCTCCGACGCCGACCGCGAGCAGGTGGCGGAGGTGCTGCGGGCCGCGGCCGCCGAGGGCCGGATCGATCTGCCCGAGCTGGACGAACGACTCGGCCGGGTGTACGCCGCCCGGACGTACGCGGAGTTGGAGCCGCTGACCCGGGACATTCCCCGTGCGGTGTCCGACACGGTGGCCCGGCGTGGCGAGCACGGCCTGGCGCCGTCGCGTCCGTCGCAGTGGGCGGTCGCGGTGATGAGCGGTTTCGACCGGCGTGGCCGGTGGGTGGCACCGGGCATTCTGCGGGCCTTCGCCTTCTGGGGCGGCGGCCGGATCGACCTGCGGGAGGCGCGGTTCGACGCGAACGCGATCCGGATCCGGGCCTGGGCGATCATGGGCGGGATCGAGATCGTGGTGCCGGACGACGCCGAGGTGTCGATCTCCGGTGTCGGCCTGATGGGCGACTTCGGTCAGCGGGCCGCCGGGCTGGGCAGCCCTGGTGGGCCGAGAATCCACATCAACGGGCTGGCGTTCTGGGGCGGTGTGTCGGTCAGACGTCGGGGCCGGCCGGGACGCTGATCGCGGCGACGATCAGGCCGTTGCGGGCCAGCCACCGGCCGGTGAACCCGGTCAACGGCGTGCCGTCGGGCAGCGCCGGGCCGGGCACCAGCAGCCGGGCGGTGAAGTCCCCGTCGACGGCGGCACCGGGGCCGGGAGCCACGGCGGCACCCGGGCCGGGAGTCGCCTCGACGTACGCCTGCTCGAAGCCGAGCCAGCTTTCGGCCAGCGGATACCACGCCTTGTAGACGGCCTCCTTGGCGCAGAACAGCAGCCGGTCCCAGTGCACCTGCGGGTGGCTGTCCCGACTGGCGGCCAGCCAGGTGAGTTCGTCGGGCACGGTGATGCTGTTCAGCACTCCGGAGGGCAGTGGTTCGTGCGGTTCGGCGTCGATGCCGACCGCGGTGAGGTCGGCCGACCGGGCCACCACCGCCGCGCGGTAGCCGGCGCAGTGGGTGATGCTGCCGACCACCCCGGCCGGCCAGCGGGGTTCGCGGCGCGCTCCGGACGGCACCGGTACGCCGGGGAAGCCCAGCTCGGCGAGAGCTTCGTGGGCACAGCGGCGAGCGGTGCCGAACTCGCGGCGGCGCTTGTCCACCGCGTTGCCGACCACGGCCGTCTCCTCGGGGAACAGGGTGACCGGGACGCTGTCGTCGAACGCCTCGCGGGCGACCGCCGTGGCTGGCAGCAGTGCCTCGATCATCCCGCTCCGCCCTCCGTCACGGTCGTGGCAGGTGGTCGGGTGTCATTGGCAGACCCGCCATTCGCCGTTCTCCTCGACCAGTCTGACGGTCTCCTGCCGCTGCGCGCCACCGTCGTAGGTGACTTCGACGGTGACGGCGCCGGACGTCCGCCCGTTGGTGGTCGACACGTTGACGCCGATGATGTCGTACCCGGCGATCTGCCCGGCGGCGGACTCCTGCTGGACGTACTCCGTCTCGGACAGGGCGTCCCGGCGGTCCTGACACAGTCGTTGGTAGGCACCGGCGTAGTCGCCGGCGGACAGCGCGTCGAAGTGGGCGGTGGTAGCGTCGCGGGCCGGCTCGGTGGCCGCCGACACGGTCCGGTACAGCCAGAAGCCACCCCCTGCGACGCCGACGCAGCAGAGCAGGACGACGGCGAGCACGACAGCGATGATGATCACGGTCGTCCGCCGGCCGCGGCTCGGCCCAGCGGGTGACGGCGGTGGTGGCGGCCCCGGCGGTTGGTAACTCATGATCGGGATGCTAGAGGCCGCCCGCCACCTGCCGGACGGGGACGGCTACCCCGTATGGGACCGGGCGAGACGCCGGTGCTTCTGGTCGTCGGTACGCCGGGCGAGCGCCCGCAGCTCGGCGGGACCGCTCTGCGGCTGGTGGGCGCACCAGGCGGTCAGCAGCCGGGCGGCGCTGTCCGGATCGCTGTCGGCGGCGACCGCCACCACCACCTCGGCGGTCTCGTCCAGCAGGTCCGCGACGGTCGGCACCACCACGCCCTGTTCGCGCAGGTGGTGCCCGACCAGCATGGCACCGAGCGGCGTCAGGCTGATCCTGTCGTCGTCGGTGAGCCGGACCGCGCCGAGGTCGGCCAGCTGCGCGAAGAGCCGGTCGGCGTCGTTGTGGGCGGACTGGCGCCAGGCCTGCTGCTGCTCCTCGGTGCCGCCATACGGCACCAGCATCGACTTCTCCAGCGCCTGGTGCAGCAGCTCGCGCAGGGCCGGGACTGGCAGCGGTTCGGCGGACGAGTAGAGGGTGAGTGCCGTGATGACGACGGCGTCGTCGAACCGCCACCGCATCAACGACTCACGCCAGCCGCTACCGCACACCGCCGCCCCGATCTCGGGCAGCGTCGCGTACAGCCGGTGGGCCAGGGCGAGCGGGTCGGTCAGCAGCTTCGCCGCGCTCTTGACCGGCACGAGCCGTCCCTTGACCATCCGGACCACGCGAGCGGCCCGAGCCCAGGCGACGACCACCGAGAGTCCGTACAGCTCCTCGCTGCTGCGGGTCTTGAACACCCGGTCACCGATGGCCGGGTCGATCACGTCTGCGGTGTCGAGCAGCGGGACCAGTTCCCGGGCGTCGGCCAGCCGCAGGTTGCCGTTCGGGGTCAGGGTTCGACCCGGTCCCACCCAGGCCACGAACTGCCGGACCCGGTGCAGGATCGTCGACGCTTCGGCTGCCGGGCGCAACTCGGCGTCGTCCGGGACGGTCACCAGCGGCAGGGTCGGTGGACGTTGCGCGCCGTCGGATGCCGCCCGGTGGTTGGCCATGATTTGGTTGAGCAGGTCCTGGTCGACGGAGATCCGGCCGGCGTGCACGTCGGCGATGAACGCCTGGGCGGCCGCGTTGTCGGTCGGATCGACGCCTTCGCGCATCATCCGGGTGGTCCAGTACTTCGCCGGACCGTAGCGCCGCTCGTCGGCCAGCGCCTCGGCGACCGGTCCGGCCAGCTCGTCGAGCGTGGTGTGCAGCAGGTCCCGGTCGGCGCAGTGCCGGTCGGCGAACCCTTCGTCGAACAGGAAGTCGACGAATCCCCGTACGCTCGGCACGACGGCGTCCCAGTCGTCCGGGTGCATGGTGACGTGTCGGGGGAACCCGTCGAGCAGCGCGGCGGTGAGGTCGTCGGGGTGCCACCGGCCGAGCAGACCGTCACCGTGACTCCACCGGTACTCCAGCAGTGTCTCGATCACGAACGGGTCGAGCTCGGTGCGCCGCTGCCGACGCGCCCACTTGCCGACCCGGCCGACCAGCCGTTGCCGGGCGTGGTGGAAGGTGTCGGGGTCCGCCGACGTGTAGACCGTCCTCATGCCGCGCGACCCTACCGTCCGCCGCTGCCCGAGGCGGAGGGGCCATGCCGATGGGCATCTTGACGGCGGGGTACGCCCCGGTTAACACTCTCGCAACCGCCGAGTCACGGCGACGAATCGGGTGAACTCTGACCCGACCACCGTCCGCCAGGTGTTGTTAACGCTAACAACTGCTGATACCGACGCTCAGACCGCAAATCCGGACGCCTCCCAGGAGGAGACACTCATGCCGCAGCGGGATCGACCGCGTACCGCCCCACCTCGACGAACAGCCCTGGCGTCGCTCGCCGCCCTCGCCCTCACCGCCAGCCTGCTGGCCGCCGGCCCGACCACCGCCACCGCGGCCGGACCGACCGACGGACTCGTCCTCTGGTACGAACTGGACGCCACCGCCGGAACCGTCGCCACCGACACGTCCGGCAACGACCGGCACGGCACCGTGCACGGTGCCGCCGCCTGGTCCGGCGCCGAAGGGCTCGGCCTCAACGGCAGTGACACGTACGTGGACCTGCCCGACCACGTGCTGCGCGACCTCGACTCGGTCACCGTGGCGATGGACGTGTTCATCGACCCGGCCCAGGTCACCCCGTACTTCATCTTCGGGATGGGCAACACCAGCGGCGGCACCGGCGACGGATACCTGTTCGCCACCGGCGACCAGTTCCGCGCCGCCATCGCCAGCGGCAACTGGTCCACCGAGCAGAACACCCGACCGAACCCGTCCCGCAACCTCGCCCGGGGCGTCTGGAAAAACCTCACCTACACCCAGACCGGCAACACCGCAGTGCTCTACGAAGACGGCGTCGAGGTCGGCCGCAACACCGCGGTCACCATCACCCCGGCGTCGATCGGAGACGGCACCACCACCGCCAACTACATCGGACGCTCGGTCTACACCGGCGACCGCCACCTCGCCGGCCGGGTGCGTGACTTCCGCATCTACGACCGGGCGGTCACCGCCGACGAGGCCGCCCAGATCGGTGAACGCGCGGCCGCCGCGGTCGTCGCCCACGACGCGGCCGCGCTGGATCTCGGCGACACCAGCCGGATCACCGCCGACCTCCGGCTACCGGCAACCGGGCCGGGCGGCTCGGCCATCGACTGGACCTCCAGCGACCCGGCGGTGGTCACCACCGACGGTACGGTGACCCGACCGGAAGTCGGCGAACCAGACGCCCAGGCCACGCTCACCGCCACCCTGCGCCGGAGCACCGTCACCGACAGCAGGAGCTTCGAGGTGACCGTGCTGGCCGAATTCGACGACGCGCGGATCGTCGACGACGCTGCCGCGGCGCTGACCGTGCACGACGTCGACGACGTCCGCGGCAACCTGACCCTGCCCACGACGGGCGCCGACGGCACCACAGTGGCCTGGGCGTCGGACGACCCGGCGGTGATCGCCACCGACGGCGTGGTCAACCGACCGGCGCCCGGCTCCGCCGGCACCACCGTGACCCTGACCGCCACCGTCACCCGCAACGCGGCCAGCGCCACCCGCGAGTTCACCGCCACCGTGCCGGCGCTGCCGGCTCCGGCCGACCGCACCGGCTACCTGTTCAGCTACTTCACCGGGGAGGGCACCGCCGACGGCGAGCAGGTCTACTTCGCCCTCAGCCAGGGCAACGACCCGCTGCGCTGGCAGCAGCTCAACGACGGCCGGCCGGTGCTCACCTCGACGCTCGGCGAGCAGGGCCTGCGGGACCCGTTCATCATCCGTTCCCCGGACGGCGACAAGTTCTACCAGATCGCCACCGACCTGCGGATCCACGGCAACGGCGACTGGGACGGCGCGCAGCGCCACGGCAGCAGGTCGATCATGGTGTGGGAATCCACCGACCTGGTCGACTGGACCGACCAGCGCCTCGTGCAGGTCTCCCCCGACACCGCCGGCAACACCTGGGCGCCGGAGGCGTACTACGACCCGACGATCGGCGCGTACGTCGTCTTTTGGGCGTCCAAGCTGTACGCGGCCGACGACCCGGACCACACCGGGAACACCTACAACAAGATGCTGTACGCCACCACCCGCGACTTCCACACCTTCTCCGAACCGCAGGTGTGGGTCGACCCCGGCTACTCGGTCATCGACTCGACGGTGATCGACCACGACGGCGTCTACTACCGGTTCACCAAGGACGAACGCAACAACTCGTCGTCGACGCCGTGCAGCAAGTTCATCCTGGCCGAGACGTCGACGTCACTGCGCGACACCGGCTGGGACTTCCTGGCCGACTGCATCGGCCAGGGCGTGATGTCCCAGGGTGAAGGACCCACCATCTTCAAGTCGAACACCGAGGAGAAGTGGTACCTGTTCATCGACGAGTTCGGTGGGCGCGGCTACCTCCCGTTCGAGACCACCGACCTCGCCTCCGGGGTATGGACGCCGTCGAGCGACTACGCGCTGCCGGCCAGGCCCCGGCACGGCACCGTACTGCCGGTCACCCGGGCCGAGTACGACGCGCTGCTCGCCGCGTACGGACCGGACCCGGGGCCGGAGCCGCCGGCCGACGGACTGCTGCTGCACTACGAGTTCGACGAGGCCGGCGGCAGTGTCGCCACCGACTCGTCCGGGCAGGGCCGGCACGGCCGCTACGAGCGGACCCCGGCGTTCGGCACCGGCGTCGACGGCGGCTCGTTCAAGATGAGCGGCGGCGGCAGCGGCTCGACCACCGCGCCGTACGTGACGATCCCCAACGGGGTGTACGCCGGGGTCACCAGCACCACCGTGGCGACCTGGGTCAAATGGGACGCCTCCAGCACCGCCAACCAGTGGATCTACGGACTCGGTCCAAACAGCGACCGCTACCTGTTCAGCACGCCGCGCAGCGGCGGCGGGGTGCTGTTCTCAGCGATCACCACCGGCAGTTGGCAGGCCGAGAAGCAGCTGCGGGCGTCGTCGGCGCTGACCGGCGACGAATGGAAGCACCTCGCGGTGACCGTCGACTCGGCCACCCGTACCGCCGTCATGTATCTCGACGGGGTCGAGATCGCCCGGGCCACCGACGTAGCGGTCCGCCCGTCGGACCTGCACGACCCGACCCGCGACTACGCTGGCTACATCGGACGCTCGCTGTACGGCGCGGACCCGTACTTCGCAGGGGAGGTGGACGACTTCCGGATCTACAACCGGGCGTTGACCGCCGACGAGGTGTACGCCCTGGGCGGCGACCCGGCGGCGATCACCGGCGCCACCGTGGCGCAGCTCAAGGTGGACGCCATCATCGACGCCGACACCCGACGGATCATCCTGCCGGTCCGGCCGGACACCGACCTGACCGCCCTGGCCCCGGAGCTCACCCTGGCCCCCGGCGCCACCGTCGCGCCGGCATCGGGCACCGTACGGGACCTGAGCACACCGGTGACGTACACGGTCACCGGCGCCGACGGCTCCACGGCGACCTGGACCGTCGAGGCCCGGCTGATGCGTTCGCCGGTGCTGCCCGGCCTGTACGCCGACCCGAACATCGCGGTGTTCGGCGACCGGTTCTACCTCTACGCCACCACCGACGGGTTCGCCGGCTGGAGCGGCACGAAGTTCTCGGTGTTCTCCTCGGCGGACCTGGTGAACTGGACCGACCACGGGGTCATCCTGGACCTGGAGACCGACGTCGACTGGGCGGACAACAGTGCCTGGGCGCCGACGATCGCCGAACGCGACGGCAAGTGGTACTTCTACTTCAGTGGCGGGAAGGCCACCGGCGACACCGGCAAGCACCTGGGTGTCGCGGTCGCCGACTCACCGACCGGGCCGTTCCGCGACGCGCTCGGCGAGCCGCTGGTGTCGGCCGGGACGTACTCCGGCCAGATGATCGACCCGGCGGTGTTCACCGACGACGACGGCCGGTCCTACCTGTACTGGGGCAACGGCGCCTCCTACCAGGTGCCGCTGAACGACGACATGGTGTCGTTCGACCCGACCGCGGTGCGCACCTACCGGCCGGACGGCTACAACGAGGGCACCTTCGTGATCAAGCGTGACGGCCGTTACTACTTCATGTGGTCGGAGAACGACACCCGCAGCGAGGACTACCAGGTGGCGTACGCCGTCGGTGACTCGCCGCTCGGGCCGTGGGGTCCCCGGGAGGGTGTCATCCTGCGCAAGGACCTGTCGTTGGGCGTCAAGGGCACCGGGCACCACTCGGTGGTACGGATCCCCGGCACCGACGACTGGTACGTCGCGTACCACCGGTTCGCGATCCCGGACGGGGACGGCACCCACCGGGAGACGACCATCGACCGGCTGCGCTTCGCCGCCGACGGCTCCATCGTCCCGGTGGTGCCGACCCTGGAGAGCGTCGAGCCGATCCGGCCGGTCAACACCGCGCCGACGGTGATCGCCGTCACCGGTGCGGCCGGGCCGGTCGCCGCCGGCACCGAGGTCAGGGTCACCGCGACGTTCACCGACGCCGGCGCGGACGACACGCACCGGTGCGTGCTGGTCTGGGGCGACGGCACCGTCGACGCCGGCACGGTCGACGGGTCGGCCTGCGTCGCGGCGCACACGTACGCCGAACCGGGTGTGTACCGGCCGACGGTCACGGTGATCGACGACCGGGATGCCGCGCACACTCTGGCCGGCGGGTATCTGGCGGTACGCCGGACCGACGGCGGGTACGTGGCCGGCTCCGGCTGGATCACCTCACCGGCCGGGGCGTACGTCGCCGACGCGCGGGTGGCCGGGCGGGCCGAGTTCGGGTTCGTCGCGGCCACCGGCCCGGAGACGACCGGGCCAGGTCCGGTGGCGCTGCGGTTGCGCCTCGGCGAGTGGGAGTTCGCCGCCACCAGCCACCGTGGGTACGTCGTCGACGGTCCACAGTTGCGGTTCAACGGCCGGGGGACGGTCAACGGCGCCGGCGACTACGAGTACCTGGTCGGGTTGAACGACGAGGCGCTGCGGGAGCAGGGCAAGGACCGGTTCTGGATCCGGATCCGGGAGGCGGCCACCGGGACGGTCGTCTACGACAGCCGGACCAACGCCAGCACAACCGCGCTCGGCGGCGGAGCGGTCGTCGTCGACGTCTCGTGACGCGGCTGGGGCGCTACCCGTACGGGTAGCGCCCCAGCCTGCGGGTTCCGCCGATCACTTGGCCAGCGGCTGGCCCTGCTTGTCGGTGAACTTGCCGATCAGGATGACGATGAAGTCGATCAGCGCCCAGAGGCCCAGTCCACCGAAGGTGACCAGCATCAGAACGCCGGTCCCGATCTTGCCAACGTAGAACCGGTGCGCTCCGAACCCACCGAGGAAGAAGCTGAGCAGCAGCGCGACGAGCCAGGACTTCTGCTCGGTGGCCGGTACGGCCGTGGTCTGCGACATGTATACCTTCCAAAATAGACAATCGGCACGCGGTCCCCCGTGACCGATGTGGTGGTTCGTCGTCCAGGACCGGTCGGTCTGGACAGCGACACGGCACAGTACCGCAGAACGGGCCGCAGGGGTGACCGGTCCACCAGCGCTCGGCGTCGATTCGGTGGTACACCGAGGGCCGCAGGTTCGGGCCAGCCGACCGGCCCGGCAGTACTTCCCGGCTACGGACCACCGGCGCGCGGACTCACCAGGGCGGCCGGTCACCAGCTGTCATGATCCGCGCCGGGCTATCGTTACCGAGGCCAGCGAGGCGAGGCACCGACGAGAGACGAGGGGAGCGGGTAGATGACGCTGCGCGATCATGCGTTCTGGCTGCGTACCCCGGGCACCGGCGAGATCCGGCCGGTCGAGGTCGATTCGCCCGGCCCCGGCGAGGTCCTGGTGCGGACCCGGTTCACCGGGCTCAGCCGGGGCACCGAGACGCTGGTCTTCCGGGGCGAGGTGCCGCCCAGCCAGTACGCCGCGATGCGCGCCCCCTATCAGGACGGCGACTTCCCCGCACCGGTCAAGTACGGCTACCTCAACGTCGGACAGGTCGAGCAGGGCCCAGCCGAGCTCGTCGGGCGTACCGTCTTCTGCCTCTACCCGCACCAGACCCGCTACGTCGTGCCGGCCGACGCGGTCACCGTGGTCCCGGACAGCGTGCCGCCCCGCCGCGCCGTGCTCGCCGGCACGGTGGAGACCGCGGTCAACGCCCTGTGGGACGCCGCTCCCCTGCTCGGTGACCGGATCACCGTGGTCGGCGCCGGCATGGTCGGCGCCACCGTCGCCGCGCTCGCCGCCCGGTTCCCCGGCGTACGGGTCGAACTGGTCGACATCGACCCCGCACGGGCCGTGACCGCCGCCGCGCTCGGCGTCGGCTTCGCCCACCCGGACGCCGCCACCGACGGGTGCGACCTGGTGTTCCACGCCAGTGCCACGTCGGCCGGGTTGACCCGGTCGCTGGAGTTGCTCGCCGCCGAGGGCACGGTGGTCGACCTCAGCTGGTACGGCGACCGCCCGGTCACCGTGCCGCTCGGCGAACACTTCCACTCCCGCCGGTTGACCGTACGTAGCAGCCAGGTCGGCCGGGTCGCCCCGGCCCGGCGCGAGCGGCACGGGTACGCCGGACGGCTCGCTCTCGCCTTGGACCTGCTCGCCGACGAGAGGTTCGACACGCTGCTGACCGGCGAGAGCAATTTCACCGACCTGCCCGGAGTGCTGCCCCTGCTCGCGGCCGGCGAGTTGCCGGCTTTGTGCCACGTGATCCGCTACCCCGACTGGAGGATGAGAAATGTTCAGCGTCACCGTACGTGACCACATCATGGTCGCCCACAGCTTCACCGGTGACGTGTTCGGCCCGGCGCAACGGCTGCACGGGGCCACCTTCGTCGTCGACGCTACCTTCAAGCGCACCGACCTCGACAGCGACAACATCGTCGTCGACATCGGTCTGGCCACCGAGCAGCTCAAGGCCGTACTGGCCGAGTTGAACTACCGCAACCTCGACGACGAGCCGGCGTTCGCCGGGGTCAACACCTCCACCGAGTGGCTGGCCAAGTTGATCGCCGACCGGCTGGCCGACCGGGTACACGCCGGCGACCTCGGTGCCGGTGCCCGTGGGCTGACCGCAATCGGCGTCACCCTGCATGAGTCGCACATCGCCTGGGCGAGCTACGAGCGGGCGCTCTGACGTCGATGGTCGTCGTGGTACTGCCCGGCAATGTGGACGACCCGACCGCCCCCAGTGGTGGCAACGCCTACGACCGGCAGGTCTGCGCCGGTCTGGTCGCGACCGGACGACCGGTACGGGAGATCGCTGTCCCCGGTGCCTGGCCGCGCCCGGACCGGACCAGCCGGGCCGCGCTCGCCGGCCTCCTCGCCACCCTGGCCGACGGCACGGTGGTGCTGATCGACGGTCTGGTCGCCTGCGGGGTGCCCGAGGTGGTCGGACCGCACGCCGACCGGCTACGGCTGGCCGTGCTGGTCCACCTGCCACTGGCCGACGAGACCGGGCTGGACCCGGCCGAGGCGGCCGCCCTGGAGCTGGCCGAACGCGCGGTGCTCGGCTCGGCGGCGGCGGTGATCGCCACCAGCGACGCGACGGCACGCCAACTCGCCACCCGCCACAGCCTGTCCGCCGACCGAATCCGGGTGGCGCTCCCGGGTGTCGCACCGGCACCCCTGGCCAGCCGGGACCCGGCCGGCCGACGGCTGCTCTGCGTCGCGTCGGTCACCCCCCGTAAGGGCCACGACGTACTCGTCGAGGCGCTCGCCACCGTCACCGACCTGGGCTGGGAATGTGTCTGCGTGGGAGCGCTGACCGCCGCCGCGTACGTCGACCAGGTCCGGCAGCGGATCGCGTACCACCGGCTCGGGGACCGCGTCACGCTGGCCGGGCCCCGGGCGGCGGCGACGTTGGCCGGCACTTACGCCGACGCCGATCTGCTCATCCTGCCGTCGCACGCCGAGACGTACGGCATGGTAGTCACCGAGGCGCTGGCCTGCGGCATCCCGGTACTGGCCAGCGATGTCGGCGGGGTGCCGCAGGCGGTCGGTCGCACCGACGCGGGTGAGCGCCCCGGCCGGCTGGTACCGCCCGACGACCCGGCGGCGCTCGGTGCGGCGGTACGCCGCTGGCTGACCGACGGCGACGAGCGGGAGCGGTTGCGGGCGGCCGCCGTCGCGCGCCGGGCCGGGCTGCCTGATTGGGCGGACACCGCCACCAGGGTCGGCGCGGTACTGCACGAACTGGGTTGGCGCTGACGGCGGCGCCCCGCCCCAGCGGAGGGAGACTTCATGGAGACGATTGAGTCGGCCGGCTACAGCCCGGCGTGGTTGGGGCTGCGGGAGCCCGCGGACGCGAAGGCGCGCTCTGCGGAACTGGTCGCCGAGGTACGCCGGCTGCTCACCGGCGCTGCCCGCACCGAAGTACACGACCTCGGCTGCGGCACCGGGTCGATGGGTCGTTGGCTGGCCCCGCAACTGCCCGGTGCCCAGCACTGGGTGCTGCACGACCGCGACCGCGAACTGCTGCGCCATGCCGAGGCCCGGATGGCCCCGGCGGCGTCCGACGGCGCGCCGGTCACCGCGACGGTACGCCGCGACGACGTCACCGCGCTCACCGTCGACGACCTGGCCGGCGCCGACCTGGTCACCGCCTCGGCGCTGCTGGACCTGCTCACCGCCGACGAGGTGGACCGGCTGGCGGCGACCGTCCGGGCGATCGCCTGTCCGGCGTTGCTGACCCTGACCGTGGTCGGTGACGTACGGTTCGATCCCGCAGAACCGCTCGACGGGGAGCTGACGGCCGCGTTCAACGACCATCAGCGGCGGCACAGCGCGGGTCGGCCGCTGCTCGGCCCGTCGGCGGTGGAATCGGCGACCGAGGCGTTCACCCGGCACGGGGCAACCGTGCTGGTGCGGCCCAGCCCGTGGCGGCTCGGCCCGGAGCAGGCCGAGCTGACCGAACGGTGGCTGGACGGCTGGATCGCGGCGGCGTACGAGCAGCGGCCGGAGCTGGCCGCCCGGCCGGGGGGCTACCGGCGCCGCCGGCTCGCCGCTGCCGCCGCCGGTGAGCTGGGGGTCACCGTGGAACACCGGGACATGTTGGTCGTGCCCGGCTGAGTTCCACTCAGCGTCCTTCCGGTGCCGGGCAGGTGAACCGGAGGCGGCACCGCCGCGTATCTGTCGGCGGAGGCTCATCGAGGGGGGCACGTAATGCACAGGGCGAAGAGCCCGCTGCGCACGGCCGGCACCGGCCGTGACGCACGGTGAAGGGCAAGGTCTGGGCCTGGCTACGACTGACGGGTGGGGCAACCATCCTCGGGCTGCTGGCCTGGCGGCTCGGCACCAACGCGTTCCTGGACGGGATGCGGGTGATCGACGTGCGGGTGCTGCTGCTCGCGGTCGGGATCGGGTTGTTGACCACGGTCTGCAGCGCTTGGCGGTGGTGTCTGGTCGCCCGGGGGATGGGGCTGGCGCTGCCGCTGGCCGGGGCGGTCGCCGACTACTACCGGGCGATCTTCCTCAACGCCGCGCTGCCCGGTGGGGTGCTGGGTGACGTGCACCGCGCGGTCCGGCACGGCCGTGAGGTGGCCGACGTGGGCCGGGGGGTACGCGCGGTGGTGCTGGAGCGGACCGCCGGTCAGCTGGTGCTGTTCGCGGTCGCCGCAGGGGTGCTGCTGACGCTGCCGGTGCCGGCATCCGCGCGGCTGGTCACCGCGGCTCAGGTGACGGTGGCCATGGTCGCGGCGGCGGCGCTGGTGGTGGCGATGTTCGTGGCGGTACGCCGCCGTCGGCCACAGGTCCGTCGAGCGGACGCCGCCGGGTCCGGCAGGTCCTGGTGGACCCGCGCGGTGGGGCGGACTGTCGCCGACCTGCGCAACGGTTTGCTGGCTCGACGGACCTGGCCCGGGGTGGCGTTGCTGTCGGTCGCCGCGCTGGCCGGTCACCTCGCCACCTTCCTGGTCGCGGCCCGCGCCGCCGGGTCGACGGCTCCGCTGCACCAACTGGCACCGTTGATGGTGCTGGCGTTGTTGGCGATGGCGGTGCCGTTGAACGTCGGCGGCTGGGGGCCGCGGGAAGGGGTGACCGCGTGGGCGTTCGGCGCCGCCGGGCTCGGCGCGGGCCTCGGGTTGACCGTGGCGGTGGTGTACGGCCTGCTGGCGTTGACGGCGAGCCTGCCGGGTGCCGGTGTGCTGGCGGCCCGCTGGTTGCGTCGGCTGCCGGCGGCCCGGCAACGGCCACCACTGCGGCTACGGCTACGGCTGCGACCGCGTCCGGCGACGTGACGGCCTGCGGCGTGACGGCACACAACGGCGGGCCCCGGCCATCGGCTGGTCGGGCTGGCCGACTACTGCTCGCCGAACCGGGACGACAGGGCGTAGCGCAACAGGGCCACGTCGCCGATCTGGCGGACCTCGACCAGCGTCGCCCGCCGGTCGGCGTGCCACGGGAAGTTGCCGTCGCCGACGAACCGGGGTGCCCGGGAGTCGCCGACGAAGATCGGGGCGACCACCAGGTGCAGTTCGTCGGCCAGCCCCGCGGTGAGGAACTGGGTGTGCACCCGTCCGCCACCTTCGACCATCAACCGGCCGACGCCCCGTACATGCAGGTCGCCGACGACCCGTCGCAGGTCGACCGGGTCACCGCAGTCGACGACGCTGGCGAGTCCGGCGAGTCGGCTGCGGGCGCTGTCCAGGCTCGCCGTGGCGCAGTACACGACCTTGTCGACGTCGCCGACGGTGAAGAACCGCGCCTGCGGGTCGAGGTCGGCGCTGCCGGTGACGGTGACCTTCATCGGGGTGGGTGGGTGGCCGGCGGCCACCCGCCGACGCCGGCGGTCCGCCGACCGGACCAGCAACCGAGGGTCGTCGCGGCGCACCGTGCCGGCCCCGACCAGGATCGCGTCGCAGTCGGCGCGTACCGCGTCGACCCGGTCGAAGTCGGCGTCGTTGGACAGCAGCAGACGCCGCCCGCTCGCGTTGTCCAGATACCCGTCGATCGACATGCCGCAGCTGAGCAGGACGTAGGGTCGCTCAACCACTGATGGCACCTCCTCGACGACCGAAAGATAGCCTGCATGCGAGGCCGGCACACATTCTCCCGTACGGCTCATGTGTCGGTGCCGGCCGGACCGGCGCCGACGCTCTGTGCAGCACATCACCGATAGGACGTACGATGCTTGAACCGCCGCCCCACGCTCCGGTCAACGGTAAGCTCGCCGCCACCAACGGGACGGGTCCCGCGCCGACGGCGACGGTCCGCCGACAGGTCACGGTGCCGCTGCGGTTCCCCGACGGCTACACCGCCAGCGCCCGGGTCTTCACCTTCGACGGTCTGGCCGACCGCCGCGAGCACGTGGCGCTGGGCCTGGGCGACTGGCACCGGGCACTGGAACCGGCCGGCGACGGCGGTGACCCACCGCTGGTACGCCCGCACAGTGAGTGCCTGACCGGCGACGTGTTCGGCAGCCAACGGTGTGACTGCGGCCCGCAGCTGCGCGAGGCGGTGGAGCGGATCGCCGCCCGCGGCGGCTTCCTGCTCTACCTGCGGCAGGAAGGGCGGGGCATCGGGCTGTACGCCAAGCTCGACGCCTACGCGCTGCAGGACGCCGGGTTGGACACCTTCGAGGCGAACGTGGCCCTGGGCCGGGGCGAGGACGAACGCGACTACACGGTAGCGGCGCAGATGCTGCTCGCGCTCGGCGTGCACCGGGTAGCCCTGCTCAGCAACAATCCGGACAAGGCGGCACAGCTCACCGGGCTCGGGGTCACGGTGACCGAACAGATCCCCACCGGTGTGCACGTCTCAGCGGCGAACGTGCGCTACCTGGCCGCCAAGGCGAACCACGCCGCACACACCATCGATCTGTCGGTGACCGACTGACGGAGCCGGTCACCGGCAGATCGACAGCTCATCGGCCCGGTGCGGCGGCGGTCACTCGCCCGACGGAGCGGGCAGGGTGACGCCGAGCCGGACCGGGGCGCCGAAGTCCGGCGTACCGTCGGCGTTCCAGGTGAACTTCTGGGCCCGGGTGGACCGGTTCATGTCGCAGCCGCCGGACGCCGAGTCGTTGCCGTGGTTGCTGCCCGCGTTGTAGGTGCCGAGCAGGTAGAGGTTGTTGTTGACCCGCAGCACGCTGGCGTCGAGTTGCCAGTCGCTGCCGAGGTCGGCCTTGAAGGTGTACGGCCCCATCGGGTCGGTGCCGGCGCTCTCCAGTACGTGCAGCCGCTGGGTCGGGTTGAAGTCGGCGACGTTGCGCCCGGCCACGCAGTACAGATACCAGCGCGGCCCGTTGGGCCCGTCGATCAGGTGGAACTCCGGCGCCCACATGTTGCAGCAGCCGTTGGACCGCCCGGCGAGGTTGAACACGGTCGTGCCGAGCTCGCACCCGGGGACCGGGACGCGGCCGGCAGGCTGCTCGGCGAAGCTCGCCGGTTGTTGGAGCGGTGCGGCATGGTCGCCCGGACGCCCGAGGTGGACAGCCAGCTGGCGACAGCCGGCATCGCGGCCAGCTGAATCCGCTCAGCTCACCGAGACGGTGACAAGCTGTCCCCGGTGGTCGCTCATCCCCCGGCCCGGCACCATCCGATAGTCGTGGACCCGGACCGGACCGGCGGTGAACGCCCAGTCCAACCGCCACAGCGGGATGTTCCCGTCCGGCCAGGAGACCGGGTGGATCTGCTGGCTGGCGGGGAGCGCGTCCCGCAGCCGGCGGCCGAGGGCACGCAACTCGCCCATCGCCGCTGTCGCGTTGAAGTCGCCGGCCAGCAGCACCGGTGCCGGGTTGCCGGCGAGGTCGGCCACCACCGCCCGGTGATGGGCCTGCCGACGGATCTCCTGCGCCCGCATGAAGGCGGTGAACTCGGGCCGTCGCGGGTCCATCGAGACGTCCAGCTGCACCGGGATGTGCACGTTGTACGCCGAGAACACCGTCCCACCCACCAGCAGGTCGGTCCGCAGGATCTTGTGCCGGTAGTAGTCGGCGAAATCGGAGCCGGGCGGCGGACCGCCCAGCTGTCGGTCGGTCAGGTAAGGCGTGGCGTCCAGCGCATGGTGACGTACCACCGGGTACCGGGACATCGTCAGCAGCTCGCCGACCGCGACGATCTGGTAGTCGGGGAACCGTTCGCGCAGTTCGGCGCGGTGGTCGACGCGGACCGGACGGTGCCCGGCGAGATCCCAGCCGACGTGCTCGCTGAGCAGGTAGACGTCGGCCCGCTGATCGGCCAGGTAGGCGTAGAACCGCTCCGGGTCGTCGCCGTCGTGCCAGTACTCGGTGTTCCAGGCGAACACCCGAATCGCGTCGGCGGGGACGGGCGCAGCGGTGTCGCGTCCGCCCGGCAGGGCATGCACGTTCAGCCCGGCCAGGTCGGCGCCGAGCACCAGACAACCGACGACAACCAGGGCGAGCCGGGCGCGGACCGGGCGGGCCAGCAGCGTCAGCGGTGCCAGCAGCAGCGGCACCGCGACAAACAGCAGCGGCGGCATCAGCTCGAACGGACGCCACCACCACTGCGTACCGGTGAGGGTCAGGAACACCGCGAGGAACACGCTCCAGCCAGCGACGGTGGCGAACACCAGCCGGGTACGCGGTGGCCAACGTCGACGCCGGTGGCCGCCGGGACCGCGGCCCGCCGGTCCGTCCCCTGGGGCCGCTGGCGGCGCGGCGGTCCGGGCCGCGCCGCCAGCGGCGGCAAGCAGGTGGCTCATGCCGGTGTCCCGGTCGCCGTCGAGGCGGCCGGCACGGCGGTGGACGGCCACTGTGCGTCGTACAACCGGCGGAACCGGCCCGACACCAGCCACTGCAGGACGCCGACCGCGATGCCGGTGGAGATGGCCACGTTGGTCGCGAACGCGACGGCGGTGAAAACCGTCAGGAAGCCCGCGCCGCGCCGGCGCAGCACGTAGCGGTACATCGCGGCGTCACCGGCGAGCATCCCCGCGAGCAGCGCCCCGGTGGCCAGTAACGCCCACGGGCTCAGCACGACCAGTGGCAGACTGGCCAGCACACCGAGCGCGGCGAGCGCGGCGAGCGAACGTGAGGCGCTCTCGAAGCCCTTGGCGAAGCGCCGACGCCGGGCGAACAGCGGCACCCGCAGCCGTGCCCGGCGGAACAGCTTGCGCATCAGCGGCAGCAGCTTGTCGTCGTCGTCGTGCCAGCCCCGGACCGCGTCGGTGACCCGGATCTGGTAGCGGGTGGACATCCGCTGCCCGTAGTCGACCTCCTCGGTCTGGCGCAGCCGGGGATTGAACGGGCCGACTTCGTCGAACACCCGCCGGGGGATCGCGGTCAGCGACGAGAACAGGAAACTGACCTCGCCGAGCGATGCCATCCGCCAGCAGTACGCCTGCAGCACCCGGCACTGCTCCACCACGCTGTCGCGGATCAGCGGCTCATCTTCGTAGATGCCGCAGACCGCACCGTACTCGGGATGCGCGCGCAGTTCGGCGACCGCCGTCTCGATAGCGTCCGGCCGCAGCGCCACGTCCGAATCGACGAAGAACAGGATCTCGCCACGGGCCGCGGCGGCCCCCATGTTGCGGGCCACCGCGACGCCGCTGTTGCGGGCGGTCCGCAACACCGTGACGGCCCGCTGCCGGGCGATCGCCAGTGAGTCGTCGGTGCTGTGGTCGTCGACAACGATGACCTCGATCGGACGGTACGTCTGGTCCAGCGCCGCGTCGACGCACCGGCCAATGGAGTTGCCGTAGTTGTAGTTCGGGATGATGACGGACACGAGCGGGTCGGCCATTGCTGCTCCTTGTCGGGTTGGGGCGGTAGTCGGCTGAGGGTGGGCCCGGCCGTCGGTCAGCGCAGCCGGGCGGTGAGATCGAGCGGCACGGCGTAGTGCGCGGCGAGCAGCGTGCCGGCCAGCAGCACGCCCCACAGCAGGGCGTTGACGACCATGACCCGGTCGCGCAGCAGAATCCGGGTCGGTTCCCCGCCGTCCCCGTCGATCACCAGGACCTGCAGGTACCGGGCGACAGCGAAGAACGCGAACGGCACCGAGCCGAGCAGGGCCAGACCGGTGTACGGGTCGGCCACCGTCTCCTGCAGGGAGAACAGGAAGGCGACCACGGTCAGCACCGCGCAGAAGACGATGAGGTGATCGAGGTACTGGACCGAGTACCCGCGCAGCGACGGCCGGTGGTCACTGCCGGAGACGGTCACCTCGTGCCGCCGCTTGCCGAGGATGAACAGCAGGCACAGGGCGAAGACCGCGACCAGCAACCACCGGCCGACCGGTGCGCCGACGGCCAGCTGACCCTGGACGACCCGCAGCACGAAGCCGACCGCGACCACGCACACGTCGACCAGTGGCAGGTGCTTCAGGCCGCAGCTGTAGGCCAGGTTGAGTACCAGGTAGCCGGCGATCGGCCACCAGGCGATGGTCGGCCCGAGCAGCACCGCGGCGGCCAGCAGCAGCGCCAGGGCAAGACCGACGGCGTACGCCACCGGGACACTGATCCGACCGGCGGCGATCGGCCGGTGGCGTTTGGTGGGATGGGCCCGGTCCCGGTGCCGGTCGTAGACGTCGTTGCCGACGTACACCAGGGACGAGGCGAGGGTGAACAGTACGACCGCCCAGCCGGTCCGGGCCAGCGGTCCCGGCCCCAACGCCGGTGCGTCGATCAGGGCGAGCGGAACTACCAGCAAATTCTTCGCCCACTGGTGCGGACGGATCAGACTGATCAGGTCGGTCAGCAGGCCGGGCCGGCGGGCGCCGGCCGGCGGTGGGGTCGGGTTGGGCCCGGCGGTGGGACCGGTGCCGATGGGCTGGTCGATGGCGATGGTCACGACGAGCTCCGGTGGGTGTGGGAGGCGTGGGGTGAGCTACCGGACGGTTCAGAAGACGGCCTTGGCCAGGCTCAGGACGCCCTGTTTCCACGGATCCCGGCTGGTCCGACCGGCCGACGGGCCGCCAGCGGGTGCGGCGGCGCGGTTGGTTCGCCACCAGTGGTACGTACGCAGGATCGCGTCGCGGTTGGAGTACTGCGGCCGCCAGCCGAGGACCTCGCCGGCCTTGTCGATGCTGACGTACGAGTCGTTGCACAGCTTGTGGACGAGCCGCCCGTACACCGGCGACAGCCGCAGCCGTTCGAGCAGTCGCAGAACGGCGACGGCGGGGCGCGCCGGGATCGACACCACCCGCCCGCCGTGCCCGGCCGCGTCGAGCACCGCCTGGAAGTCGTCCCGCAGCGTGCCGAACTCGGCCGCGCCCAGGTTGAACGTGTCGTTGGCGTGGTCGGCGGGAGCGTGCAGGACGACCCGGACCGCGTCGACCAGGTCCTCCACGGCGAACATCTGGATCCGCACGTCGCCCCGGCCGAGCACCGGAAAGCTCCGGCCCTCCTCGGCCCATTCGAACAGCATCGCGAACAGGCCCATCCGGCCAGGACCGAGGAAGGTCTTCGGTCGCAGCATCGGCACGCACATCCCGCTGGCCCGCGAGCGCTCACCGACCTCCTCGGCGGCGGCCTTCGCCCGGCTGTACGGGTCCACCGGGCTGCGCGGATGGTCCTCGGTGGTCGGCACCTGTACGGGCAGCCCGTACACGGCGGTGGTCGAGATGTGCACGACCCGGTCGGCGCCGACCGCCCGGGCGGCGTCGAGCACGTTGCGGGTGCCGTCCACGATGATCGACCGGATCTCGGGTTCCGGGTAGCTGGGCAGCGCTGCGGCGGTGTGCACCACCACGTCCGTACCGCGCAGCGCCGCGCGGACCCGGGCTGCGTCCCGCACGTCGGCGGTCAGGTAGTCGACGCCGGGCACCGGTTCGGCCGGTGGCCGCAGGTCGACGCTGCGTACCTGCCATCCGTCGCCGGCCAGGGACCGCACCAGGTTGCCACCGAGCATGCCGCTGCCGCCGGTCACGGTCACCGTCCCGGCCGCGGCCCCGCTCACCACAGCGACGACACCTTCTCGGCCACGAAGCGGGCCAGCAGCCGGGTCATGCCGAGTGAGAGAGTCCGGTCCAGGCAGTCGAGGAAGTGCTCGACCTCGGCGGTTTCGACGACCAGTGGTGGCCCCACCACCAGCGGGTTTCTGCCGTTGAGTGTGTAGTAGCTGTAGATGTCGTGGTCGCGGTAGAGGGCGTTGATCACCGCGCAGGTGACGAGCTTGGTGCCGAACTGCGGATCCTTGGCGAGCCCGCCCGGTGCGACCCTGGCCGCCAGGTCCAGCGAGCGGGCGCTGTTCAGGAAGACGCCCCAGAGCGCACCGGCACCCCGTACCTCGGTCACCACGTCGGGATGTTCCTTGGCGATCCTGGCGAGTCCTGGCGCGAGCACCCGCTCGATGGCCCGTGCCCGGGCCGGGAAGTCCTCGTCGACCACCACGTTGATCGCCTCGATCGCGGTCGCGGTCTCCTCGCCGAAGCCGTAGTAGGTGGTGCTGGTGCTCTGCAACAGCGCGTCGTTGAGGCTGCCGTACGCCTTGGTGAAGATCCGCCGCCGGGCCACGTACGCCGAGATCGACGACTTTCCCCCGCCGAAGGACTTCGAGGTGGTCACCACGTCGGGGATGAGCCCGGGGTAGCGCATGAAGTGGAACATGGTCCCGGTCTTGCCCCATCCGGTGTAGATCTCGTCGAAGATCAACACGATGTCCTCGCGGGTGCACAGCTCACGCAGGCCACGCAGGAACTCCTCCGAGCACCACCGCATCGTCGAGGCGCTGAACGGCTCGATGAGGATGGCGTACACGTCGCTGCGGCCCTTACGGTCGCGGCTGGCCTCCACCGCCGCCCGTACGGCGGCCAGGTCGTCGTAGTCGAACGACACCACCCCGGGGATGCCGGGGAAGGCAAAGTGGTTCTGGGTGCTGCCGGTGAGGCTGCCGGAGCCGAGCAGCTTGCCGTGGAAGCTGATGTCGCTGCGCAGGATCGTGTTGCGCCGCCCGCCGTGGTACTTGTACGCCAGCTTCACCGCGCCCTCGACGGCCTCCGCGCCGGAGTTCGGCAGGAACGACATGTCGAGGTCGCCGGGCAGGACGGCGGCCAGGTTGTGTGACAGCGCGGCGAGGTACGGCGAGAAGTAGGTCTTGTGCACCTCCATCCGCTGCCGCTCGGCGAACCGGCGTCGGGCAGCCACGATGCGCGGATGGTTGTGGCCGTGGTTGAGCACGCCGACGCCGCCGGTGAAGTCGAGAATCCGCCGGCCGTCGCGGGTGTGGATGTAGGCGCCTTCGGCCCGGTCGGCGAGTTCCCGGCCGAACCCGAACGAGGTCATCAGGCTGACCTGGCCCTTGTTCACGTGCCGGCGGTAGAGGTCGTGCACCTGCTCGACGCTGAGCTGTTCGGCGTCGTCGATGGACAACAGTGGTGGCATCTCGCTGGGTCCTTTCTTTCTCTGATCGCGGCGAGCAGGTGCCCGCCGATGGTGGGCGGTGGCGTGCGGTAGCGGGTCAGAACGAAGCCGGGGCCGGGGACCGTTCCGCCGAGGTGTCCGTCGACGTGGCGGCCGCCCGCGCGGCACGCCGGTCGCGCAGCGCGGTCACGAGCAGGGCGGCCCCGGCGGTGAGGACCTCGGCGAGCGTGCAGAGCACCCGGCTGGCGATGGCGGTGGTGACCGCCGCCGGCAGCGGCAGCACGACGGTGAGGGCGGCGATCAGCAGGACGTCGCGCACCCCGACGCCGTCCGGGACGAACAGGGCCAGGGTGCCGGCCACGCTGGCGATCGCGAAGGCGCCCAGGGCCACTGGCAGCGCCTCGACCGGTGCGGCGCCCAGCAGGGTGGCGACCAGCCAGACGTGCACCCCGAACAGCACCCACGAGGCCGTCTGCCAGCCGATCGACCGCCGCAGGTGCTCCGGCCGGGCCAGCCGGGCCGGCTGCGGGCGACGGGCCAGCCTGGCCGCCACGGCCACCACCCGGTCGACCAGCGCCGGCCGGACGAGCAGCAGCCCGAGCAGCGCGCCGAGGGCCGGGAAGAGCCAGAGTGCGTGGGCGCCGAGCAGGGCCGGCGCGACCAGCAGGCCGACGGCCCCACCGCTGAGCAGCACCACCACCACGTTCACCAGGTAGATTCCGGCCATTCTGGAATGGCTCACCCCGGCCCGCTCGCCGAGCTTGAGCAGGGCGAGCAGTCCCCAGACCCGGCCGGGCAGGAACTTGCCGAGGAAGCCGACGAAGAACATCCGGACACCGGCGGTGACCGGCACCGGCGCGCCGGTCGCCGAGATCGTCAGCAGCCAGGCGCGGGCGGCGCAGAGCAGGCCGCCCGAGGTGACCGCGAGCGCCGCGGCCAGCGCCGGTACCGTCCGCGGGCGAGTCAGCTGGCCGAGCGTCGACCAGTCCTGGTCACGTAGTGCGAGCGCGACGGCGACGCAGACGGCGACCACGAACGCCCCGACGACCAGCCGCCCGACGAGTCGGCGACCACGCCGGGCAGTGCCGGTTGCCGGCTCTCGGCCGGCGGGTGTCGGCGCGTCTGTGGCCATGACGGCCTGCTCCTCTCCTCGTGTCGGACGGTTCGTCGGCGGGCCGCCCGCGCAGGGCAGATCGTGGCCCGACCAGGCTCACCACCACGACAATCGTCAATGGGTCGACGGTAGGGGCCGGCCCTTGGGCCGGCCAAGGTGGCAGAGCCCCACTCGCCGACAAACTCCATGAAGGTGGCGACACCGGCTACGACGAAGGACGCGCGACGCCTCGACCAACGACGCGTACGGATGCAGCCGGGACGCACGTGCACCGCCGGTCGGACGACGCGCGGGCGGGCGGGCGGAACGCAGGCCGTCGGACGAGGTTTCGCCATCCACCCCGGAAGCACGACAAACAGGCCGACCAAGTCCGACCGGTTAGGATTACAGTTGATTTATATCGGTAAATTACTAAAGCAACACTTATGGCCTGCATAAATCGTGACCACAGGCTACATACAAGCGGCCCGGGCAGGGATAATCCAATCCCGACACTCAGACCCCGCAAGGGGTGGATGTTCCAGTCGGGAGCGCTATCATAAGTCTCCGTGACAGGAGTCGACGGGGAGGCCTCTTGACAACTGGGCGTGACGCGGACGCGGCCCGAAGCCCGGACACCACGGGGATCCTCGACGAGATCCTCAGCGCGTTCACCAGGGCCCTGCGGCGGCAGGGCAGCCAGTTGATCAGCCGGCCCGAGGTCGTCGACCAGCTCGCCGGCCAGGTCGCGTCGGTCCTCGACGACGTGGCGGCTCAGCTCGAACTGCCGGACGCACCCCGGGTAGCGCTGACCGGTGAGGCTCGACTGTCCAGTGTTGAAATCGGCGCGCAGCGGGCCGAGCACGGCATCCATCCGGTGGAGTCGCTACGCGCCGCCATCACGTTGTTCGAGGTCGGCCTGCCGATCATCAATCGGGAGTTCGCGCCCTCCGACAACATCAGCGCGACCCGGATCAGCAAACTGTTCCATAAGGCGATCATGGCGCGGGTCGCCGTCGGATCCCTGTCCTACGTGACGTTCCTGATGACAAAGCTGCAGGAGTCCCGGCAGGAGGAACGGCGACGGATAGCTCGCGAGTTGCACGACCGGGTGCTGCACGGCATGAGCCTGACGCTGCACCGACTGGACCTGAACCGGCACTACGCCGAACACGACCAGGCGCGTGCGCGGGCCCATCTCGACAGCGCGGTCGAGTACCTCGGCGAGGCGGTGCGCACCGTACAGCAGCTCTCCGCTGAGCTGCGCCGTTGCGTCGGCGAGGAGGGCCTGGCGAGCGCGCTGCGCGACTACCTGAAGGTGACGACACCACCATCGGTACGGGCCTCGCTGCGCATCGCCGGCGATGTCAAGGCCCTGCCGCCGGACACCGCCGAGGAGCTCTACCTGATCCTGCGCGAGGCGGTCCGCAACGCGCTACGCCACGCCGCACCGCGCCGGCTGGACGTCACCGTCGACATAGCTGCCACCGAGGTGCGCGCCGTGGTCTCCGACGACGGACAGGGCTTCGACCCGGGTGGACCGGACCGGGCCGGCGGCGGACTACCGTCGATGCGGGAGCGGGCACTGCTGCTACGGGGCCGACTCGCCATCGTCAGCGAGCCAGGCAAGGGCACCCGCATCGAGGTACGGGTCCCGCTGATGGAGAGCGGGCTTTGACCGCCCCGGACCGGCCGCAGATCCGGGTCTGTCTCGCCGACGACCACACGCTGATGCGCGACGGCATCCGCGAGATGCTCTGCACCGATGCCGGATTCACGGTCGTCGGCGAGGCGTCGACCGGGCCGGAGGCGGTGGCCGTGTGCGTCCGGTTACGACCCGACGTCCTGCTGCTGGACGTGGAGATGCCCGGCCTCGGCGCCGCCGCCGTCGTCCGCCAGGTCGGCCGGGCCGCCCCACAGACCCGGGTCGTCGTGGTGACCATGCACGACGACCCGGACCTCGTGTCCGAACTGCTGGCGGCCGGCGCGGTCGCGTACCTGCTCAAGACGATCCTGCGGGACGAACTCGTCGCCGCCGTCCGGTCGGTGGTGCGCCGGCCCATGCAGAACGTCCTGCTGGCGGTGTCCCGCGCGACCGTGGAACGACTCGACCGGCAGCGACCGCGCACCACGACACCGTTGACCGAACGCGAGTTGGAGGTGCTGCGGTTGACCGCCGAGGCGCTGAGCAACGCCCAGATCGCCGGTCGGCTCTGCATCACAGAGGCCACCGTCAAACGGCATCTGACGAACATCTACGCGAAGCTGCGCGCGGTGTCGCGAGTCGACGCGGTCCGCAAGGCCACCGCCGCGCGGCTGATCAAGCCGGTGCCGCAGGCACCGGTCAGCTGACCGGGCTCGCCCGCATCGCCGCACTTCGGCGCTCGGCGTCGCCGCTGGCCACCGCCGGGCCTGGCATGAACATTCGGCCTAGGGTCCGCGATGGTGCCGAGCATTCGGCAGCCGTAGGTTGATCACCGGACCCGAGAACAGGAGGCGATGTCGGTGGTCGAGGAATCCCAGTGGATGGACAGTCCGCGAACGGGGCCGCATCGCACCTTCGCGCACGGCTGGGTCGAGTTGCTGACCGGCCGGGACGGTCGACTTGACCTGGTCGAGGGCCGGCAGCTGCTCGACCCGGTGACCGGTCGGGCCGGCCGGGACCGCTCGGGCCGGCATCGGTGGGAGGTGAGCGCCCTGGCCGCCGGTCGTCTGCACGGCAGGGACGTCGTGGTGTCCGGCGACCGCCTGGGTACGGTCTGGGTCCGCGACGGGGTGTCCGGCGCCCCGGTCGGTGAGGTGTTGCGCACCGACGGGAAGGTGACGGCCCTGGCGATCGGCGACCACCAGGGGCGGGCGGCCGTGTTCGTGGCCGGTAACGACAGCCCGTGGGGCCCGGATGCCGCGATGATGCTCACCGTATGGGATCCGGACACCGGTGAACGCATGCACGTGTACGGCGACGCGAAGGACGCCACGGTCCGTGCCCGGTTGGTCGACGGGCCGCCCGCGCAGACCTCCATCCATGCCCTGGTCACGTTCGCCGGGCGCATCGTCACGGTGGAGGCTGCCGGGTCCGGGCTGTGCGTGTACGAGCCGGAGACCGGCTCGCCGGTCGGGCCGGTGTTCGGCGATGACCAGCCGTTCCGGATAGCGGCGACGACGGTCGACGACCAGCTCCTGGTGGCGACGTTGAAGGAAGGACGTGTACGGGTGTGGTCCGCCCGTACCGGGGAGCCGGTCGGACCGCCCCTGGAGCCGCCGACCGACGACCCCTTCTGGGAGGTGTGGTTGGGGCCGGTGGCGGGTCGGCTGACCGTGTTCGCCCAGACCGACTCAGGGAGCGTGCGGGCTTTCGCCCCGGACACTGGCGAACCGGCGCCGGTTGCGGTGGTCGACGGGCTCCACGTGGCGTCGATGCTCGTGACGGAGCTCGACGGACGCACCACGGTCGTGTCAAAGGACTACAACAACTCGTACTCCTCGCCAGTGCTGGTGTGGACCGTCCCGTCCGCCGGCGCACCGGAACTGGTCGGCCGGTTCGGGTCGAACGCCAGCCATGTTGTCCTCGCCGCCGCCGCGGGCAGGCCGACCGTGGTCACCGGTGCCGTCGACGGTGGCGTGCGCCAGTTCGACCTCACGACGGGAGTGCAGTCCCCCAGCCTCTACCACGGCTGCGACGCCAGCGGGCCGATGGTCGTGACCGAGGTCGACTCGCGGCCGTTGCTGGTCGGCGGTGGCTCCGACGGGCTGCACCACAGATCTGGAACGCGGTCTCCGGCAGGGCGATCCGCTAACCGAGCCATGGTCGCCCGAGCGTCGGATCCAACAGCTGCACGCCCGGATCACCGCACCTGAACAGCGCAAACACCTCGGCCGGGGGAGCATGAGATCGGTGGTACGTCCTCCGAGGCTTCATGCTGCTGGATCAGGTCCAGGCTTGTTCGAGTGCCAGAGCCAGTCGCCTGGTCCATTGCTCGGCGGTGCCGGTGATCGCGGGGTACTCATCGGTGAAGTTGGTCCAGTCGACTTGCCAGGACAGCACCGTCTCGGCCGTGAAGGTGTCCGCTTCGACGCCAAGCTCCGGCCTCATGAGCTGACGGACCAGGTCCTGGTCGACGGTGGTGTGTTCGGCGAGCAGGACCGCGTCGTACAGGTCCTTGCCCTGGGGCCACATGTCGGTAGCCAACCAGAGCAGCTTCCACGCCAGCGACAGGGAGGCGGACGCCGCCAGGATCGGCTTGCCCACCCCGGGAAGCGCCACCGCTTCCGGCGGGCAGGGCAGTTGCTCACCGAAGACGACGTCGATCTGCACCTCGCCATCTGGTAACCCCGGCGCGACGAACGGAACGACGAGGCGGCGGCCGTCGGCGCGTTCGTAGGTCCAGATCCCCGACTCGGCGATCCGCTCTGGTCGCAGCCCCGGACCCGGGTCCGCTCGCAGAGCGCTGCGGATGTCGTCGAGCAGGACGCGGGCATCGGCACTGTCGCTGGTGACGGTGTGCGGGGTGACGACGAAGTCGAGATCGCGAGGCTCACGGGCATCATCACCGAACCAGGCGGCCATGGTGACGCTACCCCGCAGAACAAGACAGCCACCCGCTGACGTTGTCGCGATAGCCGCCAAGACGTGGTTCATCGCAGCACGCCGGGCAGCAGCCCACCGCTGACCGACACTTTCCACCGCGAAGTCTGGTTCAGCGGTGCGGTAGGCATTCGGGTACTGCTTGAGTGCCGGGTCGAACACCGCTCCCTGGCGGACGGTCGAACTGGCCGGTACGGGCAGGTACGTCGGTGGGAAACCCGGGGAACCCGCCGGAGCAGATCGCATCTCGGCCTCACGCGCCTGGACCCAACCGCTCGCAGTCCGCTTCGGCAGGTCCAGCCAGCCCTGGTCGTGGTGGATGTCGCTGTCGAACACCACGTACTCCTGCTCCACCCTGACCGCCTCGTGTCCGGCAGCGTTCAACGCCTGGAGCAGCTCATCCAACCGCTGCTTGGCCGTGACGAGCCCGATACCATGGCACCGCTGGTTGACGAACCGTTCCTGGGCACCGTCCGCCGTTTCCCGACGGGCGTTACGTGACAGCCGCGCCCCGTACGGCACGACCAGGTCGGTGACTGCCAGCAGATCCGCCACCGTCGTCCTGGTCAGCAGCAGTTTGACGTGATGCTCAAAGTACCGGCCCGGCGGCTCGGCCACCGCCTGTTCATCCGACTGCGGTACGCCGACGCACCACGGCGCCGCCTCGATCTTCGAACGGCACGGGTACATGCCCGCCTCACGCAGATCGCGCTGCCAACGCTGCACCGACGCACGCTGTTCGACCAGGGTCCCTTGCCCGGTCAGGGTGATCATCGGTTGAGACGTGAACCTGCCACGATCGAGTACGATGTGGACGAACTTCAGGCCGTGCTGCGCAGCGAACGCGGACAACTTCTCGGCCTGAGGGGCGTGAACCGTAATGTGGATCTCGAAGTCCCCCCGCCACATCCAGCACCGGCGCAGTCTATGGCACGCCCACCAGACGGCCCCACGCGATTCCGAGACCAGCACCGGCGGCGTCAAGCCGTCGAGTCGCGCCGTCGCCAGCGGCTGCAGACAGCCGCGCCCGACCCGAGGCCCAGGGTGGCCGCATCCCTCAGCGGCGAACAGACATCCCGGAAGCTGTAGCCAGGGGCACCCCCATCGATTCACCAGGAATTTTGGAGGGGTCATGGCTTGGAAGGAAGCGCACGGGAACCGCCACCGGGTCCGGTACCGACACGCGGGCCGGTTGGTCACTGACGGCACCTACGACACAGCCGAAGCAGCACAAGCCCGCGTCAGCCGGCTCGATCGCCTCAACCGAGCCGTCGCATCGAACGCGTCTGGCGACCCGCCTGTGATGGCCACCCCCACCGCCGAGAACCGATCATCACCGGCTTCCGCTTCCACGACCTGCGGCACTCCACCGCACCTGGATGGACGAGGACGGCATCGCCGAAGCCCTGAAAAGCCAACGCCTCGGCCACCAGCTACCCGGCATCGGGGCGTCTACGCCCACGTCACCGAACCCATGCACCGACCACTGCTGGCGGCCCTGCAGAACCGGTGGCTGGACACTCCCCACCTCGGCACCGCGCCCGCCAAGTGAGTCATCCAGGCCCCGAGCCCTGACTCAGGCCGCGTCCAGTCCGGGACCCGAGGTCAGCCGTGCTCAAGACCAGTAGCCTGCTGTGGGCGGCGCGGGACCATGTCGATCTCCCGCAGGAGTCGACCGCGCCGCCCACCACCCGAGGACAACAACCGGTCAACGGAAGCTGTCACTCCCGGAGAGCGGTCCCGCTTCCCCTGTGGACCGGCCCCAGGTAAGGGTCACCACAGCAGCAGGCCCGTTACCGGATGACCGGTAACGGGCCTTGTGACGTGCTTGTACAGCTGGTGGGCGATACTGGGTTTGAACCAGTGACCTCTTCCGTGTCAAGGAAGCGCGCTCCCACTGCGCCAATCGCCCTCGTTGTGACGAGGTGGAGACGGGATTTGAACCCGTGTACACGGCTTTGCAGGCCGTTGCCTCGCCTCTCGGCCACTCCACCGAGGTTGCCCCCGACGTGCTGTGGTGGCATCTCCGAGCGGACGACGGGACTCGAACCCGCGACCCTCACCTTGGCAAGGTGATGCGCTACCAACTGCGCTACGTCCGCTTGTCTCAGTCGGCCTTCCCGCCCCTCGGGCGTTCCTGCCAACGGATGGAAACTTTAGCCCAGCCGCCGCGAGAGTGCCAACTCGGGGGGTGGGCCGGCGCGCCCGATGCACGATACCCGACAAAGTTCTCATATCACTCTGCGGGCCGTCTGGCTCCGTGAAATCGATTCGCCTTACCTGATCCCGGCCCTTTCCTGAGTCAGGAAATTGACTGGTAACTCATCGTATCGATGATAGTGCGTTACCGTGTTCGCCGTGACAAGACGTTCGGCCGAAGTACGCCTTGACTCGCTGCTGCGTACCGCCTGTGAGGTGATCGTGGAGCGCGGTCTGGCCAACACCCGCACCGCGGACGTGGCGGAAGCCGCCGGGGTGAGTCAGGCGCTGGTCTTCTACCACTTCTCCACCAAGGACCGGCTGCTCGCCGAGGCGTTCGCGTACGCCGCCGAGCAGGACCTGGCCCGGCTCGACACGGTCGTCCGGTCGACCGCCGAGCCGCTGGAGAAACTGAAGAAGATCATTCGGCTGTACGCCTCGACCGGTAAGTCCAAGGCGTGGACGCTGTGGATCGACGGTTGGTCGGAGTCGCTGCGTACCCCCGCTTTGAACCGGGTGTGCCGCAACCTCGACCTGCGCTGGAAGGAGGCACTGATCAAGGTGATCGCCACCGGGTGCGCCGACGGCACCTTCCAGTGCCCGGACCCGAAGGGAGCGGCCTGGCGGATCAACGCACTGATCGACGGGCTGGCGGTGCAGGCCGCGATGCACGATCGGGTGGTCTCCCGCCGACAGCTCACCGAGTGGATCCGGTTGTCCGTCGCGCGGGAAATCGGCCGCAAGCCGGAAGAGCTCGCCTGACCGTCGGCCGCGTCGAAGCGGTTCACGCCGCTACCCGACCACCTACCCCAGCATCTCGACAACCTGCTGACGGCTGAGTTCGCCGTCAACGACCAGCACCTCGTGCCGGCGGCCGATCCGTCCGCCGGCCGGCACGGTCAGTGGCTGGGCGAACGCCAGTGCCACGCACACGCCGGGGTAGCCGCCGGTCCGGACGAACCAGTGGTCACCGTCGCCGAGGCCGGTGAAGACCAGCGTGTACGGATCGCCGTCGGCGCTCCGGCCGGTCAACGCCACCCACGGTTCGGTGCTGCCGTTGACCGTCTACTCGCCCTCGGCGGCAGCGGTGAACGCGTGCGGTACGCCGGGGGCCAGCCGCCAGAAGAAGCCGCCGTAGTGGGGATCGACCTCGGGCCGTACGACGTAGTCGGCGACCGGACGTCCGGCCACCTCCAGCATCACGGTGTCGCTCATGCACGTACCGTCTCTCGGTGTCCGTCTGCTCAACCGGGTGTCCAGCTGCGGCCAGGATCGCCGGCCAGGGGGCGGAGGCGACGGTGCAGCCGGTTACGGACGTATCTGCCCACGGCGGGCGACGTCAGAGCCTGGGTCGGCGGCGGCCGCCCGGGTCGGGCTGCCGGCCGGAGCCGAAGCGACCGGGCCGGCCGGACCGGCTCGAAGGGCTCCAGCCGCGGAACGGTGCCCCGGCACCCACACCGGCGCCGGCGACGGCTGGCACCGCGTCGTCGGGGTCGGCGAGGCCGCGCATCAGCCGGGCCCGGACCCGCAGCAGCAGACCGAAGCCGACGAAGACCATCGCGCCACCGACGACGAACCAGGCGACCGGGATACCGGAGGCGTCGCCGGCCGGGATCGCGTCCACCGGCTGTGGGCCACCACCACCGGCCCCGGCCGGCGCGTCGCCGCCCGGCACCGCAGCCCCGGGCTGGCTGTCCACCGGTTCCTCGGCCAGCTCGGACGGCTCGGGATCCGAGCCACCCGGCTCGCCGACCACCGGCAGGGTCGCCGCGGTGTCGGCCAGCAGTTGCGTGTTCTCGTCGTACGCCTCGACGGTGAAGGTCACCTTGCCCTCGGCGTCGTCGGCGAAGCTGAACTGGTACTGCGCGGTGACCGTACGGTCGGCGCAGAGGATGCCGGGATCAAGCTGCACGTCGGTCAGCCGGGCGTCGTCACCGTCGGTCTGCACGTCGACCGCGAACGCCGCGCCCTGCTCGACCCGGGCCGCCCGGATATCGTCGAGGCCGACACCTTCCGAGCGCAGCACCAACGACCAGCGGACCTTCTCGCACTCACCGCCGAGGTTCCGGCTGACCACAACGGTCATCTCGACCGGCCCGGCACCCGCGACCGCCTCGTCCGGCAACTCGGTGACCTGCGCCCGGTAGCCGGCCTGGGCGAACGCCGGTGTCGCCGCGGTCAGCACCAGTCCGGCCACTGCAGCCAGCCCGACCCCGACCCGGGCCGCGATTCGCCCCACCCAGCTCACCACCTTCTCCGGGTTGCCACCCGGCATCCGTCGCCGTGTCCACTGGCCACGGTACGGCCGTACCGGTGGACCGGACAGGGTCCGTTCTTCTCACCCAGTGCGAACTGAAACGGGCTATTTCACCACCTGTGGTGAACCGGTAACCGCTGGCCGCGACCGGCGCTCGCCGGACCGGCCGGGCACAATCCGGATGGTGACCACTGATCTGTCGAGCGCCGAGCTGTCGACCTTCGTCCGTGCCCACGCCAGGCTCGCCCCGGTGACCTACGTACCGGAACTGCGGCTCTACCAGGCGGCCGAGCCGATCGGCCTGTGGGAGCTGACCGAGGGTGAGTTCCGCAGCGAACAACCACCGCCGTTCTGGGCGTTCCCCTGGGCCGGCGGTCAGGCGTTGGCCCGGTTCCTGCTGGACCACCCGCAGACCGTCGCCGGCCTGCGGGTGCTGGATCTGGCCAGCGGCTCCGGGCTGGTCGCGATCGCGGCGGCCAGGGCCGCAGCGGCGACGGTCCGTGCGGTCGACGTGGATCCGGTGGCCGGCGCCGCCGCCGGGCTCAACGCGGCCGCCAACCGGGTACGGCTGGACGTCACCGTCGCCGACCTGCTCGACGGCGATCACGGCGACGCGCAGGTGGTGCTGGCCGGTGACGTGTTCTACAGCGAGGCGATGGCCGCGCGGATGCTGCGGTTCCTGCTGGCCGCCGCCGCCGACGGGGCCCGGGTGCTGGTCAGTGACCCGGACCGGGCGTACCTGCCCCGGGAGCGGTTCACCGAGCTGGCGGACCACCAGGTGCCGGTGCCGCCGGCGTTGGAGAGCGTCCGGGTCCGGCGTACCCGGGTCTGGCAGCTGCGCCCGCCGGTGCGCCGGCCGGCGCGGGCGCTAGCGTGACCGGGTGCTGTTCCGCAACTGGGAGAGGGTCGACGACCGGTGGCCGCCGGTGGTCCGGGTCGCCGACCACACCGGTGCCCCGCATCTGTTGGTGACCCGGCACGCCCTGGTCCGTCAGGTGCTCGCCGATCCGGTGACCTTCCGGCCGGACAACGCCCTGGACGCGGTCACGCCGGTGCCGGTCGCCGCGTTGCGGGTGCTGACCTCGTACGGGTTCCGGCTGCCGCCGACGCTGGCGAACAACGGCACCGCGAGTCACCCGGCGATCCGGGCGGTGGTCGCCGAGGCGCTGCACCCGACCCGGGTCGCCGCCCACCGGGACTGGCTGGCCGGGCTGGTCCGCGAGCGGGTGGCCGGGCTGGCGGCGACGCTGGCCCGGGGCGGCCGGGTCGACCTGTACGCCGGGCTGGCCGCCGACCTGCCGCTGCTGGTGCTGTCCCGGCTGGTGCAGTTGCCCCCGGCCGCGACCGACACGGTGAAGCGGTTCGCCCGCGCCGCGCTGGAGCTGTTCTGGGCTCCGGTGGACGCCGACCGGCAGCACGAGCTGGCCCACACGGTGGGCCGGTTCCACACCGTGCTGCGCGACTTCGCGGCGACCGGCGGCGGGCTGGCGAAGTCGCTGCGCGACGCCGGGCAGTCCGCCGACTCCGTGGTCGGGGCGCTGTTCTTCCTGCTGGTCGCCGGACAGGAGACCACTTCGCAGTTCCTGACGCTGCTGTTGCACCGGCTGACCGGTGAGCCGGCGGTGCTCGCCGGGCTCGCCGACGGCTCGGTCGACGTCGACGACGTGGTCGAGGAGGGGCTGCGCCTGGTGCCGCCGATCGTCACCTGGCGGCGGCGGGCGGCGCTCGACACGACGGTGGCGGACGAGCCGGTGCCCGCCGGGTCGAGCATCGTGCTCTGGCTGGCCGCGGCCGGCCGGGATCCGGCCGTGGTGGCGCGGACCGACCGGTTCGTCCCCGGTCAGCCGGGTTCCCGCCGGCATCTGGCCTTCGGTGCCGGGGCGCACCGCTGTGTGGGGGCTCAGCTGGCCAGGATGGAGACGGCGGTGGTGGTCGGCCAGGCGGTGCCGCTGCTCACCGGTGCCGAGGTGGTCCGGGCGCCGTGGTCACCGGACAACCTGTCGTTTCGGATGCCGGACGCGCTGGTGATCCGGCGGCCGCCGCCGGACACCGCCCCGGCCGGCTGACGCTGACCTGCCCCGGCCCGCTGACGGCTGACCATCCGGCCCTGGCCCGGGGTGGTCAGCTGGTCTCGTCGGCCCACGCCCGCCAGTCGTCCAGTACGCCGTACAGCGCCGGGGTCAGCCAGCCGGGCGCGGATCGGCGGAACACCCCCGGTTCGAGGGTGCCGGCGCCGTCGGGCACCGCGCCGACCATGGTCGGCACCAGTTCGCTCAGGTTCGCCCAGTGCACCAGTTCGGGCTCGGCCGGCCAGGCACCGAGCACCACGCCGGCGGGGACCGCCCGGCGGTCCAGCGCCTCCAGGGTCAACGCCGTGTGGTTGAGGGTGCCGAGCCCGGCCCGGGACACCACCACCGCCGGCGCGCCGAGCGACACCGCCAGGTCGGCGATGGTCCACGGCTCGCCGGAGGGTCGCAGCCCCATCGGCACCAGCAGCCCGCCGGCCCCTTCGACGAGCACCAGGTCGTGCTTGTCCGCCTCCTCGCGTACCGCGTCGACGGCCGCGTACAGCTCCAGCGGCTCGGCAGCGGCGACCCGGGCGGCGGCCAGCGGGGCCAGCGGTTCGGGATAGCTGGCGATGGTGCGTACGGTGGCGGGATCGGCCAGCCGGGTCACCACGTCGGCGTCCGACGGCTCGCCGGTCGCCGTGCCGGTCTGACCTGGTTTGACCATCGCCACCCGCAGGCCGGCAGCCTGGGCGGCGGCGGCGATCGCCGCGGTCACCACGGTCTTGCCGACACCGGTGTCGGTGCCGGTGACGACCACCGCGCCGCGCCAGCCGGTCACGGCGCGCACTCCAGGATCACGTCGAGCGCCCGGTCGAAGTCGGCCCGGGGGATCCCGGCGTTGACGGTGATCCGCAGCCGGGCCCGCTGGTCGGGGGTGGACGGTGGCCGGAAGCAGCCGACCGCGACCCCCCGGTCGCGGCAGTCCCGGGCCCAGGCGAGCGCGGTCTCCGGCCCGGGAGCGCCGATCGAGACCACCCCGCCGGCCGGTGGCCCGCCGACGTCGAGACCGGCACCGGCGAACCGGTCCACGGCGGCGGCGACCCGGGCGGTGAGCTCGGCCCGTAGCCGCGCCCCGTCGCGGGCCAGCGTCAGCGCGGCGTGCGCCCCGGCGGCGACCGCCGGGGCGAGCGCGGTGTCGAAGATGAAGGTACGCCCGGTGTCGATCACGTGCCGGATCAGCGGCTGCGGCCCGGCCAGCACTCCCCCGGCCCCGCCGAGCGCCTTGGACAGGGTGGCGGTGACCACCACGTCGGGTTGGCCGGCGAGCCCGGCGGCGGCGACGCCGCCGGCACCGGCCGGCCCGATGACACCGAGCGCGTGCGCGTCGTCGACCAGCAGCAGCGCACCGTGCCGGCGGACGACCGCGTGCAGCGCGGCCAGCGGCGCCAGGTCGCCGTCGACGGAGAAGACCGACTCGGTGACGACCACCGCCGGCCGGCCGGGGTGGGCGGTCAGCACCGCGTCCACCGCGGCCGGGTCGGCGTGCGCGACGACCTCGGTCTGCGCGCCGGCGAGCCGGCCACCGTCGATCAGCGAGGCGTGGTTGTGCGCGTCGCAGACCAGCAGGGTACGGGGCCGGACCAGCGCCCGGACCGCGCCGAGGTTGGCCAGGTAGCCGGAGGAGAAGACCAGCGCCCGGTCGGTGCCGAGCCAGTCGGCCAGGTCGGTCTCCAGGGCGGCGTGCGCGTCGGTGGAGCCACGGACCAGCCGCGAGCCGGTGGCGCCGAGGCCGTACCGGTGCAGGGCGTCCGCCGCCGCCGCGACCACCTCGGCGTGGGCGGCCAGCCCCAGGTAGTCGTTGCCGGCCAGGTCGGTCAGTGGGTCGTCGGCGGTACGGGGGCTCAGCTCGCGGGCCAGCCCGGCCTTGGCCCGCAGCTCGGCCCGCCGCCGCAGGCCGTCCAACCAGTCCGCCACGGGTCCCCCTCGTCGTTCGCGCCGCCTTGTAGGGTACGACCATGTCCGACATCCTCGACCTAGCCCGCGCCCAAGTCCTGGAGCGTGGCGTCGGCCTGGACGAGGCCGGGGTCCTCGCCGTGCTGCGGCTGCCCGACGAGCAGGTCCCGGCCGCGCTGCAACTCGCCCACGAGGTGCGGATGCGCTGGTGCGGGCCGGAGGTCGAGGTGGAGGGGATCGTCTCGCTCAAGACCGGCGGCTGCCCGGAGGACTGCCACTTCTGCTCCCAGTCCGGCCTGTTCGCCTCACCGGTACGGGCGGTGTGGCTGGACATCCCGTCACTGGTCGAGGCGGCGAAGCAGACGGCGGCGACCGGGGCCACCGAGTTCTGCATCGTGGCGGCGGTGCGGGGGCCGGACGCCCGGCTGATGCGGCAGATGCGCGACGGTGTCGCCGCGATCCGGGCCGAGGTGGACATCCAGGTCGCGGCGTCGCTCGGGATGCTGACCCAGGAGCAGGTCGACGAGCTGGTCGACATGGGGGTGCACCGGTACAACCACAACCTGGAGACCTGCCGCTCCTACTTTCCGAACGTGGTGACGACGCACAGCTTCGAGGAGCGGTGGGAGACGCTGCGGATGGTGCGCGACTCCGGCATGGAGGTGTGCTGCGGCGGCATCCTCGGGCTGGGCGAGACGATCGAGCAGCGGGCCGAGTTCGCCGCGCAGCTGGCCGCGCTGGACCCGCACGAGGTGCCGCTGAACTTCCTCAACCCGCGGCCCGGCACGCCGCTGGGTGACCGTCCGGTGGTCGAGGCCCGGGACGCGTTGCGCGCCATCGCCGGCTTCCGGCTGGCGATGCCACGAACAATTCTGCGGTACGCCGGCGGCCGGGAGATCACTCTCGGTGATCTGGGCACCCGGGACGGGCTGCTCGGCGGCATCAACGCGGTGATCGTCGGCAACTACCTGACCACTCTGGGCCGCCCGGCGACGGAGGATCTGGCGCTGCTGGACGACTTGAAGATGCCGGTCAAGGCGCTGTCGGCGACGATCTGAGCGGCCGGGCGTGCAGGCGATCTGGTGCGACCGGTGCGGTGCCGGGACCAGCACCGGCAACCACGACGGCTGCGCCGCGGCGCGGGCCTGGGAGCCGCCCCGCTTCTGTACCAGGTGCCGACGGCGGATGAAGGTGCAGGTGCTACCGGCCGGTTGGTCGGCGCGGTGCGTCGAGCACGGCGAGGTCCGGCCGACCTGACCGGCCCGGCGGTGCTGGTCGGCGGCAACCGGGCCGGTCATCGACACCGACGCGGCGGCTCGTCGCCGACCGCACGGGACGCTGGCGTCGCCACGGCGCAGAGCCGGGCCGCGACCCGGTCCGGGTCGAGGTCCCACACCTGGGCCGAGGTGTCGGTCGAGCCGCTGAGCAGCAGGCCGTCGCGGGTGAACGCGATCGCGTTGACGTTGTCGACGTGCCCGACGAGCACCGCTGTCAGCTCCCCGCTGTCGACCTGCCACACCCGGACCAGGTCGTCGCTGACGGCGGTGGTGACCAGCCGCTCGCCGTCCGGACTGAAGGCCACCGCGGACAGCCTGGTGGTCGGAGTGTCCACTGTGCCGACCAGGTCCAGTCCGGCGACGGTGCGCAGCTCTACCTGACCATTGCTGCGGGCCACCGCGACCAGGTGTCCGTCCGGACGGACCGCGAGGTCGGTCAGCTGAAGGTCCGCGATTACTGCCCGGTCCCTGCCGGACAGGTCGGCGGTGTGCCAGGATCTCAGCTCGGTCCGCACCACCGTCTCGTCGCCGCTCACCACACCGTGGTTGGCGGTCGCCAACAGGGTGGTCCCGTCGGCGCTGAAGCCCAGTGCACTCACCGCGCCACCGGTCGGTAGGAATGTCGGTTCGGCGTCCCGGTCGAGCCGCCAGACCAGCACCCCGCCGTCCTCGCCGGCCGGGTCGAGCACGGCGACGGCGAGCAGCCCTCCGTCCGGCGAGTACGCCGGATGTCTGGTCGTCCAGCCGTCCCGCCCGGCGGCGGTGTCGTGCCCGACCAGTTCACCGGCGACGGTGTAGCGCAGTACGCCGCTGCCGGTGGTGCTGACCGCGAACGTGCCGTCACCGGCGACCGCGACCCCGGTGACGGTGTCCGACGCGCGGACGGTGGCCCGCACGGCGCGGGTGCCCAGGTCCCAGATCCGCACCACGTCGTCGCCAGCGGCGGTGACGACCCGGTCCGCCGCCGGGTCGACCGCGACGAACTGGACCGACTGCGGATGCCGCAGCAGCACCCCGGTGCGCCGGAACAGCACGGTCGGGGCGTCCGGTCCGGTGACGGCCACGGTCCGGCCGTCGGCGGCCACCGCCACGTCGGCGACGACCCGGCCGACGTAGCCGGTGTGGGCCGAGGAGACCACCCCGGTGGTCAACGCCCAGCTGTCGATCCGACCGGTACGCCACCCGCCGGTGGTCAGCAGCGAACCGTCCGGGGTGACGGCGAGCGGCACCGCAGCGCGAAACGGCCCGGCCGGCAGGGCGGTGCGCTCGCCGGACGACACCGACCAGCTGTTCAAAGCCCCGTCGGGTCCGCTGGTCACCAGCGCGTCGTCCGGGCCGAAGGCCACCTGTTGGGCGGCGGGCAGGCTGCGGATCAGGGTCTGGTCGGTCAACTGCCAGACCTGGACGTCACCGTCGGTGGGGTTGGCGACGGCCAGCAGCGTACCGTCGGCGTTGACGGTCAGGTCGTAGCCGAGCATCCCGGTCGGCAGCGACCACTGCAGGTCGCCAGTGGTCGCCGACCAGCCGCCGACCTGCAACTCGGGCGACAGGTCGGTGCCGAGTCGACCGGCAACGACCGTGGCGCCGGTGGGCAGCCAGCCGAGCGCGCCGACCGCCGGCAGGGTGTGCCGCAGCTGACCGGTCGACACGTCCCAGATCCGGACACCGTCCCGGCTGAACGAGCCGGAGGCGAGGAACCGGCCGTCCGGTGAGAAGGCCAGTGCCACCACACCGACGTCGGTGGCGTGCCGCAGCTCGACGTCGCGCTGGCGCAGGGTGGCGACGTCCCAGAGCCGGACCAGACCGTCCTGGTGTCCCACCGCCACCGCCGTGCCGTCCGGGCTGACGGCGGCGGACAGCCCGCCGGGCGCGGTGCCCAGCGGCCCGATCGTCCCCGATGCCTGCGCCGACAGCAGCGCACCGTACGCCTCGACAGTGGGTGCCTGGTCCCAGGCGTCGAGCGCCCTGCCGACGGCGAGCAAGTCGTTGTCGGCGGCCGCGGCGATCTGCGACTCGGCGGCCAGTTGTCGGGAGATCGCCTGCCGGCGTTGGTCCTCGGCTGCGACCTGCCGGTTCACCGCGACCAGCCCGCCGGCGACGGCGAGCAGCAACGCCGCCGCGAGTGACACGGTCAGCCGGCGCAGCCGCCGTATCCCGCGCAGCCGGGCCAGTTCGGCGGCCTCGGCGGCGGCCACGCTCGCGGCCAGGAAGTCGACCTCCGGCGCGGACAAGTCGTTGCGGTCGACCTGGTCACGCACCAGCGCCAGCCGGGTGCCGCGCAACAGCAGGTCGGGGTCGCGGCCGGCGGTCTGCCAGTCCTCGGCGGCGACGGTCAGCCGCTGCCGCCGGATCAGTTCGTCCCGGGCCTCGGCGAGCCAGCTGTCCAGGCGCGGCCAGTTGGTCAGCAGCGCCTCGTGGCTGATTTCGACGGTGTCGGCGGCGACGGTGACCAGCCTGGCCCGTACCAGCCGGGCCAGCAGGTCGGCGTCGAACAGCCGGCTGGCGCCCCGACGGCGGGCCACCGCCCCGGTGTCGGTGACGGTGACCAGGCGCAGCATCGCGGTCCGCAGCGCGGCGCGGCCGGCGGGATCCAGGTCGAGGTGGATCCGCTCGGCCGACTCGGCGACGGCGCGGCGGATCCCGCCGGTGGCCCGGTAGCCGGCCACGGTCAGCCGCCGCCCGTCGCGCCGCTGCCAAGTCGCCCGCAGGGCGTGACCGAGCAGCGGCAGCGCCCCTGGGTCGTAGCCGGCCGGTGCCGTCGCGTTCAGGTCGGTGAGCAACAGCTCGACCAGCCCGGGTTCGATCTCCAGGCCGGCCCGCGACGCCGGCTCGGTCACCGCGCGACGCAGTTGATCGGCGTCCATCCGACCGAGGACCAGATGCCCGGCGGCCAATGCATGCGCCAGCGGCGGCAGCTCGGCGCAGTCGGCATAGAAGTCGGCGCGGACCGCGATCACAACGACGGCCGGCGCGGCGGCGCCCAGCGCGGTCACGAAGGCCAGCCGGTGGGCCGGGTCGGCGCACTCGGTGAACAGCTCCTCGAACTGGTCCACCACGATCACCAGCCGACCGTCGGCGGGCGCGGCCCGGGCGGCGAGCGCACCGAACAGCTCCGGGGCCGCGTGCACGCGCGACGCCGGCAGGTCCGCGGCGTCCGCTCCGGCGGCGACGAGCGTACGGTCGACGAGCTCGTCCAGCGGCCGGGCGCCTGGGGTCATCAGCAGCCACGGCCACCGGTCCGCCGGGCCGAGCGCACCGGCGGCGATCGCTGGCAGCACCCCGGCGCGCAGTACCGACGACTTGCCGACCCCGGACACGCCGGTGACGATCAGCGATGGACCGCCCACCGCCTGCTCGGCGAGGCGGCTGAGCACCTGCGAGGTCTGCTCCTGCCGGCCGTGGAACCAGGGCGCGTCCTCCGGTTCGAAGGCGGCCAGGCCGGGAAACGGGCACACCGGGTCGTCGGTCGCGGCCGAGCCGGGCTCTGGCCGATCCGGGTCGGTCTGCGGTTCGGCGGGTGCCTGCACCCGGCTGCTCAGCTGGGTGACGGTGAGCAGTTGCCGGCGTACCCGGTCCATCTCGACGCGCTGCTCATGGCTGCGTTTCGCCAGTTCGCGGCGGACCTCGCCGAGCACGCGGTGGACGTCGGTCAGCATCCACCGCAGCGCGCCGACGTCGTGGCCGAGGGCATGGAAGGTGGCGGCGAGGTCGTCGCGCAGCTGCGCGTCGGTCTCGGCCGCGGCGGCCAGCGCCACCTCGACCGCGTCGATGCCCCGCAGCAGCTCACCGAGTTCGGCGCGGATCGCCCGGGACTGTTCCCCTTCGTCGGCGAGCCGGGCCAGCAGTTCCTCGGCCAGCGCCTCGCGCCACTGCGCCTCGGTGGCCCGCCGGCCGCGCATCCGGTCGGCGGTGTCGACCAACACATCGGACAGGTAGCCACCGCCGATCTGGCCGAGTTGTTCGACAGCTGCGGCGAGCAGCCCGCCGGAGCCGATTCCGGCGGCGATCGGCGCCAGCGCCGAGGCGGTGAGGAAGGCGAGGATGCCGTACGGGGTGGCGTCGCTCAGTCGTGCCCCGGAACGCCGTGCGGCGGCGCGGACCCAGTCACGTACGCCGCGGCGGGCCCGTGTGGTGGCGTCGCCGGCCCGTCCGGCATCGCCCGAGCCGGCGGCCCCATCGGAGCCGGCGGCATCGTCCGCAGCGGCACCGTCCTGATCGACCATGCCCGTCCTCCTCACCATGCGTCGTTACACAGTGAACAGCAGGCGCACCCGCAGGCGGCGAAGACGCGCCGCAGCGCGGCAGCCGCCGGCCATCGCCCGCCGCGCCATGCACCCGGGCGGCACCATAACGTCAACTAGATATCCATGATGACGGGTATCTAGACGGCTACTCCTAGCAAGAGAGTAGGGGGTGAAGCTCGGCCCAACCGGCGTCGGCGCGGGTGGGGCGGGCCAGACCTGTCGAAGGGGACGTCCTGTGACCATTTCCGCAACCCGGAAAACTCTCACCGCCGGGCTGACCGCGCTGCTGGCGCTGGTCAGTTGGCCGGCAGCGGCCCAGGCCGCCGGACCGCTCGGCGAGATCCGCCGGGCCGGTGGCACCACCGCCATCCCGGACAGCTACATCGTGGTGCTGGACGACGAGGCTGCCACCGCGCCGACGACCCGGCGGCTCGCCGACCGGTACGGCGCCACCGTGCAGCATGTGTTCGACACCGCTATCGAGGGCTTCACCGCCCGGATGAGCGCCACCGCCGCCCGCAGGCTGGCTGCCCACCCGGCCGTCGCCTACGTCGAACAGGACCACACTGTCACGCCGTTGACCGCCGGTGTACAGCTGAACCCGCCGTCCTGGGGACTGGACCGGATCGACCAGCGCAACCTGCCGCTGGACAACCGCTACGCCTACCCCACCACCGCGCCCAACGTCCACGCCTACGTCATCGACACCGGAATCCACCGCACGCACAGCGACTTCTCCGGCCGGGTCAGCACCGGCTTCGACGTGATCGACGGTGGCCCGGCCGACGACTGCAACGGCCACGGCACCCACGTCGCGGGAACGATCGGCGGCAGAGTGTACGGCGCCGCGAAGGCGGTCCAACTGGTGCCGGTACGGGTACTCAGCTGCAGCGGCTCGGGGTCGATCTCCGGGGTGATCGCCGGAATCGACTGGGTGACCGCCAACGCGATCAAGCCCGCCGTCGCCAACATGTCGATCGGCGGCGGTGCCAGCACCACGCTGGACGCTGCGGTCGTCACCTCGATCCGGTCCGGCGTCACCTACGCGGTGGCCGCCGGCGGCTCCAACACCAGTGCCTGCAACACCTCACCGGCCCGGGTGCCGGAGGCACTGACCGTCGCCGGCACGACGATCACCGACGCCAGGATGAGTTCGGCGAGCTACGGCCCCTGCCTGGACCTGTTCGCGCCCGGGATGAGCATCACCTCGACCTGGCACACCGACAACTCCGCGGTCCGGACACTCAGCGGCAGCTCGATGGCGACCGCCCACGTCACCGGCTGCGCGGCACTGGTCGCCGCCAGAAACCCGTCGTGGAGTGCGGCGCAGGTCGGTAACTACCTGATCCGCAACGCCACCACCGGCGTCGTCACCGGCCCCGGGGCGGGCAGCCCGAACCGTCTCGTCTACTGCGCCGGCTGACCGCCGGCCCGAGCGCCGAGGAGTTCGACGATGGCAACGACCGTCAACGCGCACCCGCCCACCCGTACCGGCAACGCCACCGGCCGCCGCGGCACCGCCCGCCGGATGATGGCCACCGGTCTGACGCTGATCCTGACCACCGCAGCGCTGGTCGCCGGCACCGCAGCACCGGCGCAGGCGGCCACCACCCCGGGCATCGACGTCTCACACTGGCAGGGCTCGATCAGCTGGACCAGCGTGCGCAACAGCGGCGTCGAGTTCGCCTACATCAAGGCCACCGAGGGCACCAGCTACAAGGATCCCCGGTTCAACACCAACTACGTCGCCGCGTACAACGCCGGTGTGCTCCGGGGGGCGTACCATTTCGCGCTGCCGGACCGGTCCTCCGGCTCGGTCCAGGCCAACTACCTGGCCAGCAACGGCGGCGCCTGGTCGGCGGACAGCCGGACCCTGCCGGCCGCGCTGGACATCGAGCACAACCCGTACGGCGCGATGTGTTACGGGCTGAGCCAGTCGGCGATGCGTAGCTGGATCAGCAGCTTCCTCGACACCTACCGGTCCCGCACCGGGCGGTACGCCGTCATCTACACCACCACCAGCTGGTGGAGCAGCTGCACCGGCAACTGGACCGAGCCGTGGAGCAACCACCCGTTGTGGCTGGCCCGGTGGGCGAGCAGCCCTGGCACCCTGCCGGCCGGGGCACCGTACTGGTCGTTCTGGCAGTACACGGCCAGTGGCAGCGTCCCCGGCGTCTCCGGCGCGGTCGACCGTAACCACTGGAACGGCACCCGCGCCCGGCTGGTGGCGCTGGCCAACAACGGCTGATCTGGCTCGTCGCCCCGGCTGGACCATCCGGACCGGCCGGGGTCGGCGGCACGCCCTGCTGGTAGCGCCGCCGTCATCAGCAGCACGCCGAACATGATCGCGACCGTGACCATCCTGATGGACCGACTCTGCGGGTTGTAGAGATCGGTGACCAGGGTGGTCACCACCCGTACCCACCAGATGGCGAGCAGCAGGATCGCCGCCTCGACAACGCCCAGCACACTCAGCCGCCGGGCGAGGGTCTCCGACAGCAGGGCGAGTGCGACCACGAAGGCCAGGTCGACGACAGCTCAAGGTGGCGCGCCGTGGTGCCAGCTCGCCACGGAGTAGGCCGCGCGGGTCGGCGGCCGCCGTCACGACCTCACCGCAGGTCAATCAGCCAAAATCAACCGGCCGTGCAGGCCAGGCCGTTCACCGTGAACGAGGTCGGCCGGGGGTTGCTGCCGGAGTGGGTGCCGTTGAAGCCGATGCTGGTGCTCGTGCCGGGCGCCAGGCTGCCGTTCCAGGCCGCGTTGCCGGCGCTGACCTGGTTGCCACTCTGCGACCAGGTAGCCGACCAGCCCTGGGTCACCTGCTGGCTGCCCGGGAACGCGAACCGCAGCATCCACCCGTCGATCGTCGACGCACCGGTGTTGGTGATCGTCACCGATCCGGTGAACCCGGTGGACCAGTCGTTGGTGGTGTAGTCGACCCGGCAGCCCAGCACCGGCGGGCCGCCGGTCGGAGTCGGCGACGGTGACCCGGTCGGGGGCGGGGTCGGAGTCGGTGTCGGGGAGACTGACGGCGATGGGGTGGGCGATACCGACGGCGACGGGGTCGGGGTGGGGGTGGGCGAGACCGACGGCGTGGGGGTGGGCGAGACCGACGGCGTGGGGGTGGGCGACGGTGGTGGGCCATCCGGCTCCTGTCCCCAGATGAGGGTGCCCGCCTCGTAGAGCGGGACCGCTCGGTTCGGCCCGGCGGCCGCCTGGTAGGACGGGTCATTCGCCGGATTCCAGGTGCCGCCCTCAGCAACCCCGATCTTCAACTGCACCTCCATCCGGTGCGCCGACTGACCGGCCGGCGCGATCGTGTGGCCGGAGCAGTCGACCTCGACGTACCACAGGTCGCCCGAATGCTGCCGGGCCTCGGTGGGTTTCGGACACCCCTGGCTGTACGGGCTGCTCACCTGCAGCGCACCTGCACCGTCGCGGACGAAGTAGTACCGGAACGTCGCGGCGGTCAACGCCCGGGCGGGGAAGGCCGACTTGTTGTAGATCATCACCTTGACCCCGGTCGACCGGGTCTCGTTCTGCATGACGGTCGTCTCGATGGAGATCTCGTCGATGTCCGGCGTCTCCGGTTGCGGGAAGTCGGGCAGCGGCGTACCGCCGTACTCCTGATGCAGCCGGACCAGCGCGGAGGTGAAGCCGGCGTTGTAGTCGGTGGCGACTTCGTTCATCACGTAGTCGTCGCGGCGGTCGGTGTACGCGTCGTCCGGCGCGGACGGACCGCCGACCAGCGCCCCGTACAGCACGTGCCGGGTCTCCTCGGGCACCTGCATGCTGTCCCACCAGGAGCCGTGCGCGGTGCGGTGGTGTGGGTTACGCGGCGAGTTCGCCCCGAACCCGATGACGTAGCTGGAGTTGCGCGGATTGTCGCCGAGCGCGTAGTCGATCTGCCGCACGGCGAAGTCGTGGTAGCGGGTCCGGCGGGTCGGGTCGGTGATGCTGTCGCTGTAGACGAGCGCGGCGAAGGCGGTGTTCGCGGCGTAGCGCAGCGCCCCCCAGGTGTCGAGGACCGCCATCCCGCCCGGTGAGGTACGCACCTTCTCTCCGTTGACGCCGACGGTCCAGTAGTCCAGCCACCGGTTGGCATCGTCGACGTACTTCTGCTTGCCGGTCAGGTTGGCCAGCAGCACGTACGCGCCGAACTGCTTGTTGTCCCAGGCGAGGGTCCACTTGTAGGCCCGGGTGTCGGTCTGCGGCTCGGTGCCCAGGTCGTCGTACTCGGCTTCGGCCTTGGCCAGGTAGGACGCCTCCCCGGTGGCCCGGTGCAGCCAGATGGCGCCCCACACCAGTTCGTCCTGGTATCCGCTCCACGACCGGTAGAAGCTGGTCGCGTCGGTGATGCACTCGTGGTACGCCCTGCGCACGGTATCGGCGAAGGTATAGAGCTGCCGGGCGTGGCTGACCAGGGTGTCGGCGTACGCCGGATCGGTCGGCCGGAAGACCATCGACGACGCGGCCATCGCGGCCGCCGTCTCCGCCGCCAGATCCGAGCCACCGCAGGTCGCGTCGATGCGGTACGCCGGACGCGCCATCGGCATCACCTCGGCCGGTCCCCACCACTTGTGGTCGTCGTCGCCCTTGCCGACCTGGCCGTAGAGCACGTTGGGCGACGGATGCGCCTTGATGAAGTAGTCGTTGACGAACCGCAGGTTGTTCAGCAGGTGCGGCAGCTGCCCGGAGTTGGCGTAGCCGACCCGGTATTCGACCGCGCCCCAGGCGAGCATGGTGGTGGTGAAGGCCATCGGGAATCCGAACTTGACGTGGTCCCCGGCGTCGTACCAGCCGCCGGTGAGGTCGAGGCCGACGTCCGCCCCGTCGTCGAGTGCCGAGTCCGCCCGCCAGGAGACCCGGTTCCACTGCGGCAGCGGGCCGGACTGCTGCGCCTCGTAGAACAGCAGTGACTTCTGCAGCGCCTCCCCGTAGTTGAACGGTGGCGCCGCTGCGGCACCGGGTCGCGGGACTGCGGCTGTCGCGGCTACGGCGGTGAGCAGGATGGCCATGCCGGTGGTCGCCAGCCTGCGCCGCCAACGGGTCCGGCCGGCCGGCCGATTGTCTGCGCGCACTACACTCGCTCCTGTCCGTGGAGCCGCGCGCGGCAACGCGTCGTGGGAGGACACCGGGGGGCGGATGTGGGCGCATCCGCCCCCCGCCTCATGCCGGTCGCGCTGTCGCGGCGGTCAGCGGCCGGGCCGCCGGTGGGGTGCGGGGCCGGCCGGTAGATGGCGGTTGATGGTTCTCGGCTGACGGTTCACAGGGGTCACGGTGTCCAGCTGACACCGACGCGATGAGAGCGCTCCCATCGACAGGAAACGATTGCCACGCGTACCGATGATTCAACCGCCTGGGCCCGGCTTTGGGAAGCCCGTAACCACGATCAACCGGCACCGGAATAGGGGCGGGGTCTCCTCCTGCCGTCCTACAGGAGGAGACCCCGCCGTGCCACCCGGGACCTCGCGTCCAACGCACCGGACCCGCACCAGGACCGGGACGTCGGGGCAACCGCCTAGGTCGTGGTGGCGGGAGTCGGTGCCGAGATGTCGACCGGCCGATCGACCAACGGCACCGTGACGCTCATCATTTCCCCGTCGCGCTCGACCGGACCCGGCCGGTGCAGCCGGGCCAGGGTACGCAGCATGCCGAGATCGTCGGCGGCGACGTGTGCCACCAACGCCGCCTGCCCGGTCCGACCGGCGTGGCCGGCCAGTCGGCGCAGCAGCGCCGTGCCGACTCCACGCCGGCGCCACCCATCCTCGACCAGCAGTCCGACCTCGCCGAGGGCACCCTCGACGATCAGTTGCCCGGCGCCGACGATCCGGTCCGCCGCCGCGCTGGGGTCGACCGCGACCAGCAGCACCCCCCGGGGCTGTTCCAGCATCCGCCGCAGCCGGGCGGCGACGACCTCGGGCGGTCGGCCGACCAGACCGGGCGTGCCGCTCTCCGGCGAGCACCGGACCACCATCGCGTGCAGCGCGTTGAGATCGTCGGAGACCGCCGGCCGCAGCTGCAGCTCGGCACCGTCCGGCATCATCAGCGTCACCTGATCGCCGGTCCGCCGGTTGACCGCCGCCGCCAGCTCGACCAGGGCCTGAGCTCGGGCGAACTCGGCCGGAGTGAAGCTCGGCTCCCGCCGGACGACGTCGTAGCAGCCGCCCGCCGGATCCGGCAGCCGCATCGTGTCCGTCGACCGGGCAGCCGCCTGCGAAGCTGGCGCCGGCCGCCAGGTCACCGAGCCGGCACCGAGCAGGGTACGCAGCACGTCACCGAGCGCCTCCGGATCGCGGACCAGCCGGTTGGCCAGGGCGAGCGCCCGGGTGGGCTGGTCGGCCAGGCCCCGGGCCTCGGCGCGGGCGGCCCAGGCGTCCCGGCCCCGGCCACGCTCCACGGCGGCGACGAGATCCTTTTCGGTCATCGCGTCGGGCGCGTCGACGAGAAAATCGTCGACCGCCCCGGCCTCGGTGGTGTGCACCTGCACGGCGAGGATGTTGACCGCACGCAAGGCCAGGCTGGCGGTCAGCACGGCCAGGTAGCCCGGCCGGTCGTCGACCGTCGCTCTGATCCGCCACAGCGCCATGGCTGCTCCTCTCCCCAGGTGCTCGGTGCCCGCTTGGTCAGCGCCGCACTGCGCCCGTTTCCTACCTTGCCGCCGCGCTGTTTCCCTCAGGTTGCCCGGCGGTGACTTCTCGCGGTGCCGTCTGCGACCTGCGTCTCACCGCCTGGCGGCGACCGGATCGGCGGTCACCAGATCCAACCGGTCGCCCAGGATCACCGTCGCCGCCCGGACCAGCTGCGCTATCCGGTCCACCTCGGTGACGTGAAACGCGGCTGCCGGCAGACCGTCCCCATCGACCCGGGACACGATCAGCACCAGGCCGGCCCGACCGAACGGCACCGAGGCGTACCGCACCCCGTCCGGACCGTCCATCGGCCGGGCCCGCAACGGAGTGACCTCGGGCAGCCGCAGCGGCACCGGCGCCCGCCAACTCGCGTAGGCGACGGCCGGTTCGCCGCCGGTAGGTGGCTCGTCCATCGGCACGGTCAGGCCGGTGATGAAGTCGTCGTCGGGCAGCTGCCCACCGTCGAACCGCGACTCCGCACCGGGCGTCGGAGCGGGCCCGGCCAGGCCGGCGGACTGCGCCGTAGCGGCACCGGCCGGCGGCCGCGACGCACTACGGATCGCCCAGTCGGCCGGCACCACGGCCGCCGCCGCCCAGTCGGCCGCCAGCAGCCCCGGCACCGCGTCGACCAGCGTGGCCAGGCCGTCGACCGGATTGGCGGCGACCTGGGCGAGCAGTTCGGCGTCCTGGCCTCCGGTCACCGGAGTGCCGATCGCCCGCCACACGCCGTCGACCTGAACGCCGGGAATCGCCGCCAGTCCAGCGAGCAGCCGGTCGACCCGGGCGGCACCCGGCCACACCACGGTGAAGTCGTCCACCGCCCGACCACCCAGCCGCTCCAGCACGGTCACCTGGACGATGTCGGCGCCTGCGACGCCGAGTGTGCGGGCCACCTGGCCGAGTGCGCCGGGCCGGTCCGGCAGGGTCACGCGAACCCTCAGCAACATGTCAGTCCTCCCGTAGCGCAGGCCGGCCCCTCCCCCGGTCGACAACTACCCTGCCCGATGACCATTTCATCCCTGTTGCGATGACATGACTCGGCAGGTAAACCGCTGGAGAACGGGGTTGGACACGCTGCACCATCACCCGTTCGGATGATCTTTACCGGTCGGCCGAGTCGCGGTCAGGCCGAGTCGCGGGCCACCATGTGGGTCTCCAGCAGGACGTACGGGACCTGCAGCTCATCGTGCCGGATCCGGGACAGCAGCAGTCGGGCCATCTGCCGGCCCATCTCCTCCACCGGCTGAAAGACGGTGGTCAACGGCGGATCGGACTGCCGGGCGATCGGGGCGTCCTCGAATCCGACAACCGCCACGTCGTCGGGCACCCGCCGGCCGGCCTCACGCAACGCCCGCAGCGCGCCGCAGGCCATCAGGTCGGACGCGACGAACACGGCGTCCAGATCGGGATGGCGCTCCAGCAGCTGGCGCATCGCCGCAGTGCCGCTGCCCTCGCTGAAGTCGCCGTACGCGACCAGGGATTCGCCACCCGGCGGGCCGCTGTGCCGGATCGCCTCGTGGTAGCCGGTCAACCGGGCGACGCCGACCCCCATGTCCTGCGGGCCGGCGATGGTGGCGACCCGCCGCCGGCCGCCGGCCAGCAGGTACTCGACCGCCAGCCGGGCGCCACCGGCGTTGTCGACGTCGACGAAATAGGCCGGACGCGCGTCCGGATGCAGCATCCGAGCCGGCCGGCCGCCCAGAACGCTGGGCAGACCGCGCTGTTCGAGCAGGGTAGGCAGCGGATCCGCGTCGTGCAGTGACAGCAGCAGTACGCCGTCGACGTGCTGATTGGTCAGATGGTGCTCGACCCGCTCCCGTTCGGCGGGTGACTGGGCCATGGCCAGCCAGAGCTGCATCGGGGTGTCGAGCAGCCCGGAGCTGATACCCCGGACGATCCCGGCGAAGAAGGGTTCACCGAAGACCCGCTCCTCGGATTCGGAGACCACCAACGCGACCGAGTCGGTCCGTTGAGTGACCAGCGCCCGGGCTGCCCGGTTCGGTACGTACCCCAACTCGGCGATCGCCTGCTGTACTGCTGCTCGCGCCTCGGGGCTGACCTGCGGCGAACCGTTGACGACACGGGACACCGTGCCCCGCCCGACCCCGGCACGCGCGGCGACCGCGTCGAGGGTGGGCCGCCCGAGTGACCGGGTGCGCTGGGTTGTCATCGTCTGTTCCTCCGACCCTGGGCCGCGCGGCGCCGGTTCCGGCAGGGAACCGGCGCCGCGCGGCCAGTTATTGCTGGCTGACCACGCCTATTGTGCGGCCAGACCGTTACGTCGGATCACATCGGCGTACCACCTGGCGCTCGACTTGGGGATCCGAAGCTGGGTGTCGTAGTCGACGTGGATCATGCCGAAGCGCTTCGAATAGCCCCAGGCCCATTCGAAATTATCCATCAAAGACCATGCGAAGTAGCCCCGCACCGGCACTCCGTGGGAGATTGCCTCGTGACAGGCGCGCAGGTGAGCGTCGAAATAGGCCAACCTGTCCGGATCATCGACTTTGTCGTTGACGACGTCGTCGACGTAGGCCGAGCCGTTCTCTGTGATGTAGATCGGCACCTCGGGGTACTCGCCGTTGACCCGGCGCAGCACCTCCACCAGGCCAGGAGCGTCGACCTCCCACCCCATGTCGGTCACCGGGAGCCCGCGGGTGACAAATCGGATCCGCTCGCTGCCCGGCCAGCAGGACGGCTCGTCGGCCGCGTCCGGTACCGGCGCACCGCTGACCACGTGCCGGCTGTAGTAGTTGATGCCGAGAACGTTCAACGGAGTGGCGATGACATCCAGATCGCCCTCGCGGACATGGGCCAGATCGGTCACCGGTTGCAGGTCCGCCACCACGTCCTGCGGGTAGCGCCCGTGCAGGATCGGGTCCAGGAAGATCCGGTTGGCCAGACCGTCGATGCGCCGGGCCGCGTCGACATCGACCGCCGAGTCCGTCTCCGGCGACACCGCGTACAGGTTGAGCGTGACGCCGAAGTCGTGGTCCGGCCGGGCCGCGCGCATCGCCTGCACCGCCAGACCGTGGCCGAGCATCAGATGGTGGGCGGCTCGGACCGAGTCGGCGCCGTCGGTGATCCCGGGGGCGTGCACGCCCGAGCCGTATCCCAGGAAGGCCGAGCACCAGGGCTCGTTGAGCGTGGTCCAGTACCGCACCCGGTCACCCAGCGCCCCGTGCACCAGCTCCGCGTAGTCGGCGAACCTGGCCGCGGTGTCCCGGGCCGGCCACCCGCCGGCGTCCTCCAGCGGCTGCGGCAGATCCCAGTGGTAGAGGGTCAGCCACGGCTCGATGCCCTGGGCCAGTAGTTCGTCGACCAGCCGACGGTAGAAGTCCAGCCCGGCCTGGTTGGCCGTGCCGGACCCGTCGGGCTGCACCCGTGGCCAGGACACCGAGAACCGGTACGACTTGAGGCCGAGCTCGGCCATCATCCCGACGTCCTCGCGGTAACGGTGGTAGTGGTCGCAGGCCACGTCCCCGCTGTCCCCGCCGAGCACCTTGCCCGGGGTGTGACTGAAGGTGTCCCAGATGGACGGCTTGCGGCCGTCGACGTTCGCTGCGCCCTCGATCTGGTACGCCGCGGTGGCGGCACCCCAGAGGAATCCGGGCGGGAAGAGTAGCTGCCCGGAGCCTTCGCGGAACTCGGCGGTCTGCGGACTTGCTGCTTTGGTCACGACTTGACGGCGCCTTCCATGATGCCGCCGATGATCTGGCGGCCGAAGAGGATGAAAACAACGAACAGCGGGAGCGTCGCGATCAGCGTTCCCGCGAAGATCTGGGAATTGTCGGCGAAGTACGCCGAGTTCAGGCTGCGCAGGGATATCTGCACCGTCGGGTTGGTCGGGTCGGCGAGGACTACGAACGGCCAGAAGAACTGGTTCCACTGCTCCATGAAGGTCAGCAGACCAAGCACCGCAGCGGCCGGGCGCAGCGCCGGCACGACCACGTGCCAGAAGATCCGCCAGGTGGAGCAGCCGTCCACCCGGGCCGCCTCGATCAACTCGTTGGGCACTGCCTGTTCGGCGTACTGCCGCATCATGAAGATCCCGAAGCCACCGATGAGGAACGGCACGATCACCGACGGCATGCGATTCAGCCAGCCGAGCTCGGACATCAGGATGTAGAGCGGGAGCACGCCGAGCTGGATCGGGATCATCATCGAGGCGAGCACGACGAGCAGCAGCGCGTTCTTGCCCCGGAAGCGCAGTTTGGCGAAGGCGAAGCCGGCGAGTGAACCGAAGAAGACGGTCGCCACGGTGATGGTGCCGGACACCAGGACCGAGTTCATCAGCCCCTTGAGAATGTTGGCGTCCTGGTTGGCGAGCACCCGGCCGATGTTCTCACCGAGGTTGCCGCCGGGCAGGAACGGCGGTGGCCAGGCGTTGGCGGCGTCGTTGGTCCGCGACGCGATGACGATCATCCAGTAGAACGGGAAGAACGACAGGAGCACGCCCAGGATCAGGCCGAACCAGGTCAACGGGCTCGCCTTGAACAGCCGCTCCGAGGTCGACGACGGGCCCTTGCCGCGCTTGGGCTTGCTGGCCACGGGTTGCAGGGTTGCGGTGGTCATCGCGCCTCACTTGTCCGAGCTGATCCGGCGGGCCAGCAGATAGTTGACCAGCGACATGAACGCGATGAGCAGGAAGAGCAGCAGCGAGACGGCGCCCGCGTAGCCCCACTGGAACCGCTGGTTCATGACGTCGAGCAGATACATGGTGATCGTCTGGAACTGACCCTGGGAACCGCCGGAGATGCCGCCGGGTCCACTGGTGAACAGCAGCGGCTCGGTGAACAACTGCAGTCCGCCGATCGTCGAGATGATCAGGGTGAAGATGATGGTGGGTCGCAGCTGCGGCACGGTGATCGACCAGAACTGCCGGGTCCGCGACGCACCGTCGAGCGCGGCGGCCTCATACATGTCCTTCGAGATCGCCTGCATCGCGGCCAGGTAGATCAGCGCGTTGTAGCCGATCCACCGCCAGTCGACCATGGTGGAGATGGCGAACCAGGACCCGAGCTTGCTCGCCCGGAAGTCGATCGGTTCGACGCCGAACAGCGACAGCAGCCAGTTGACCAGACCAAAGTCCCGCGCGTAGATCATGGAGAAGATCAACGCGACGACTGCGGTCGAGGTGATGATCGGCATGGCGATGGCCAGCCGGAAGAATGTCTGTCCCTTGATCCGCCGGTTCAGCGCGTTGGCCAGCATCAGCGCGATCAGCAACTGCGGGACGGTGGACATCAGGAACATGCCGAACGTGTTGTAGACGGCGTTCCAGAACTGCGGGTCGTCGGTGATCAGCCGGACGAAGTTGTCCAGGCCGACGAAGCTGGTCTCAGCGTTGAGCGGCGACCGGTCGGTCAGCGCGATCCAGACGGTGTAGACGATCGGATAGACGCCGAAGATCGCGAAGATCACGAAGAACGGCAGGATGTAGAGGTAGGGGGAAAATTTGAGGTCCAGTCGGGTCAGCGAGCGGCGCCGGGCCGCCCCACCGCCGGCCGGACCCGCCCGGTGGCCGCGCGGCTGCGCCGACGCGGGGGTGTCTAGCTCCAGGCTCATCGGGAAAGTCCTTCAGTTGTACGGCGGCCGGCCGACGTCGGCCAGGGAGGTCAACGCGCCGCTGGCACCGCGACGCGGCGGGAGAGATGGCGCTGGCAGGTCCTGCCAGCGCCATCTCTCACCCGGGTTGTGACACCGCGTTATCGGCCGGCGGCCGTGCCGTTCGTAATGGCGTCCTGCCACCCCTCGTCCGGCGACTGGCCCTGCTCGACCGCCCGCAGCGCGTTCTCCACCGCAGTACGGACCGCCTGGTTCTTCGGGCCGAGGTAGACCGGCTTGAGCTCGCTGGCACCGGCGGCGAAGATCTCGCCGGTCGGGGCATCGGAGAAGTACTCGTTGACCGCCTCGGCGACCTTCGGGTCGGCCAACGCCTGCGGCGCGGACGGCAGGTTGCCGACCGCCTCGAAGGCGGCGATGTGGCCCTCCGGGCTGGTCAGGTACTTGACCAGCTCGGCGGCGGCGGCCTGGTACTTGCTGGAGGTGGGCACCGCCAGGAACGAGCCGCCCCAGTTGCCGCCGTTACCCGGCGCCTTGGCGATGTCCCACTTGCCGGCGGCCTCCGGGCCGGCCTGGCCCTCGATGACACCGGTCATCCAGGCCGGGCAGGCGATGGTGGCGAAGGTGGCGTTCTTGAAGCCGGCGTTCCACTCGTTGGAGAACGACTGCAGGTTGTTCGACAGCCCAGCCTCGATCATGTCGGTGGTGAGGTCGAACGCGGCCTTCACGTCCGGGTTGCTCTCCATGACGAACTGGTTCTCAGTGTCGTAGTAGGTGTACCCGGTGCCCTCGCCGGCGATCTGGCTCAGCACCAGGTTGTAGAAGCTGGTCGCCGAGTCGACGAACGCCTTGTCCGGCGTGGCCTCCTTGAACTGCTCACCGACCGAGATGAAGTCGTCCCAGCTCGACCAGAGCGCGCCGACCTCTTCCCGGTCAGTCGGCAGACCCGCCGCTTCGAACAGGTCCGAGCGGTAACACAGGGCCATCCCGCCGACGTCGGTGCCAAGCCCCAGCACCTTGCCGTCGGGCAGCACGCCGGCTTCCCACTTCCACGGCAGGAAGTTGCCCTCGAGCTCGTTGGCACCGTGCTCACCGAGGTCGACGAACTTGTCGGCCTGGGCGAAGAACTGCGACATCGTGCCCTCTTCGATCGCCACCACGTCCCCGGCACCGGAGCCGGCGGTGATCTGCTGGGTGAGTCGGGTGTTGTAGTCGCCGAGGCCGAGGCCTACGCCTCGCTGCTGGACAGTGACGTTCGGGTTGTCGGCCTCGTACTGCTCGATCAACTCGTCGTATCCGAAGCCTGCGTCGCCGAAGATGTCGACGACCAGGGTGATCGGGCCGTCCGGATCTGAATCGGCGTCGTCGGAGCCGCAGGCCGTGGCCGTCAACATGACGGCCGAGGCGAGTGCGACCGCGGCGTACCGCCGGAGCGTGACGCTCATCCTGACCCCTCTCAAGGTCGCTTTCTGTGATGGGGGGTGACCGTGTGGTGTCCGCCGTGACAACGGGAACTGCATTGACGAAAAGGGTCCGTCGCCGCGGAGCGGGCACTGCACGACCGCGCTCCGCGGTTGGTCAAGCAAGTGACGTGGATCTCACTCACCCCGGCCGGGAGCGCTCCCATGAGATTGCCGGGAGGTTTCGGAGGTGTCAAGAGGCCGATGGGAGCGTTCCCATTTCGTTACTGCCAGATCCTGGGTGCTCCCGGGTCAGATTCGGGTCAGGCCGGCCGGTAGTCAGCCCAGCCGGGTGTCAGGTCAGCCGGGTGTCAGGTCAGCCGGGTGTCAGGTCAGCCGGGTGTCAGGTCAGCCGGCGCAGCAGGGTGGTGGCCCGCGCCGGGTCGAACCCGACCTGATCTAACGGCGTGCCCACCCAGTCGGTCATCTCTACGTGGCGCGGATGCGCCGGATCGGCGATCGCGGCCCGGAACTCGGTGTACCCGAAGGCACCACCGACGTCCTCCGGGGGACACGCCTGGTCCCCGTCGACACAGAGCGGATAGCGCATGTCCGGTTCGGGCGCGGTGACGTCCTCGACGACGACGTCGTGCTCCCACCAGTCGCCGAAGTCGTACGTGTAGCGGAACCGGGCCCCCTTGGTGGCCACGGCGTCCAACCGGGTGTCCAACTCGTCACGCAGCAGCAGTTCACCGGCCGGATCCGGCTCGCCGTACTGCGCTCCGTTGATCTCGAACGAGTGCAGGTGGCAGTCGCGCCAGCCCATCGCGTGCTGAATCACTCGGTGCACCCGGTCCAGCGTGTACCCGCCCGGCACCTGGACCCGGCGCCACACCGGCGGTGCGATGTCGGACAGGGTGACCAGCAGGTGGAAGATCTGACGGGGCATGGCCGCCCTTTCTCTGACCTAGGCTCGGACCCATGATCTGCACTGCGTGCCGGAGAGGCCAGCACGATGGGTGTCGGGGTGGTAACTGGTGCGACTGCCAGCACCGTACCTCCGCTCCGACCCCACCGGTCACCGGTCCGGCGGGCGAGTGACCGACCACCCGCCGGCCCCGGACACCCCGGCCCCGGGCCCGCCGGTCCGACGGTTCGGGCCACAGCCGGCCGGGTCCGCGCTGGACGACCCTGCCCTGATCGAGGCGTACGCCGTCGCGCCCCTCGATCACCTCAGGGTGAACTTCGTGACCAGCCTGGACGGGGCGGTCGCGGTGGCCGGCCGGTCCGCCGGACTGTCCGGACGCGCGGACAAACGGGTCTTCGGCGTACTGCGGATGCTCTGCGACGCGCTGCTGGTCGGTGCCGGCACCCTCCGCCGGGAGCAGTACCGGGCGCTGCGGCTGGACGACCGGCGCCGCCGCTGGCGGCAGCAGCACGGCCTCCCCACCCACCCCACCCTGGTCGTGGTCTCCGCCTCGCTCGATCTCGACCCGGACCAACCGGCCCTGGCCGACGCACCGGCGCGGCCGATCGTGCTCACCACCACCGACGCGCCAGCCGACCGGCGACGTCGACTGGCCCGGGTCGCGGAGATCGTCCCGGCCGGCGAGCGCACCATCGATCTGACCGCCGGGCTGAGCCGGCTGCGCGCCCGTGGCCACCGTCAGCTGCTCTGCGAGGGTGGCCCGATGCTGTTCGGTTCGCTGACCGCCGCCGATCTGGTCGACGAGCTCTGCCTGACGGTTTCCCCACTGCTCGCCGGTGCCGGTGCCGGCCGGATCAGCGCGGGTCCGGCCAGCCCCGTGCGGCAGCTGCGGCTGGGCCAGGTGCTGGCCGCCGACGACGGCACGCTGCTGCTCCGCTACACCCGGCCCGACCCCGACCCCGACCACCCCAGGATCATGACTGTAAGTTAGCGAGCGATCACCCGCGGGCAGCGGGTCGGGTCGTCCGGAACCTACCGTCGGCGAATTCGGCCGGCCACACCGAGTCGGATGCCGTACTGGTCGTACCCGTGGGGCAGGATGCAACCCGTGGGCACGACGCAACCGGACTTCAGCGACCAGTCCATCACCACGAGTGACGCAACGCCGGAGGGTACGCCGGTGGGCCGGGTGCTGGGTACCGCCGACGCCACCCCCCTGCAGTTCTGGACCGCAGTCGGCCCCGGCAACTATCTGCAGCTGGACGACGTCGTGGTGACCCGCCGCGAGCTGCCGGGCGCCGAGCCGGTGACCATCGCCGGGGTGGTCACCCAGGTCCGGGCCCGCCACGAAGGGGCGCAGTTCGACTCCGACGTCTTCGCCATCGCCGACGGCACCCTGCCCGCCCAGGTGCAGGAGGCCGCCGAGATCACCGCCACCCGGGTCGATCCGGAGATCTACGTACCGCCGGAGCCGGGTGCCCCGGTGTGGCGGGCCCAGGGCGACGCCCGCGCCCGCGCCCTGCACTTCGACCGGATGGAACGCCGGATCCCGATGGGTACCGGCCGCGACGGGGTGCCGGTCTACCTCAACGCGGACTTCCTCGACGGTCAGCGCGGCGCGCACGTGTCGATCTCGGGCATCTCCGGCGTCGCCACCAAGACCAGCTTCGCCACGTTTCTGCTCTACTCGGTGTTCCGCTCCGGCCAGCTCGGCGGCGACGCGGTCAACGCCAAGGCGCTGATCTTCAACGTCAAGGGCGAGGACCTGCTCTTCCTCGACCACCCCAATGTCCGGCTCGATGAGGCGACGACCGCCGCGTACGCCAGGCTGGGCCTGCCCGCCGGGGCCTTTCCGGACGTGCGGGTCTACGCCCCGCCCCGGGCCGGCGATGCCTCCGGCACCCCCGACGTACAGAGCCGGCTCACCGGCGTGGACAGCTTCTACTGGACCGTCGCCGAGTTCTGCGACAAGCAGTTGCTGCCGTACGTGTTCGCCGACGCCGACGACGAACGCCAGCAGTACACGATGGTGGTGCACGCGGTCACCGCGTACCTGCGCCGGCACGCGCAACCCGCCGACGGCGGCATCAGCATCGACGGCCGGCGGATCGGCTCGTACGGGGATCTGGTCGACCACATCGTCGACCAGCTCGGCGACGAGGAGACCCGATCGGCCTGGGCCGGCTCGGCGGTCGGCATGGGTACGGTGAACGCGTTCGCCCGCCGGCTGATCGGCAGCAAACGCGACCTGGCCCGGCTGATCCGGGGCGACCTGGCCACCCGACGGCCGCACCAGATCAGCACCGACGACAGTGCCCAGGTGACCGTGGTCGACCTGCACAACCTGCCGGACCGGGCGCAGCGGTTCGTGGTCGGGGTGACGCTCAAGAACGAGTTCGACCGCAAGGAACGGGCCGGTACCGCCAAGCCGTTGCTCTTCGTCGTGCTCGACGAGCTCAACAAGTACGCCCCCCGGGACGGGTCGTCACCGATCAAGGAGGTGCTGCTCGACATCGCCGAGCGGGGCCGCTCGCTCGGGGTGATCCTGATCGGTGCCCAGCAGACCGCCAGCGAGGTGGAGCGGCGGATCGTCACCAACTCGGCGGTCCGGGTGGTCGGCCGGCTCGACCCGGCCGAGGCGTCCCGGCCGGAGTACGGCTTCCTGCCGGCGGTACAGCGGCAGCGGGTGCTGCTGGCCAAGCCGGGCACGATGTTCGTCAACCAGCCGGACATCCCGGTCCCGCTCTGCCTGGAGTTCCCGTTCCCGGCCTGGGCCACCCGCTCGTCGGAGGCCGGCGACGCACCGTCGGGCACGCTGCGCTCGATCGTGCAGGCCGCCGACCCGTTCGCGGTGGTCGGCGGTCGGTCCTCGGCCGACGACGACATCCCGTTCTGACCGTTCTAGCCGTTCTGACCCTGAGGTCGAGGAGGTTCCCCCGGATGCGGATCCTGCACACCTCCGACTGGCACGTCGGCAAGGTCCTCAAGGGACAGGCTCGGTTGACCGAGCAGATCCAGGTGCTCGCCCGGGTCGTCGAGATCGCCCGTGCCGAACGCCCGGACCTGGTGATCGTCGCCGGCGACCTGTACGACACCTCCGCTCCCGGACCCGACGCCACCCGGGTGGTCACCCGGGCGTTGACCGCGTTACGCGGCACCGGCGCCGACGTGGTGGCGATCGGCGGCAACCACGACAACGGGGCCGCGCTGGACGCGCTACGGCCGTGGGCCGACGCCGCCGGCATCACCCTGCGCGGCGCCGTCCGGGACAACCCGGACGAACATGTGATCACCGGCACCACCGGCGACGGCGAACCGTGGCGGCTGGTCGCGCTGCCGTTCCTGTCCCAGCGGTACGCCGTCCGGGCTACCGAGATGTACCAGCTGACCGCGGCCGAGGCCAACCAGACGTACGCCGACCACATCGCACGGGTGCTGGCCCGGCTCACCGATGGGTTCGGCGAGCCGGGCGTGGTGGATCTGATCACCGCCCACCTGACCGTGATCGGCGGGCGGTCCGGCGGCGGCGAGCGGGAGGTGCACACCGTCCTCGGGTACGCCGTACCGGCCACCGTCTTCCCGACCGGGGCGCATTACGTGGCGCTCGGCCACCTGCACCGCGCCCAGCAGCTCGAAGCGCCCTGCCCGGTGCGCTACAGCGGCAGTCCGCTGCCAATCGACTTCGGCGAGGAGGACAACGTCGGATCGGTCAGCATCGTCGACGTCACCGCCAGCACCGCCGCCCGGGTCCGCGAGGTGCCGGTGGACGCGGCGACCCCGCTGCGCACCGTCCACGGCACCCTCGACGAACTGGCCGCCGGCGAGCACGGCGACGCCTGGCTGCGGGTGTTCATCCGGGAGGCACCCCGGGCCGGGCTGCGCGAAGAGGTGCAGGCGCTGCTGCCCCGGGCGTTGGACGTGCGCATCGACCCGGAGTTCACCCGGGCCGCGTCCGCCGCCGGTGCGACGCACACCCCACAGCGGGCCGGTCGGGCACCCGGACAGCTGTTCGCCGACTACCTCGACGCGCGCGGGCACGGCGACGACGACGTACGGACCCTGTTCGACACGCTGTACGAGGAGGTGACCTCCTCGTGAGACCGCTGCGGCTCGACCTGGCCGGATTCACCGTGTTCCGAGAGGAGACCACGGTCGACTTCACCGACGCCGACTTCTTCGCCCTCGTCGGACCGACCGGATCGGGCAAGTCCAGCATCCTCGACGCGATCTGTTTCGCCCTGTACGGGGTGGTGCCGCGCTGGGGCAGCAGCCGGGGAATCGCATCCGCGCTGGCACCGTCGGCCACCGAGGCCCGGGTGCGGCTGGTGTTCGAGAGCGCCGGCAGTCGCTACGTCGCCACCCGGGTGATCCGTCGCGACTCGCGCGGCGCGGTCAAGACCGGCAACGCCGGCCTGCAGATGATGCCGCCCGGGTTCGACGTGACCCGTCTGGACACCGGGATGAGCCCGGACGATCTCGGCGAGGTGCTGGCCGGCACGCCCGCCGAGATGGAGCAGGCCGTGCTGGACGCGGTCGGGCTGCCGTACGAGCAGTTCACCACCTGCGTGCTGCTGCCGCAGGGCCGGTTCGCCGACTTCCTGCACGCCAAGCCGGCAACCCGACAGCAGATCCTGGTCAACCTGCTCGGGCTGCACGTCTACGAACGGGTCCGGGAGCGGGCCACCGCCCGGGCGGGGGCCGCCGAGGCGGCGGTCGCGGCGGTGGACCAGTTGCTCGGCGGGCTCTGCGACGCCGACGAAGCGGCGGTGGCGGCCGCGGCGCGTCAGGTCGACGCGATGCGGGCGTTGGCGACGGCCGTCGACGCCGCGCTGCCCCGGTTGACGCAGGCCCAGCAGGCGGTGGCGACCGCAGCCGACCAGGTGACGGCCCTCGACAGCGAGATCGGGCTGCTGGCCGGCGTCGCCGCCCCGGCGGCCACCGCCCGGCTGGCCGATCAGGCGGCGGCCGCCCGGGTCGCCGCCGCCGACGCGGACCGGGCCGTCGCAGACGCGGAGGAACGCGAGGAGAAGGTCCGCGCCGAGCTGGCCGCCATCGGTGACCCGGCCGACCGACGGCTGCTGCTGCAGACACACGCTGAACGGGACCGGGTCGCCGCCGAATCGGCCGAGCTGGCTCCGGCGCTCGCCGCCGCGCAGGCCGAGCAGGTCGCCAGCCAGGCGGCGCTGCGGTCGGCTCGGTCCACCGCCGAGGCGGCGGACCGCGAGTTGGACCGCGCCCGGCAGTCGTACCAGGAGGCGCAGTCCGCTGACCTGGCCGCCGCGCTACGCCACGATCTCGTCGCCGGGGCGGACTGTCCGGTCTGCGCGCAGCCGGTGGGCACGGTGCCGCCGGTGCCGGCCGGGTCCCGGGTCGCCGAGGCGAAGTCCGCCGGTCAGGCCGCCCGGGCCGCCGCCGACCAGGCCCGCCAGGCGGTCGCCGACGCCGAGCAGTCGCTGCGCGGGGTGGAACGGGCCGTCGACCGGGCCAGGGTACGGGCCGAGCAGCTGACCGCCCGGCTGGCGCAGCTCGACGCCCGGTTGTCCGACTCGCCCGGTGCCGAGGCGTTGCGCACCGACCTGGCCACGGTCGACCGGTTGCAGCGCGCCCTCGACGACGCCGGTGGCCAGGTCCGCCGCGCCCGGGAGGCGGCCCGCCAGGCGCAGCGCGCCGCCGTGACCGGCGAACAGCGGCTGCAGGCCGGCTGGCGGGAGTTCGACGCCGGCCGGGACGCCGTCGCCCGGCTGGCGCCACCGGCCGCCGACCGCACCAATCTGGCCGCGGCGTGGACGCTGTTGACCGACTGGGCGCATCAACTGCTCGCCGAGCGCCGCGCGGCGCGGGCCGAGGCGGACGATCGGCTGGCTTCGGCCCGGGACACGGCCGGCGGCGTCGCCGCCGACATCGACGAGCTGTTCGTCGCCGCCGGACTGTCGCCGCCGGCCGGCGCCGATCCGGCCGGCTACCGGCAGGCGGCCGCGCTGGCGGTCCAGCGGGCGCAGACCGACCAGGAACGGGTCACCGAACGGTTCGCCCAGGCGGGTGAGTTGCGCGGCAGGCGGGCCGACCAGGAGCGGCAGGCCCAGTTGGCCCGAACGTTGGCCGGGCATCTACGGGCCAACAACTTCGAGCGCTGGCTGCTGGTCGAGGCACTGGATCTGCTGGTCGACGGCGCGTCGCGGATCCTGCGGGAGCTTTCCTCCGGTCAGTACGAGCTGGTGCACGACGCCGGTGAGTTCTTCGTCGTCGACCACCACGACGCCGGACTGCGGCGCGGGGTACGCACGCTGTCCGGCGGGGAGACCTTCCAGGCGTCGCTGGCGCTGGCACTGTCGTTGTCGGAGCAACTGGCCGGGATGTCGGCCAGCGCCGCCAGTCTGGAGTCGATCGTGCTGGACGAGGGCTTCGGCTCGCTGGACGCGGCCACCCTGGACACCGTCGCCGCGACCCTGGAAGGGCTCGCCGCCCGGGGTGACCGGATGGTCGGCCTGGTGACCCACGTTCCGGCGCTGGCCGAGCGGGTACCGGTCCGGTTCGAGGTCAGCAAGGACGCCCGTACGGCCCGGGTCCGGCGGAGCGGGCTGTGACCGCGACCGTGACGGGCCGGCCGGCCACCGGGATCCGCTGGTTCGTCGAGGGCTGGCAGCCCGGCTACGGCACGTCGTTCGAGGCAGCCGACCCGGGTGGCCCCGGTGCCGCCGACGACGGCCAGGACGCCGCCGACCTCGCCGTGGAGCTGGATCCGGCGGCGTGGCGGCCGTTGCGTCAGCCGGCGGACGTGCGCGCACCGGACGTGGTGCTGCTGGTCGACGGGGTGCGTCGGATCGACGCTTCGTTGTGGAGCGAGGAGCCCGACGGGGTCTCGTACCCGGCGCTGGCTGCCTCCTATGCCGCCGGGGTGGTGCGCTGCGACCTGCGACGCGGGGCGGCCCGGTTGGCCGGAGCCCGCACCGAACGGGGCCTGTTCACGCCGAGCACCGCCGCCACCGACCTGGTCGTCGGGCGGGTGCACTACCCGGCGCGCCGGGTCGTCGACCCGGATCCGGCCGTACTGCCGCAGGCGGTGCAGCCGGCGCTGGCCGCGCTGGAGATCGCGGTCTCCGAGCAGGCCCGCGCCGACGGCGCGGATGACCTGGCGGATCTGCTGGTGGTGGACGGTCCGCTGCGCGGGCGACGGCTCTCGAACACGATCGGCTACGTCAAGTCCCAGCGCCAGCCGTACCTGCCGGCCGGGCTGATCCCGGTGGTGACCGCGCTGCGGCCGGCGGAACGCAGCCCGGTCTTCCTGCGCGGCACCCGGTGGCGCAGCTACTCGTGGTACTTGCGGCTGCCTGGGCCTCGGGGCGCGCCCTGGGCGGGCATCGTCCGGGTGGAGTGCCGGCCCGACCTGACGCCGCAGGCGGCGATCGCGCTGGCCGACCTGTCGCTGGCGACGCTGCCCCGGTTCGCCTCGGCCCCGTACAAGGACCCCCGCGCACCGCAGAACCTGGTGCCGATCGCCGGGCTGGAGCGACGGCTGCGGGCGATGCTCGGCGACGCCCGGCTGCTGCACCGGGCGCTCAGCCTCTCCGCAGCCGGGCAGGAGAATCCGGCGTGGCGGTGACCGGCATACTGTGCCGATGGGCCGTACCCGCAGGACAGCACCGCCCGCGGTCCAGGTAGACACCGGCACCGCGCAGCTCGTTGCGGACCCGGACCGGCGGCGGGCGTACACCCTGCTGTTGGACGGCACCCAGCAGTCCCACGTCGATCTCGACGATCCGACGCACCTGGAGTTCGAGTACGTCCGCCGGATGGCCGCGGCGATCGACCTGGCCGCCCCGGCCGGCGCCCCGCTGCGGGTGCTGCACCTGGGCGGCGGTGGGCTGACCCTGCCGCGCTACCTGGCCGCCACCCGGCCCGGGTCCAGCCAGCGGGTGGTGGAGATCGACGCCGCGTTGACCGAGCTGGTCCGCCGCGAACTGCCCTGGCCGGCCGACCGCAACCTGCGGATCCGGGTCGGTGACGCGCGGGCCGCCGTCGAACAGGCCCGCACGGACAGCTACGACCTGGTGGTCGCGGACGTGTTCGCCGGTGCCCGTACCCCGGCTCGGTTGACCTCGGTCGAGTTCGCCGCCGAGGTCGCCCGGGTGCTCGTGCCCGGCGGCCAGCTGCTGTCCAACGTGGCGGACGGGCCGCCGCTGGGCTGGGCCCGTCGACATCTGGCATCGGTACGGCAGGTGCTGCCCGGCATCTGCCTGGTCGCCGACGCGGCGGTGCTGCGGCGGCGCCGGTACGGCAACCTGGTGGTGGTCGCCGGACGCGCCGTACCGGCCGTCGGGGACCTGGCCCGGCGGGCCGCCGGTGACTGGTTTCCCAGCCGGGTGCTGCACGGCGCGGCGCTGGACCGGTTGATCGCGACGGCGTCGCCGATCGCCGACGCAACCGCGCAGCCTTCGCCGCCGCCGCCGGATGGAATTTTTCCGAGCGGGCGTTGATCCGTCCGCCGGCCGGCTCCGTACCTCGGGGTGGGCCCCCAGCCGCGGGCCATGTCGACGTCGGATGGAGGTCCTGCGATGTACGCGGTCGCCAGCGGCTGGCAGGCGGAGAGGACCCGGCCGGGTCTGACCGGCAATGGTTCGGCCATGGCCCGCAGCACGCAACGTTGGCAGAGCATCGACGGGAGGGCGGCCGAGCGCGATGATGAGCCGGTGACGCCACGGACCGCAGGAAGCCGGCAACAGGCCGGGACGGCGGAATCCAGCCACGGGGACGATCTCGTCCGCACACTGTACGCAGAGCACGCCCGGCCGCTGCTGGGATTCGTGTTACGGCTCACCGGGGGGGACCGGCAACGAGCCGAGGACATCGTCCAGGAGACACTGCTGCGGGCGTGGCGCAACGCCCACCGGCTCGGCGCGCAGGGCCAGGCGTCGCTGCGACCGTGGCTGGTGACCGTCGCCCGGCGCATCGCGATCGACGACCACCGCAGCGAGAAGGCCCGCCCGACAGAGGAGTACGACCGGGACCTGGAGAGCTTCGCCGAGTCCGACGGCACCGATCAGGTGCTGCGGCAGATGACTGTCGCCGACGCGTTGCGCACGCTCAGCCAGCCGCACCGGGAGATCCTGGTCGAGACGTACTTCCGCGGCCGCACGGTGCCGGAGGCTGCCGCGGAGCTGGGGCTGCCACTGGGTACCGCCAAGTCGCGGGTCTACTACGCGCTACGAGCGCTGCGGACGGCGCTGCAACAGCGGGGGGTTACAGAATGACACGGTCCGCCCACTGGGACGTCGGAGCGTACGCGATCGGTGCGCTCGACGCCGACGACGTCGAACTGTTCGAGGAGCATCTCGCCGGCTGCTGGGCCTGCGCCGCGGAGCTGGAGTCACTCATTCCGATCGTCGGGTTGATGTCCACCGTCGACATCGACCAGTTGGAGGACAGCCCCGTCCTCCCTCAGTCCGGCCCCACCGGTGTGAACCGGGCTGGTGGGGCGGACGACGGCGGCGCGCCGGTGCCGATCCGGCCGACCGTACGGTCCGACGCCGACCAGCTTCGCGACCACGGTCGGGTCCGTCCGCTCGGCCGCGCCGGTAGGTCCCGGCGGCTGTTCGCCGGCCGACCGCTGCAGATCGCCGCCGGGTTCGTGCTGATGGCGACGCTCACCGGTTTCTCGTTCTTCGCCGGGTCGACCTGGTCAGGCGGATCGGCGACACCGCAGGCCGGGCCGCAGACGTCGGTCTCGACCAGCCCGTCACCGGTCGATCCGCAGTCCGGGGTCGGTGGTCCGGAGGTCACTGGCGAGAAGTTCAACGCGGTCGACGCCACCACCGGGGTGGAGGCGGACGTGGTGCTGGAGGAAGCCGACTGGGGCACCCAGGTGTCGTTCGCGCTGCGCCGCGTACCGGGACCGATGCAGTGCCGGATCGTGGTGCTGCGGGCCTCCGGCACTGCGGAGGTGCTCTCCACCTGGACGGTGCCCGACGCCGGGTACGGCACCGCGGAGCAGCCCGCGCCGTTGCTGCTGAGCACGTCGACGGCGGTGCCTCGGGACGACATCGAACGGATCCAGTTCCAGGCGGTCGACCAGTCCGGGGTCGCCACCGCGATCGTCACCGTACCGGTCTGAGCGGTACCGGTCTGAGCGGTACCGGTCTGAGCGGTACCGGTCTGAGCGGTACCGGTCTGAGCGGAGGGTCGACGTCCATTCCTGACGTGCGCTACGAACAGGCGTCGCGACATCTGCGCCAGCAGATTCGATGTACGTGCAGCCCGTGGGTTCCCGAGTTTACGGATACCCACGGGCTGTTCTGTCTCTGATCGTCGCTGCGTCTCTCTCTGCCCATGACCGGCGTATTCTGCTGCTGATCGGCACGACAACGGCTGGCCGCACGCAGCACCCGACGACCCGGTTCAACGCCGGGCTGTGAAATTCTGCACTCGGGAATACCGATCCAATCCGAGATGTGCTGCGTACTCCTTGATGAAGCCCGATGTGGACGAATGAGGGAGGGCACGTGGCACTGGGAAAGCGGACCGTCATAGTCGCAGGCGCGCTGGCGGCACTCGTGTTGCCGGGTTGCGCCCCGGCAGGTTACAACCCGGACGACTTTGGCGGCGCTCAGGCCCAGCCGGTCGTCAACGCGGCGAACGCGGCGTCGGCCGCGCCCGAGCCGGTAGACACCGAGGACATCGCGGTCGAGGTCGCCGACGAGGACCTCACCAAGGAACTGGTCGGCAAGGCCGTCGACAAGATGGGTGACGTGGTCACCGACGAGGACGGCTGGCTGCTCTACCGCTTCGAGGAGGACTCCAACGACCCCGCGACCTCGAACTGCGAGGGTGACTGCGCCAAGATCTGGCCGCCGGCGCTGACCGACGGCGACCCCATTCTGTCCGGGGTGGACGAGGAGTTGGTCGGCACGGTGAACCGGCCGGACGGCACCCGCCAACTGACCATCGACGGCTGGCCGATCTACTACTACGCCGGTGACGAGAAGCCCGGCGATTGGAAGGGCCAGGGTGTCGGCGGCACCTGGTACGTCGTGCAGCCGGACGGCACGAAGAACCTGGAGTGCCTGCCGGAGGGCACCCCGAAGCCAATTGCGGTGCCGGACGGTGACGGCCGCGACAACATCAAGGGCCTCGACGACAGCAAGGACTCGCAGAGCGAGGACTCGGACAGCTTCGACAGTGACTCTGAGGACTCGGGCGACTACGACTACTGACTCTTTCAGGGCGCCTGTGAATCGCGGCGGCCGGTCGTTGCCAGGGAGGGCGCGGCCGGCCGCCGCCACGTTTTTGGTGGACCCGCCACCGGCGCCTCGAGCCGGTTCTTGAAGCCCGTATTAAGTGCCTCCTAAGTGTTCCGTAGTTGGCCCAAGGATTGTTGACTGTTGTGGAGTGACATCCATACGGTCGACGGCAGTGGCGAACCACAGCCATCATCAACTGCGTTGCACCCGGACGACCAATTGGCGTTCGACGAAAGAGGTGGCACCACGTGAACAGCCCACAGCGCCGCAGGCGTACCAGCGACCAGCCGGCACGCCGGGGCGAATCGGCGGGCAGCACCCGCAACCGCGTCATCGCGGTGACCACGATGCTGGCGGTCTTCGGCGGCGTGGTGGCGGTGACCCAGATCTCGTCCGCCGGGACCCGCGGCGACCGGGACCGCGAGCGGGACCGCGACCGGGCCGCCGCTGTCTGCGTGAGCCCGAGCGAGTCGGTCGATCCGGCCGACACCGGGACCACCGTGGACAGCAACGGCGTACGGCACCACTGGGGTGACGGCCAGCGGGGCCCGGACCAGTGCCAGGACTCCCCCGCCCCCGGCGAAGAGCCCGACGCGCCGGACGATCCGCCGGCCGGGTTGGAGATCCTCGGCGACGACTGCACCGACAGTTCGTTGGCCCCGCACGAGGGTTTCCAGGACGGCGAGCGGTGTGTCAGTACGGCGTTCGGCGAGGTCGGTGACGCGGACACCAACCCGCAGCTGATGATCATCTCGTCACCCAACCGGGTACGCGCAAACCAACCGTTCACCCTGCGAATCAGCACCCGCAACCTGGTACGTGACCGATTCCTGCCGGCCGGCCAGGGCGGCTACTACCTGGAAAGCTCGTTCCTCACCGAGGAGGGTCTGACCCGGGGGCACTTCCACACCGCATGCCGGATGCTGACCAGTAGGCGCAGCGCTCCCGAGCCCGGCCCGGTCCCGGCGTTCTTCGTGGCCACCGAGGACGGTCGGGGTGGCGCCGGCGCCGACGAGGTCACCGTCGAGGTGCCCGGCCTGCCCGGCCCCGGCATCGCCCAGTGCGCGTCGTGGGCCGGCGACGGTTCCCACCGGGTACCGATGATGCAGCGGGCCAACCAGATCCCCGCCTTCGACGTGGTCCGGGTGGTCGTCACCCGATGAGGTCGGCTGGCATCGGCGGCGGTGGCCGCCGGTGACCCGGGTAGGGCGATCCGACGCCGGGACGAGCTGCGGGCTCGTCCCGGCGTCGATGCTGTCCGCCGCTGCTGGCACAGTGACCGGCATGGTCGAGCAAAGGCAGGCCGCGGAGACAGCAGCGGCCACGCTCAATGCAACCGGTGCCGCACCGGCACGGGTCCGGGTGCTGCGGCCGCCGGAGGGCTACCAGTTGGCCGGCTCGGCGCGGCCGCTGGCGATGGGACGGCACGACCCGTGCGCCCGCTGGCTGGCGGACACCTTCTGGTGGACCGCCCGTACCCCGGACGGGCCGGCGACCCTGGCGCTACGCCGACGCGGCGGCGACCTCGTCGCCGCCGGCTACGGCCCCGGGGCCAGCCAGATCTGCGACATCGCCGACGCGGTCGCCGGACTCCGCGACGACGTGTCCGACTTCCTCCCGCTGGCCCGCCGGCATTCGGTCGTCGCGGCGGTGGTCCGCCGCTACGCCGGCGTCCGGCTCCCGGCCACCGGGCAGGTGTTCGCCCGGCTGCTGCGGGCCGTGCTGGAACAGAAGGTGACCGGCGCGGAGGCGTACCGCGGGTACGCCGCGACGGTCCGCCGGTTCGGCGAACCCGCTCCCGGCCCGGTCGCCGATCTCTGGGTCGCCCCGGAGCCGACCGCCCTCGCCGCCGCGCCGTACTGGTCGCTGCATCCGCTGGGCATCGAGCAACGACGGGCGCAGGCCCTGTGCGGCGCGGCGGCGGTCGCCGACCGGCTGTCGGACAGCGCCGACCCGCAGACGGCCACCCGGCGGTTGACCGCGCTGCCCGGGATCGGCCCGTGGACCGCCGCCGAGGTGGTCCGGGTGGCGTTCGGCGCGGCCGACGCGGTGAGCGTCGGCGACTACCACCTGCCGAACACGGTGGCCTGGGCGCTGGCCGGCGAGGCCCGCGCAACCGACACCCGGATGCTCGAACTACTGGAGCCGTTCCGGGGGCACCGTGGTCGGGTCTGTCTGCTGCTGGAGCTGGCCGGGGTACGGGCGCCCCGGTTCGGGCCCCGGGCCCCGGTCCGTTCCTTCGCCGCCTACTGACCCGCCGCCGGCCGGCGTGCCGTTGGCGGTCAGCGGGTGAGCCGGCGCAGTGCGGTGCCCAGCCGGTGGGCGTAGGCCCGCTGTGCCAGCGCACCCAGTGGGCCGGCCAGCCGCATGAGCGGCGCCACCGGCCGGCTGAACGCCACCACCGACAGCCACACCCGGTCGTCGTCGCGGTGCACCAGGAACGCCTCCTCGCCGCTGGCCGGATGGCCGGGCAGGGTGCCGTACGCGAATCCGGCGAGGTCCGGCTCGTCGACCGCCCACACCACCGCGCACGGCGCGGCGATCCGCAGCGGCCCGACGCCGAGACCGACCGTCACCAGCACACCGGCCTCGGCGCGGGGAGCCGACGCCGCCACCCGGGCACCGGCGGCCCGGTGCATCCGCCAGGTGAGCACCGCCTCGGCCGCCATCGGGAAGCTGCCGGGCCGCAGTCGGCTACGGGACCGCAGATGGCGGTAGCCCGCCGGCAGCGGCGGTACGGACCGCCGGACCGATCCGGTCTGGTCGCGCAGCACGGCGGTGGCGCCGGCCTGCGGATAGGTGAAGCTGGGCATGCGATCCGCCTTTCCCGTACGGCCACCACGGCGGCGGCGCCGACGAGCGGAGCAGGACACCGACCAGGACGGCCGGTGCGGTCACCTGGATTGTCCTCCGATCGACCGTTTGTCGCTGCGGTAATCAGCGGTATGGTCTGCCACCATGACAGCGTTCACACCGGTCCTGCCTGAGCGGACCGCCAGCTACCTGCGGACCGGTCTGCACCAGGTCAAGGGCTGGCTGAACGTTTCGACCGCGGTGTACCTCAGCGGCGTACGGGCCGCTCAGCGCGAGGCCGGGGTGAGCGGCGACGTGGCCGAGATCGGCATCCACCACGGCAAGTCGTTCCTGTGCCTCGCTCTGGATCTGCCAGCGGATCAGCGGGCGGTCGCCATCGACGTCTTCGACGACCAGGCCGCCAACCTCGACCAGTCCGGACGCGGTGACCGGGAGATCTTCGAACAGAACCTCACGACCTACGGCGCCGGCGACAACGTCGACATCGTGCAGTCGTCAAGTCTCGACCTGGAGCAGGCCGGCTTCGTCGCCGCCGGGCGCCGCTTCCGGATCTTCTCCATCGACGGCGGCCACACCGATCAGATCACGGTGAACGATTTGCGGATCGCCGAGCGGACCGTGGTCGACGACGGGCTGGTGGTGCTCGACGACGTACTCAACCGGCACTGGCTCGGCGTGATCACCGGCCTGTTCAGCTACCTCGGCGACGGCGGCAGCCTGGTGCCCGCAGTGTTGGTGCCCAACAAGCTGATCCTGGCCACCTCGGCCGACCAGGCGAAACACTGCCGGGCGATGTTCGCCGAGCAGTTTCCGAACGGGCTGGAGAAAGGCGACGTACCGTTGGCCGGCCATCAGATCGACGTATACGGTGACCGCCCCTGGCTGGTACGCGGCGAGGACGGCCGCAGCGAGCCGGTCACCGGTCACGAGTTGATGGCGACGATCAGCGCGGCCCGCCTCGCCGAGCTCGAACAGCAGCTGCGTTCCGCCCGGGCGGAGCTCGATACGACGCACCGCCAGCTCGCCACGACCCGCCAGCAGCTGCGGGCGGCGGCCCAGCCGCTGTACCAACGCGCGGCACGCCGGCTGCCGTGGCTGGCCCGCCCGGTCCGGCCGGTGTTCCGCCGGGTCCGTGCCGTGGTCCGGCGGTCCCGCGGATCGTCGGACCGGGATGGTTCACTGGGTGGGTGACTTTCCCGATCGCCCTACCGATCGAGCCGATGCTGGCGAAACCGGTCGCGACGCTGCCAGTCGCACCGGGGATGAGCTACGAGCCCAAGTGGGACGGCTACCGCTGCGTCATTTTCCGCGACGGTGACCAGGTCGAGCTGGCCAGCCGCGGCGGTAAGACGCTGACCAGGTACTTCCCCGAGGTCATCGAGCAGGCCCGGCAGCAGTTGCCGCCCCGGATCGTGGTGGACGGCGAGTTGGTGGTGATCCGGGCGGAGACTGGGCGGTCCCGGCTCGACTTCGACCTGCTCGGCCAACGGATCCATCCGGCGGCCTCCCGGGTACGGCTGCTCGCCGAGCAGATCCCGGCCTCCTTCGTCGCCTTCGACCTGCTGGCGCTGGGCGACGAGGTCCTGCTCGACGAGCCGTTCACCACCCGTCGGGCCCGACTGGCCGACGCGCTGGCGGCGGTCACCGCGCCGGTGCACCTGACCCCGGTGACCACCGAACCGGGCACCGCCCGTCGCTGGTTCGAGATCTTCGAAGGCGCCGGCCTCGACGGCGTCATCGCCAAGCCGGCGGAGCTGCGCTACGAGCCCGGTAAGCGGACGATGTTCAAGGTCAAGCACGGGCGGACCGCCGACGTGGTCGTCGCCGGCTTCCGCTGGCACAAGTCCGGCCCGGTGGTCGGATCACTACTGCTCGGGCTCTTCGATGACGCTGGGGTGCTGCACCACGTCGGCGTGTGCGCGTCGTTCACCGCCGCCCGACGCGCGGAGCTCGTCGACGAGATGGCACCGTTGCGCACCACTGCCGCCGACCACCCGTGGGGGTCGGGTGACGACGGTTCCGGCCAGCGGATTCCGGGCGCGCCGAGCCGGTGGAGCGGCGGCAAGAACCTCGAGTGGCAGCCGCTGCGGCCCGAGTTGGTCGCCGAGGTCGCCTACGACGCGATGGAGGGCGACCGGTTCCGGCACACCGCACGGTTCCAGCGCTGGCGTACCGATCGGGAGCCGGCCTCCTGCCGGTACGACCAGCTGGACCGGCCGGTCCGCTTCGACGTGCACCGGGTGCTGGCCGGCGACCCGACCAGCCAGCAGTGAGCCGACGCCGCCGGATCCCCGCGAGCCGGCGCCGCTGGCAGACAGATGGCCGGCACCGCTGGCTGTCCGCCATCGCGGCCGCAGTGGTCGGTTCGCTGGTCGGCCTGACCGGGTGCACGGCGGCGCGGCCCGACCCCGGGGCGACCAGCGGGCCCGACTCACCGCCGCACTGGCAGCCCTGCCCGGAGTCGACTACGCATCGGTACGGCCCACCACCCGACGGGCTGCGCTACGACTGCGCCACGATCGACGTACCGGTCAACTGGGCCGCCGGTTCCGCCGCCGGCACCCTTCCAGTCGCGCTGATCCGGGCCCGGTCCGACCGGCAGCAGGACCGCATCGGCACCCTGGTGGTCAACCCGGGCGGGCCCGGCGTCTCCGGGGTGGACGCCGCCGCCCGGTTGGCACTGGGCGAACGCCTCGGCGGTCTACCGGAGACAGTGCTGCGCCGGTTCGACGTGGTCGGCTTCGACCCGCGCGGGGTGGGCCGGTCCGCCGCCGTCGACTGCGTCGCCGACAGTGACTGGGACGCCACCTTCGGGGCGGACCCGGACCCCCGTGACCCGGCTGCCTTCGCCGGGGCCGCCGCGCTCAGCCAACGGGTCGCGGCCGGCTGCGCGGCGCGCTACGGCGAGCGGCTCACCGCGTACTCCACCCATCAGACAGCCCGGGACCTCGACGCGGTGCGGGCGGCGGTCGGCGACGACCAGCTGACCTTCCTCGGCTACTCGTACGGGAGCCTGCTGGGAGCCACCTACGCGCACCTGTTTCCGCACCGGGTCCGCGCGCTAGTGCTGGACGGCGCGATCGACCCGGGGCAGGACCCGGTCGCCGGGTCGCTGAGCCAGGCCGCCGGTTTCGAACGGGCCTTTGCCGCCTTCGGCCGGTGGTGTTCCGGCGCACCGGCTGACTGCCCGATCAGCGCCGACCCTTCCGGCACGCTGGCCGAGGCGATGGACCGGGCCCGGCAGGAGCCGGTCACCGGGGCGACCGGCCGGACGGCCACCGCCGGCTGGATCTTCTACGCCGTGGTCGCCTCGCTGTACGACCGCAGCGGCTGGCCACGGCTGGGCCGGGCGCTGGCCGATCTGGGGGACGGCGACCCGGGCCCGGTGTTCGACCTCGCCGACGGCTACACCGGTCGCGGCGACGACGGCCGGTACGGCAACCTGTTCGCCGCCAACCTGGCGGTGAACTGCGCCGACGCCGAGGTGCCGCTGAGCACCGACGAGGTCCGGCAGTTGCAGCAGCAGTGGCGCCGGCAGCATCCGACGTTCGGTCCGGCGCTCGCCGTCGGCCTGCTGGCCTGCGTCAACTGGCCAGTCGCGGCCGACCCGTACCCGGTCGGGCCGGCGGTCGGCGCCGCGCCGATTCTCGTCGTCGGCACCACCGGTGATCCGGCCACCCCGTACGAGCAGGCACCGCGGCTGGCCGAGTCGCTCGGCACCGGCGTGCTGGTGACCCACCAGGGCGACGGGCACACCGCATACCCGCAGGTGGCTTGCGTAGCCGACGCGGTGGACGCGTACCTGATCGATCTGACGGTGCCCGACGACGGCCTGACCTGCCCGTCCTGACCTGGGGCCGGACGGACGGCACCGGGCCGGGGTCAGGACGGCACCGGGCCGGGCGGACGTCGCGGGTCCCGGGCGGGTCAGTCGCCGGTGACCGGGCGGGCCCGGGACGGCTGCACCCGCATCGGTTCGCCGGGCATCTTCGGATGGTCCGGCGGGTACGGCATGTCACCGGCGCCGTCGCGGTCGTCCCGGTCGGCCCACTCCAGCAACGGGGTGATGTCCCACGGCGTGTCGTCGATCCCGGCGTGCGGGTCGCCGACGGCGGCCAGCCGGGGCGGTACGGTGCGCAGGTCGAAGTCGTCCGGCTCGACCCGGGTCAACTCGTCCCAGGTGACCGGAGTGGAGACGGTGGCGCGGGCGTTCGCCCGCAGCGAATAGGCACAGGCGATGGTCCGGTCCCGGGCCATCTGGTTGTAGTCGATGAAGACCTTTCGCCCCCGTTCCTCCTTCCACCAGGACGTGGTGACCAGGTCGGGCCGGCGGCGCTGCACCTCGCGGGCGAACGCGATCACGGCCCGGCGTACCTCGGTGAACAGCCAGCGCGGCTGGATCCGCAGGTAGACGTGCACCCCGCGGCCGCCGGAGGTCTTCGGGTAACCGGTGGCACCAAGCTCGTCGAGGATTGCCCGGACCTCGCCCGCCGCCGCCACCGCGTCGGCGAAGTCGGTGCCCGGCTGCGGATCCAGGTCGATCCGCAGCTCGTCCGGCCGGTCCACGTCAGCGGCCCGCACCGGCCAGGGATGAAACACCACGGTGCCCATCTGCGCGGCCCAGGCGACGTGGGCCAGGTCCGCCGGGCAGAGTTCGTCGGCGGTACGGCCACTGGGAAACTTGATCTCGGCGGTACGGAGCCACGGCGGCACGCCCCGGGCCGGCACCCGCTTCTGGAAGAACATCTCGCCGTCGACGCCGTCCGGGAAGCGCTGCAGTGTGGTGGGTCGGTCGCGCAGGGCGCGCAGTATGCCGTCACCAACGGCCAGGTAGTAGTCGAACACGTCCTGCTTGGTGTACCCCGGCCCGGGGAAGCACACCCGGTCCGGGCTGCTCAGCCGCACCTGGCGGCCGGCCACGTCGACGGTGGTCGCGGACCGGGAACTCCGGCTCTGCCCTGTCACCCCTCGACCTTAGGCCAGCCGGCCGCTGATCGGCGGCCGGCGGTGCCGGGACCGCCGTACCGTAGTGACCATGACAGACGAGAAGACGTCCCTGCCCCGTACCGACGAGCAGTGGCGGGCGCGGCTCAACCCCGAGGAGTTCCGGGTGCTGCGTCAGGCCGGCACCGAGGCGCCCTGGTCCGGTGAGTACGTCGAAACCACGACGGTCGGCACGTACCACTGCCGGGCCTGCGACACGCCGCTGTTCACCAGTGACACCAAGTTCGACTCGCACTGCGGCTGGCCGAGCTTTGACGAGGCGCTGCCCGGGTCGGTGCGCTACATCGAAGACCGGTCGCACGGCATGGTCCGCACCGAGGTGCGCTGCGCCACCTGTGACTCGCACCTCGGGCACCGGTTCGACGGCGAGCGGTACACCCCCCGCAACGCGCGCTACTGCATGAACTCGGTGGCGCTGCGGCTGGAGCCGGCGACCGACGCCGCCCGGAGCTGACCGCCCACCCCGCCTCCGCGCATTTCCCAGCAGTTCGGTCACAGCATCTCAGCGATTCGCCGGTTCCGGGCCTCCCCGATGCCGCACCCTGCAAATGAG